>JAAFHX010000152.1 GCA_013297695.1 Rhodobacterales bacterium | reverse complement strand
CGCAACCCTCCTACGGAGTTTCTGACATGCCTGAACTGCCTGAACTGCCCATGCCCGAGAATTTCCCGGACTTCGCGTCCTATGAGGAGGCCTTCGTCTACTGGGCCATCGTGCGGTACCTGAGGATCACCAAGGCCGCCCTCGACGTCGCATCCACCAACTGGAGGGAGCATTCCAAATGATGATCCTCAGGTACCGCACGAAGGCGGAGCTCAAGGCCGCAATCGGTCGCCCGTTGCTTTACACCGAGACCTCGCTTTTCGGAGAGGAGTTCCGGCCGAATGGCAAAATCGTGGGCTGCAATCGCCCGCACATCACCGGGTACTCCCGGGAGTTCTTCGCCGAGGTGACCATGAAAGATGGTCTGATCGCGAAGGTTGCATGAGAACCGAGATCCTTGAGGCCCGGATCATCGAGAGGACCGGCCACGCCCGGATTTTCAGCCATCCGATCCCGAGGGACATCTGCTTCCCGGTTCTCAAAAGCCGGGGGCGCATCTGTTTGCGGGGGAGGCAGATGTCCATCGCCCTGGCCATCCATCTGCTCGAGAACCCGGATCAGATCACCCCGAAGCGAGCCACGCCGACCTGCAACACGCCCTTCTGCCAGAACCCCCACCATTGGGTGTTCACCCCACCCCCCGCACCCCTCCCTGCCCCCGTCCCCACCACCGCGACCCTGCAGGACGCCATCGACCTGCTGGACCGGTACCTCTGTTACCACCCCACCGACCAGATCGATTTCAAGCACGACCTGCTGATCGATCTCCCCCCGGACCTGCTCCTGCAGGCCCTCACCCTCGCCAACAAGGAGCACCTGATATGAAACGTGGCGCCCAGGACTACGCGCCGCTGCCCGCAAACACGCGGCGTGTCATGACGGAGGCTCTGGCCATGTCGAAGTGACCTGAGGCTCACATCATCAGCGAACGCACCAAGGGGCTGGATGCTGGCCGACAAAAGGCTGACAGAACTATGTGTCTAGGCTTTTGTCCCGGACCGACGGCGGGAGTTCCAACTCTGCATCGCGCTTACAAGGTCTGACCGCGCTCTGCTTTCCCGAGTGTTGTCATGCAAAAGACGAGACGCTGCGACTTGTAGGGATGCTTGTATCGCCCCCTCAAGACTTGCACTCGTTTCATATTGGAATTCTGACCATTCTCCCGAGCCAAACTCCGGCTCAACATAGACACACAGAGCTTCTGCCAGTTCGTCGATGGTCAGCCATGCTCCTGCCTCGTCGCAGTACGCGCGATGCGCGGCCGCAAAGTCTAGCGCGCTCTGCGTCAGTTCGTGCGGCTTCCCCGCGCCCCTTGCAACTCGCATAATGTTGCCGGCCAAATATCGGAGCGCGAGTTTCGCACTCTCCTTAGTCCGCTTGCTATTTATCTCGGATTGAGTTTGCAACGATACAATTTCAGGCGCTTTCATTGCGCTTGGCGATGGTTTTGCCCTGGTAGTTCGGGTCGCGAGGAGCTCTTGATACCTTTCGTTAATCCTGATCGACGCAACCCTGGCGAAGTTTGACAATTCTGGTTTGCGCCCTGCCTGATCCTGGGCTGCTGGACCGTGAGATGAAAGCAATTCCTGCTCGAGTACGCGTTGGGCTTCCTTTGGATCTGCCGTACGTGCAGATTTTCTTGCTTTGGTCCCGTCGAGGCGTTTGAATTCGATCCAGAGATTTTTGGAGTTGGGTCTGGTATAGACCCGACCTTGGGGGTCGGACATGTTACTGCCTTTGATTGATAATGCTGATCGCAACCTTCATATCACATAACTTCGCACATTTGAATCGTGATTTTGAATTATGGGGTGTGCCAGTCGAAACCTGGCGCAAGCAGCACGGCGAACGCTCCGCCACCATCGTGGTCGGCACCGAACGGGTTCTGGCCCGGGGGCGCTGGCGCAGTGTCGAGGTCCTGGCCTGCCCGGTCACCTGGCGACCGCATCCAGAACAGATCGCATCGTCGGGGCGCACGTATGACGATTGGTGGCAGGCGCTGGACTGGGTGCGGGATGGGTGGTCGCAGGCGGTATGCTGCGTGAGGTTGATGTGACGGCCGGGATGCCGAAGATCCGGCCTTGGGCATGAGAAACCAAACAAGTCACGGTAACCCTTTCTTGCCAAATGGCATGTATACCCTATACTCATGCCATATAGGAAAACACCATGCAGTTCTCTACAATCCGCCCCACGACCGCTCGACCTGACCTTCCCGCCGTTACGGACGAGGAAGCCGCAGCGCTTGCACGGACAACCGTCAACCTGTTTCGCGCCTGGCAGCTCAGCGACCTCGAAGCCCGGACGCTGCTGGGCGACATGGCGCAGCGCACCTGGGCGCGGTGGAAAGAGGGCAGCATCGGCCGGATCGACCGCGACCTGCGGGCACGGATGGCAATCCTCATGGGGATCCACAAAGGCCTGCGCTACCTCTTCACGGATCCCACGCGCGGCTATGAGTGGATCCGCAAGCCGAACGCCGCCTTCAACGGGCAGAGCGCCCTCGACATCATGATGCGCGGCGAGATCACCGACCTGATCGATCTGCGCGGCTATCTTGATGCGGAGCGTGGTGCGTGGTGACAGCGCCCGTGCGTCGCGTGGTTTGGCCGCGCAGCGCCCGGATCATTCGCTCGATCTATCCGCCGATCGACCTGTTCGAAGATATCGCTGACCCCGCCGATTGGGAGGCGCTGGCCTCGGCCGAGGCCAAGTTCAACCCGCGCATCCGTGACAGCATCGGCGATCTGTCCAAGGTGCCGGTCGCCCGGCGGGTTACGGGCCCCGGTGCCAGTTGGGTCATGGCACCCTTCGTCCACTGCTCGCCCCTACGGCCCGGGCGGTTCTCGGACGGCAGCTTTGGCCTCTACTATTCAGGCGACAGCACCGAGGTGGCGATTGCCGAAACCATCCATCACCACGCTCGCTTCATGCGCGCAACGAACGAGGCGCCCGGCTGGACCTCGCAGTTCCGCGAACTGATCGGGGCAATCGACGCTCATCTAGACGACGTGACCGGACGCGCTGATCTGCTGCACCCCGATGACTATGGCCCTTCGCAGATCTTTGGTGCCGAGCGCCGCGCAGCAGGGTCGAGCGGCATCATCTGGCCCAGCGTCAGATATCCTGATGGGCAGTGCGTTGCCGTTTTCTGGCCCGACGTGATTCCGATCCCTACCCAGGGCGGTCACTTCGCCTACCACTGGAATGGATCGGCGGTGGACTTCGTGAAGCGGTTGGACAATGGCGATGTCTGGCAAGTGACCTGACCCCGTCAGAAACGGTCAGCCCCACGCCGCACTGAACAACTTTGGGCTGCATTTTGTCCGGAAACTCCTTAGCTTGCCAGAAGCCGCTGACTTCCTTGAGAGTTCCCAATGTCCGTTTCCCTGCACGATCTTGTCCTTGCCCATGTTCCCGAAGACGGCTCTGCCATCGGAAATGGCGCGTTGATCACACGGCTGCGCGAAATCATCCCGAGCCTTTCCGATACGGACTATGCTGCTGCCAGGGACGCGCTGGTGGATGAAGGCATCCTTGCCAAGGGCAAAGGGCGTGGCGGTTCGGTGTTCCTGACTGCCGCCGACGATGAGGACGACGAGGATCAGGACAACGACTTTGAACTGACGCCCACCCAGGAACCCGCCCCAAAGTCCCGGCGCGCGGCGGCAAGGACCAAGGCTGCGCCGCGCAGATCGGGGGAACCGGCGCAGGTCATCAGCTATCGACACACCGACACGCGGGTGAACAACCCCGAGGTCGGCATCGTCCACACCGAAAACGACCCTGACCAGCCGAAAACGGTCTGGGCCTTTGACCCCCACCTTGACCCCGCGCTGATGTTCGACAGCCAGCGCGAGCGCGTGGAAAGGCTGATCGAGGAGGCCCTGCCAGACGCGTCCAGCGACAAGTGGGTCAGTGACCAGATGTCCGAGGCTGCGGAGAAGCTGGCCGCGGGAGCGGTCACGGACGCCGCAGAGATAAAGGCGCTGATCGCTTCGGTTGTTGCTGCGGACCGTGAAGTAACGGGCCGCCAGCGCATGCGCGACGCCCTGGAAGAACTGCGCGCGTTGCAGACCCCCTATCTGAACTGGGCGGGCAAGGCGGAACGCACGTCTTTTCAGGTAGATACGGTGTCCCTGCATGTGCATGAACGGGTGGACCCGGCGACGATCCTTGCGGCGACGGCCCGAAAGCAGAAAGACAAGGACGCGTCTGCCGAATGGCGGCAACCTGATCTGTTCGCGGCCCCGTTCGAGAACCTGCCGCTGCGCCAGGCGCTGGATTTCTACCACCACGAAAAGGGCTGGTCGAATAGATTGGTCTCAGGCGACAGCCTGCTGGTGATGAACTCGCTGCTGACCAAGGAAAGCATGGGCGGCAAGGTGCAGATGATCTACATCGATCCGCCCTATGGCATCAAATACGGGTCAAACTTTCAGCCTTTCACCAACAAGCGCGACGTGAAGGATCGGACAGACGCGGATCTGACGCAGGAACCCGAGATGATCAAGGCGTTTCGAGACACCTGGGAACTGGGCATCCACTCCTACCTGACCTATCTGCGCGACCGGCTGGTGCTGACCCGGGACTTGCTGCACGAGAGCGGGTCGGTGTTCGTTCAGATTTCGGACGAGAATTTGCACCATGTGCGAGAGTTGATGGATGAGATTTTCGGTGCTGAAAACCTTGTCAGTGTAGTCACTTTCAAAAAAACCACCGGTGCTGGTAGCCCAACGGGTGGAACAAACGTCCTAGCCGCCACCAATGACTACATTGTCTGGTATTCCAAGGACCTTTCCAAGGTGAAATATCGACAACTCTATCTGACGCGAGGCGGCGAAGGGTGGGTTAACTACGATTATGTCCGCGACAGTGAGGGACAACATCGCCGACTCACCCGAAAAGAAGGTAATGATTGGACATCGCTGCCTGACACGGCGACAGTCTATCGGCGAGACAACCTTACCTCCACTTCTTCTGCTGGCGATGCGGCAAAGTCATTTGAGTTTCTTGGGGAATCCTATTCACCATTTCCGGGCGGCTGGAAAACATCGATTGCAACTGGAATGCCGAGAATTCTAAAATCCGAACGGATGGAAGCTTACGGAAAAACTCTGGCATATCGCCGATTTGCAAATGACTTTCCATGGTTCAAGATAACAAATCTCTGGGATGACACTGTTACAGGCGGGTTTGCAGAAAGCAGATTCTATGTCGTTCAAACCGGCATTAAGGTAATCGAACGCTGCATGCTGATGACCACCGACCCCGGCGACCTCGTGCTCGACCCCACCTGCGGCTCTGGCACTACTGCCTTTGTGGCCGAGAAATGGGGGCGGCGCTGGATCACCTGTGACACCTCCCGCGTGGCGATCACCCTTGCCAAACAGCGGCTGATGACCGCCAGCTTTGACTACTTCGCCCTGCGCTATCCGCATGAGGGGCTGAAGGGCGGCTTCGACTATGAAACCGTGCCGCACGTCACGCTGAAATCCATCGCCAACAACCCCGACATCGACACGATCCATGCCGAGGATCACCCGAAGATCACCGCCGCCCTTGCCGCTCTCAACGCCGCCCTCACCAGTGCCCCGCCGCTGCCGTTCCGCCCCGCCCAAGGGGCGCGCAAAGGCAAACCGGTCAGCTTTGAAGATGGCGAGACGCTGCACGAGTGGGAGGTGCCCTTTGACTGGCCGCTGGACAAGGACGACAAGCCCCTCTGGCCCGCCGCCGCCCGTGTGCCCTTCGACGCCTTCCACACCGCGCGCCGGGCGATGCAGCGCCGGATGGATGCCAGCATTCAGGCCCATGCCGAACAGGAAACCTTGTATGACAAGCCCCGCATCGACCGGAACCGCCTGCGCATCACCGGCCCGTTCAGCGTCGAGGCCGTGCCCGCGCCCACGGTGCTGTCGCTCGATGACAGCCTGCCGCCGGTGGAAGCCACCGACAGCATCGCCCGCACCGGAGAAACCTCTCGCCAGTCGCTCTGGCGCGACGAGTTGCTGAAAACCGGCGTCCGGGCCAAAGGCGGCGTGATCCTGCGCTTTGCCGAGTTCGAAACGCTGCCTGGCCTGCGCCACCTGCACGCCAGCGGCTCGCTGGCCGATACCGGCGAACGCGTCGTTGTCAGCTTTGGCCCCGAACACGCGGCCCTCGAACAACGGCAGGTGGAACTGGCCCTGACCGAGGCCGAAACCCTGCGCCCCGCGCCCAAGTTCATCCTGTTCTGCGCCTTCACCTTTGACCCCGAGGCCGCGAAGGACATCGACGAGGTGAAATGGTCGGGGGTGACCCTGTTGAAGGCGCAGATGAATACCGACCTGCTGACCGAAGACCTGAAGAAGGCGAAATCGTCGAACCAGTCCTTCTGGCTGATGGGCCAGCCCGAGATCGCGTGCCGAAAGCGCGCCGATGGGATGTATGAGGTCGAGGTGCTGGGCTTTGACTATTTCGACCCGCGGACCGGCGAGTTGAACAGCGGCGGGACGAAGAACATCGCCATGTGGTCGCTTGACACCGACTATGATCGCCGCAGCCTGATGCCGCATCAGGTGTTCTTTCCCATGGCCGGGGACAAGGACGGCTGGAACCGGCTCAAGAAGACCATCCGCGCCGAGCTGGACGAAGACCTGCTGATGCAATTCCACGGAACGGTGTCGCTGCCCTTCGAAGCGGGCAGTCAGCGGCGCGTGGCGGTGAAGATCGTCGATGACCGGGGGATCGAAAGCCTCAAGACCATCGACCTGGAGGACTGAGGCATGGAAAAGCCGAAGTCCCTGATCATCAACTCGCCCTTTTTCTGTCCGGCACAGCACTGGGTCGACGGCACGGGCGGGCTGGAAATCAAGCCCGAACGTCGCCCGGCGAGCTACGAGGTCATCGACTCGCGCAACAACACCAAGCGGGTGGAGACGCTGGGCCTGGTGAACACGATCCGCGGCCGGGTGGATGCCTGGCGGGCGGCGGGCTGGCCGGGCATCACCATCGTCACGCGCAAGCTGCTGGAACACTGGCACGACCGGACGGACGGGGTGCGGCCCTATCCCTTCTATTTCTGCCAGCTTGAAGCCATCGAGACCCTGATCTGGTGGGTCGAAGGGGCAGAGGAATTCAAGCAGGGGATCGCCGTTCCGGGCGATGGCGGCCCGTGGGAACGGCTGTGCAGCAAGATGGCGACCGGGTCGGGCAAGACCACGGTCATGTCGATGATCATCACTTGGCAGGTGCTGAATGCACTGACCTACCCGAAGCGAAACAAGGACTTCACCCGCGCGATCTTCATCGTGGCGCCCGGGTTGACCGTAAGGGAACGCCTGCAGGTGCTGATGCCCAGCGAGGGCAGCTATTACGACGAGTTCAACCTCTGTCCGTCCGAGCCGATGCGCCAGAAGCTGAACCAGGCCGTGGTGCACATCGAGAACTGGCACACGCTGATGCCCGCCGATGAACCGAAACGGTCAGTGGTGAAGAAAGGCCCGGAGTCAGACGAGGCCTTCACCCGGCGCGTGCTTGGCAAGCTGGCCTCGCAAAAGGATATCGTCGTGATCAACGACGAGGCGCACCACGCCTATCGCAAGCCCGCTGAGCTGAAGATCAGCAAGAAGGCGGCCGCGGAACAAGGGATCGACCTGGACGAGGCCACACGCTGGATCGAGGGGCTGGACCGGCTGCACAAGACCCGCCGCATCCAGCGGTGCTTTGACCTATCCGCCACTCCCTTTGCGCCGACCGGAAAGGCCAGCACCGATACCGCGCTGTTCGACTGGATCGTCTCGGACTTCGGACTGAACGACGCGATCGAGGCGGGGCTGGTCAAGACACCGCGCGTCGTTGTCAGGGATGATGCGATGCCAGACACGGCAACCCTGCGGTCAAAGCTTTACCACCTCTACCGCGACCCCTCGGTTTCGGAAGACCTCAACCGCGCGAGGGCACAGTCGCACGAACCGCTGCCTAAGCTGGTGCAGGACGCGTATACCCTATTGGGCGCGGACTGGCGTGAAACGCGGCGACAGTGGGCCGAGGCCGGGCATCACTCTCCGCCCGTGATGCTGACGGTCTGCAATCGGACGGAAACCGCCGCCAGGATCGAGCACTATTTCAATCAGGGCGACGTGCATTGGCCGGAATTGTCCTCGCCCATGCAGACGCTGCGCGTCGACTCACGGGTGCTGGAAAAGGCCGAGGTTGGAGAAACCGCGACGGCAGACAAAGGGTATGAGGAGCGCCTCCAAGGGATTGTTGATGCAGCCCGAATCCCGGAGACCCGAAAGGATCGCCTTAAAGGTCTCAAGAAAGAGGAATTGCTGCGCGAGATCGTCGACAACGTGGGCAAGCGTGGTGGCGCTGGGCAGGACCTCCAGAAGGTCATCTCGGTCGCCATGTTGTCTGAGGGCTGGGACGCGAAAAACGTCACCCACATTATGGGTATGCGGGCATTCACCTCGCAACTTCTCTGCGAGCAGGTCATCGGCCGCGGCCTTCGGCGTGTGACCTATGATACCGATGAAAATGGGCTGTTCCGTCCGGAATACGTCAACGTGTTCGGAGTGCCGCTATCAATCTATGAACCGGCCGAGGGCGGCGAACCTCCACCACCGCCGAAGCCGTCGACCCAGATCGACGTGATCCCCGAACGAGCAGAGTTCGAACTGCGCTGGCCGAACGTGCTGCGGGTAGAAACCGTGGTGAAACCGGTTCTGACGGTCGACTGGAATGCGGTCGACGTCCTGACCATTGATCCGGCCGCCACGGCCATATCCGCGGAGCTTGCCCCAGCGCTGGGCGGGGCAACGGACATGAGCAAGGTCCGCAACATCGACCTGGCATCGCTGCCGGAAGGCTTCCGGCTTCAGCGGTTGACCTTTGTTGCGGCCCGCAAGGCCTTCTCAACCTTGAAAGGCAGCTTCAAGGGAA
>JAAFHX010000151.1 GCA_013297695.1 Rhodobacterales bacterium | reverse complement strand
ATCACCCCGGTCTGGCTGGAGATGTTGACGATCTTGCCCCAGTTCTGCGCGATCATCGCGGGGGCCAGCGCCTGCGCCAGCAGGAAGGGCGCGCGCAGGTTGACGGCCATGGTCTCGTCCCACCAGTCCAGGCTCAGCTCGGTCGCGGGCGCGCAGCGCGACACGGCGGCTGAGTTGACCAGAATGTCGATGGTGCCCCATTCGGCCAGAGCGGTGCGGGCGGCGGTAACGGGGCCATCCGCCGTTGCCAGTTCCGCCTTAATTGTCAGGCAGCGACGCCCCTTGGCGCGGACGATGTCCGCCACTTCGGCCAGCCCCTCGGCATCACGGGCGACGGCCACGATATCGGCCCCGGCATCGGCAAAGACCGCGCAGATTTCGGCCCCGATGCCCTTCGATGCCCCGGTCACCAGCGCCTTGCGGCCTGTCAATGCGAAACGGCTTTGCCATTCGGTCATGGCTTACTCCAGATTGGTATGGCGGGCGCGCATCGCCTCGGGCGAAGCCCCGATGCGGTCGCGCAGCATCAGGATCAGGATTTCAAAGACCAGGAACTGCGCCCCTTCGAACAGCGACCCCATCGGCAGGACCGAGGCCGGGGCAGGGGACTGGTCGTCCGCCATGGTCTGCGCGGGGATCACCAGCACAAGATCGCAGGACCGCGGCACCGGGGCGGCGGGCTGGGCGGTGACGCAGGCGCTGCGCGCGCCCGCGCCGCGCGCCACGCCCACCAGCCCTGCCACCGTCGAGAAATCGCCCGGCCCCGCGCTGACCAGCAGCAGGTCGCCCGGCCCGACCGGCGGGCAGGACATGTCGCCCGCCACATGGGCATCAAGGCCCAGATGATAGAGCCGCATCGCCAGCGCCCGCATCATCAGCCCCTCGCGCCCCACCCCATAGGCGACGATCCGGCGGGCCTGCGCGAGGGCTTCCAGCAGCGCGGCCAGCGCGGCGGGATCGACCCCGGCGGCGGCGGTCTTCAATTCGGTCGCGGCGCGGTCGGCCAGGGTGGCGTAGTCGGTCATGGCGTCCCTCAGGTGCCGTCGGGCGGAAAGGCGGCGTCGATGGCAGCCGCAAGCAGACCCGTTTCCGACAACAGGTCAAGCACCGTATAGCGGCTGCGCAGCCAGACGGCATTGGCCAGCGTGCGGCGCAGGTGGTCGGTGCCCACACCGATTTCGGCGGCCGATGCCGGTGCCCCGGCCGTCGCCAGACGGTCGCACATGGCGTCTGCCGTCATCAGCCGCGCCCGCAACCGGCGCGACAGGTCGGGCCATAGTGCGCGGATCGTGGCCAGCCGCCGGTCAAGCGCCGCCTGATCCAGATGCTTGGCGCGGGTCTCGTCGATTGCACGGTCCCCGATTTCACCTGCACCGAAGGCAGCACGGATGGCGGCGGTCTTTGCGTCCATGTCCGGGGCGCGCACCGGGCCAAGGGCCGTCAGGTCCTGCGCCAGAACCCAGTCGTAAAGCGCCAGCGTTGCCGCGCAGCCCACGGCCACGCAGGCCCCGTGGCTGACCCGCTCGCCGTCCTGCGTCAGGTCTTCCATTTCCCACAGATGGGCAATCTGGTGATCGGCCCCCGAGGCGGGGCGTGACGAGCCATGCGCCTCCATCGCGAGGCCCACCAGCGTCAGGCCGGTGAACAGGCCCGCGACCGCCTCCGGATCACCCGCGCGGATGCGCGCGGGGTCGGCCAGCCAGCCGGCCAGACCGTCCTGCACCATGGGCCAGGCGACGGCATCCAGCGGCTCGACCCCCAACGCGTCGGCAATCATCCAGTCGCCGCCGGCGGGCACCTTGCCCGCAAGGTCGCCATAGCCCCAGCCGATCATCGCGGGCGGGGCGGCGGCGATCACCGAAAGATCGCCAATCACCACGCGCGCCGGGCGGCAGGGGATGGTCTTCTTGAACCCGCGCTCGGACAGCGGGGAACCTGCCGAGGTATAGCCATCCATCGAGGCGGCGGTGGCGATGCACAGGTAAGGCCGGTCCAGCCGGAAGGCCGCGTATTTCACCAGATCGTTCAGCACGCCCGACCCGATGGCGACCGGGGTTCCCGCCTGCTGCGCCAGCACTGCGGCAATCTCTTCGGCCAGTTCGACCGTGGGTTTCGGGCGGGGCCGGGCGGGCAGGATCAGCCGTTCGGTGGCTATGCCGTCGGCCAGCAGCGCGGTTTCGACGGCGCGCCCGGCGGCGGCCCAGGTGTTCTGGTCAGCCACCAGCAGCGCCGGGCCTGGTCCGAAGACCCGGCGAAAGATCGCGCCTGCGCGGTCCAGAGCGCCGCTTTCCACGCAGACCTCGGCCACGGCGGCAGACCGGGCCACGGCTCTGGCGATCAGGTCATCGTCCGTCATCATCCCGCCTCGCCCGGAACCAGCCTGTGCCCGTCAGTTCCGAACAGGTGCACGCGAGGTGGTGGCAGCACAAGACCGATCCGGTCACCGTGGGTCAGGACCGTGTCGCCTTCGGCCCGCACCACCATCGCCTGCCCGCCCGGGGTACGGACATAAAGATAGGCGTCGCCGCCAAGCGTCTCGCGCAGGGTCACCGTGGCGGGCAGGTCGCCCGCGCCGTCAGGGCGGATCGACAGATGCTCGGGCCGGATGCCAAGCGTTGCCGCGCCGGGCAAGGGGGCGACGCCCGGCAGGGTCTGTCCATCACAGACCACCGCGCCGCCCACCGTCACGGTCAGGAAGTTCATCGACGGTGCGCCGATGAAGCCTGCCACGAACAGGCTGTCGGGGCGGTGATAGAGGTCAAGCGGGCTGCCCACCTGTTCGATCCGGCCCGCATTCAGCACCACGATCTTGTCGGCCATGGTCATGGCCTCCACCTGGTCGTGGGTCACATAGATCATCGTGGCCTTCAGGTCGTTGTGCAGCGCCTCCAGCTCTACCCGCATCTGGACGCGCAGCTTGGCGTCAAGGTTCGACAGCGGCTCGTCGAACAGGAACACCTTGGGGTTCTTGACGATGGCCCGTCCGATGGCGACGCGCTGGCGCTGGCCGCCCGACAACTGACCCGGCTTGCGGTCGAGGTAGTCGCCAAGCTGCAGCACGCGCGCGGCCTCGGCAATCCGGCGTTTGCGGTCATCGGGCGCGAAGTTGTTGATCTTCATACCGAAATCCATGTTCTCGCGCACCGTCATGTGCGGATACAGCGCATAGGACTGGAACACCATCGCCAGATCGCGGTCTGACGGCGCAAGGTCGGTCACGTCGCGCCCGCCGATTTCTACCCGGCCCGAGGTGATCGGCTCCAGCCCCGCGATCGACCGCAGCAGCGTGGACTTGCCGCAGCCCGAGGGGCCGACGAACACCACGAACTCGCCATCGGCGACATCCAGATGAATGTCGTGCAGCGCCTGCGCCGCCCCGTAGAACTTGTTGACGCCTGTCAGCCGAACTTCGGCCATTGCCTGAACCCCCGCGCCGCACCGGCGCATTTTCCCGTCGCGCGGGACGCGCGCATTTTTTCCCGTTGACTCGCCGGGCATTCGATACATTTATATGTCAGGCGTTACAAATGCAAGTCAACTGCCAAACGCCACATCCAAGGGAGGACACCATGAGACTGAAACTGCACGCAAGCACCCTTGCGCTGGCTGCCGCAGGCCTGCTGGCCCCCGGCCTGATGCTCACGGCCGGGCAGGCGGGGGCCTGGTCGCTGGAGGAAGCCGCCAAGCCCTTTGCCGGAACCGAGGTCAACGTCCTGTTCCTCGACCGCCCGGGGTACAACGCGATCAAGCAGATGCTGCCGGAATTCGAGGCCGCGACCGGCATCAAGATGAACATCACCACCGTCCCCTACGAGAACGCGCTGGGCGAACAGGTGCGCGACTTCGTGGCGGGCGGCGACATCGACATCGCGCTGGTCGATCTGGTCTGGCTGGGCAACTTTGCCGAGAACGGCTGGATCCTGCCGGTCGAGACCTTCACCTCGAACCCGGCGCTGACCGATCCCGATCTGGACATGGCCGATTTCTTCCCGCTGCCGCTGAAGGCCTTTGGTGAATGGAACGGCACGCTCTACGGCCTGCCCTTCGACAACTATTCGGGGCTGATGTTCTACAACGCGTGCATGCTGAAGGACGCGGGCTTTGACGCGCCGCCGGCCACCTGGGAAGAACTGAAGGACGTCTATGGTCCGGCGCTGACCAAGGACGGCAAATATGCCTATGCGCTGCAGTCCAAGCGCAACGAGACGCAATCGGCCGACAGCTTCGCCCGCATGCTCTGGCCCTTTGGCGGGTCGTTCCTGACGGCGGAGTTCAAGTCGAACCTGAACTCGCCGGAAAGCCAGGCCGGGCTGCAGTTCCGGCAGGACCTGATGAAATACATGCCCGAAGGCATCGTCGCCTATGACCATTCCGAGGCGGTGAACGCGCTGGCGCAGGGCGATGTGGCGATGCTGACCGAATGGTCGGCCTTCTATTCGACGCTCGCCAGCCCCGAGACGTCCAAGCTGGGCGATTGCCTGGCCGTGGCCCCGGAACCGAAAGGCCCGGCCGGCCGCAAGCCCGCGCTTGGCGGGTTCAGCCTTGCCGTGGCGACGCAGGCCGATGAGGCCGAACGCGCCGCCGCCTGGCTGTTCATCCAGTGGGCGACGTCGAAGGCCAATGCCGGCACCTATCTGGAAAAGGGCGGCGTGCCCGCGCGGCAATCGGCCTATGCCGACCCGAAGCTAGCCGAGACCTACAAGTTCATTCCCGCCCTGGTCGAAAGCTGGCAGGACGGCGTGCCGGAATTCCGCCCGCGCTTTGCCGAATGGCCCGCCATCACGGAAATCGTGCAGGAATGGGGCACCAAGATGATGCTGGGCGAGGTTTCGGTGGAAGAAGGTGCCAAGACCATCGGCGAGAAGATGGAGGCGGTGCTGGCCGAAGCGGGCTATTATGACGGCAAGAAGCCGCTGGCGCAGTAAGCCTGCCTGACCGACCTGCGCGGCGCGAGGGGGGCCCTTCGCGCCGCGCCTTTCCCAAGGAGAACCCCGCCGATGACACCCAAGGTCAGCCGCCTGACGCTTGCCGCCTTTCTTGGCCCGGCGGTATTCGCGCTGGCCGTGGTGGGGATCGCGCCGATGCTGTTCGCGGTGTGGAAAAGCCTGCACTTCTTCAACCTGACCAAGCTGGCGCAGCAGAAATTCGTGGGGCTGGACAATTACGCCGCCGTCCTGACCGACCCGGTGTTCTGGCAGGCGATGGGGCGGACGGCGCTGCTGTTCGCGGTGTCGGTGCCGGTGCAGATCGCCATCGGCCTGACCATCGCGCTGGTGCTGCACCGCCCCGGCCTGACCCTGTGGAAGACCCTGACGCGGCTGGCGCTGGTGCTGCCCATGGCCACCACCTATGCGGTCGTCGGCCTTCTGGCGCAGGTGATGCTGAACCAGAAATACGGCGTCATCAACCAGATGCTCGGCTGGCTGGGGGTCGCGCCGATCAACTTCATCGGCGACCCGCAGAATGCCTTCATCGCCGTGATCCTGTGGGACATCTGGCAATGGACGCCCTTTGTGGCGCTGGTGCTGCTGGCGGGGCTGTCCACCGTGCCGCCCGAGATCGAGGAGGCGGCGAAGCTGGAGACGAAAAGCAACTGGACCGTGCTGCGCCATGTGCAGCTTCCCTATCTGATCCCCAGCCTTGTCGCGGTGCTGATCCTGCGCACGGCAGATACGCTGAAGCTGTTCGACATGCCCTTTACCATGACACGGGGCGGGCCGGGGTCGGCGACCGAGTTCATCGCCATTTTGATCGAGCGGGTGGGCAACCGGCAGTTCGACATCGGCATGGCTTCTGCGCAGGCGATGATCATGCTGGCGCTGACCATCCTGCTGGCGCGGCTGTATATCCGCCTGTTCTACCGTGAGGTGCGCTGATGTCTGCCCGTTCCCGCGGTCTGGTGACCGAAGCGCTGCTGCTGGCGGCGATCTGCGCCTTCTGCGTCTTTCCGTTCTACTGGATGGTCACGACCAGCCTGAAGACGCAGGTGGTGGCGCTGCAATCGCCCCCCGCCTGGGTCTTTGCGCCCACGCTGGCGAATTATGTCGAGGTGCTGTTCGAGGACAAGGTGGGGGTGGCGCTGGTCAACTCGATCATCGTCGCCGTCAGCACCACGCTGCTTGCGGTATGCTTGGGCACGCCCGCCGCCTATGCGCTGGCGCGGTTCGAGTTCCGGGGCAAGACCGACCTGTGGTTCTGGTTCATCACCAACCGCTTCGTCAGCCCCGTGGTTCTGGCCTTTCCGGTCTTCCTGATCGCACGCGATCTGGGCCTGCGCGACACGCATCTGGCGCTGATCCTGATGTACCTGACCTTTACGCTGCCCATCGTGATCTGGATCTGCACCGACCAGTTCCGGTCGATCCCGCGCGAGCTGGACGAGGCGGCGCTGCTGGAAGGGGCGTCGCAATGGCGCATCTTCCGCTCGGTCTGCCTGCCGCTGGCCATGCCGGGGGTGGCGGTGTCGTCGATCCTGGCCTTCATCTTCTCGTGGAACGAGCTGCTGTTCGCCTATATCCTGGCACCGAAGAACGCCAAGACCGCGCCCGCCATGGCGGTGACCTTCATGGAGGGCTATGACGTGCCCTATGGCAAGATCATGGCGACCTCGACGCTGATCGTGATCCCGGTCTTGATCTTTGCGCTGCTCGCCTCGAAACATCTGGTGCGCGGCCTTACGATGGGCGCGGTCAAGTAAAAGGTTCCCATGCCCCGCGCGCCAAAGCTGCCCAAGGTCGATACCGAAGAACGCTTCATGGCCCGCGTGGCCTGGGCCTACTATGTCGAGGGGCTGACGCAGGAGGCGGTGGCCGACAAGCTGGGCACCACGCGGCTGCGGGTGAACAAGCTGCTGTCCGAGGCGCGGCGGTCGGGGCTGGTGCGGATCACTTTCAACACCGCCTTCGCGGCCTGTGCCGAACTGGAACAGGCGTTGTGTGACCGCTACGGGCTTGGGCAGGCCTATGTCGCCCCGGCCCCGTCCGACCCCAAGGATGTGCAGATGATCGTCGGCGCGGCGCTTGGGCATGTGCTGTCCGAGGTCTTGGCCGACCCCGCAGTGAAGCTGTTCGGCATGTCCTGGGGCAATACGCTGAACCTCGCCACCCGGTTCGTTGCCGCGCTGGAGCGGCCCGACCTTGAGGTGATCTCGGTCATGGGCGGCCTGACGCGGGGGTCCGACCTGAACTCGTTCGAGATCACGACGCGCCTCGCCGACCTGCTGGGCGCGCAGCACAGCTATTTCACGGCACCGCTTTATGCCGGGTCGGCGGCCAGCCGCGACACGATCATGCAACTGGACGTGTTCCGCGAGGTGCTGGAAAAGCTGCGCGCGGTGGATGCGCTGGCGATGGCGGCGGGGGACCTCTCGCGCCGGTCGCTGTTGATGCGCGATGCGCTGCCGTCCGACATCACGATGGAGGAACTGCTGGAGATGGGCGGCGTGGGCGATGTGCTGGGTACGGTGATCGACGCGCAGGGCCGCCCGCTGGCCCATCCGATCAACGAACGCGTCATCGGCATCGGCCTGCCCGACCTGGCGCGCATTCCGAACGTGATCCTTGCCGCAGGAGCGACCTACAAGGTGCCGGTGATCCGCGCGCTGTTGCGGCTTGGCCTTGTGAAGACCCTTGTCACCGACGAGACCACGGCCCGCGCGCTTCTGGATGGGGCGGCATGAGCCTGCTGATCGGCATCGACCTTGGAACGTCAGGCGTCAAGGCGATCCTGACTGAAGGCCCGGGCGTTGTTCGGGCCGAGGCGGCAGTGCCGGTGGCGGTGTCGATTCCCCGGGTCGGCTGGTCGGAACAGCCGCCGGATTTGTGGGTGGAGGCGGTGTTTGCCTGCCTCGACGCGCTGGCGGCGGACCGGCCGGGCGACATGGGCGCGGTGGCGGGGATCGGGCTGTCGGGGCAGATGCTGGCCGCGCTGCTGCTGGACGGCGACCTGCGGCCGCTGCGCCCGGCGATCCTGTGGAACGACCAGCGCGCGCTGGCCGAATGCGCCGACCTTCTGGCCGCCGTGCCCGACATCGGGCAGCGCAGCAACGGCACGCCCGACCCGGGCATCACCGCGCCCAAGCTGCTCTGGCTGCGCCGGCACGAGCCGCAGGTGATCGACCGCGCGCGGATGCTGATGCTGACCAAGGATTATGTGCGTCTTGCCCTGACCGGCGAGGTTGCGTCCGAGCCGACCGATGCCGGGGGCACGCAACTGCTGGATTGCGCGACGGGGCAATGGGATGCGGACCTTTGCGCGGCGGCGGGCTGGTCGCCGGACCATCTGCCTCCGCTGATGCCAAGCTGGGCGGCTGCCGGGGGGCTGCGGCCGGCGCTGGCGGCGCGGTGGGGCTTGCGGGCCGGGCTTCCGGTGGCGGCGGGGGCGGGGGACAACATGGCCTCGACCCTCGGGGCCGGGGGGGCAGGGCCGGGTGACGCCGTGCTGACCATCGGCACCTCGGGCGTGGCCTGCATCGTCGATGCCGCCTTTCATCCGGGGCCGGACTTCGCGATCCTGACTTCGGCCCATGCCAGCCCGCAGACGTTCCTGTCGATGGGCGTGGTGATGAGCGCGACCGCCTCGCTCGATTGGGTGGCGCGGCTTTCGGGCTGCACGGCGGCCACGCTGGCCGCCGAGGCCGAAGATTTTGCCGCGTGTGGTCGCGTCGCCGAGGGACCCTTGTTCCTGCCCTGCCTGACAGGAATCCGCACCCCGCTGAACCGCCCCGATGTCATGGGCCGGATCGACGGGCTGCATCCCGGCGTTACCCGTGCAATGCTGGGCTATGCGACGATGGAGGGGATCGCGTTGCAGTTCGCCGCCTGCGTTGCCGCACAGCGCCGGGTCGGCACGCGGCCGGAACGCTTTACCGCCGTGGGCGGCGGCACGCGCAGCGACCTCTGGCTGCGGCTGATCGCGACCGCGCTGGACCAGCCGCTGGCGCTGATCCCCCGGTCGGATGTGGCGGGGCCTGCGGGGGCGGCGCGGCTTGCCGCCGTGGCGGCAGGCGCGCCGGTGGAAAGCCTGTCGGCGCGGATCGCCCC
>JAAFHX010000150.1 GCA_013297695.1 Rhodobacterales bacterium | reverse complement strand
GGTCAGCAGCCGCACCGACCGGAAGCCGAGCGATTGCAGAAGGCCCGCGCCCAGCCGGAAATCACGCTCGTCATCCTCGAAGCCCAGGCGATGATTGGCCTCGACCGTGTCAAAGCCCTGATCCTGCAGCGAATAGGCGCGCATCTTGTTGGCAAGGCCGATGCCGCGCCCCTCCTGGTTGAGGTACAGCAGCACCCCCGCCCCTTCGGCCCCCATCTGCGCCAGCGCCGCGTGCAGTTGCGGGCCGCAATCGCATTTCAGGCTGCCCAGCACATCGCCGGTAAAGCAGGCCGAATGCAGCCGCGCCAGCACCGGAAGGTCGCGGTCGGGGCGGCCGATCTCGATGGCGTAATGCTCTTCTCCCCCGTCATCGGGACGGAAGATGTGCAACCGCCCGGCCTGCGCCGCGGCCATCGGCAGGCGGGCGGCCACCACCGGATGCAACACCGGCGATGCCGCCAGTTCCGGCCCCACCTCGGCCAGCGGCAGCAGCGTCAGGTCGCCCTCGCGGGCCAATGCCACCGCCCGGGACACCGGCAGAACCACGGCAGCCGGCAGAAGATGCGCCGACTTCGCCAGAAGGATCGCCGCGCGGTGCAGGTCCGCCGGACCGTCGCGCAAGCTGCGCAGCGGCCCCTTCATCGGCGCGTTCAGGTCATCGGCAGGGTCGGCCACCGCCCGCAGCCAGGCCAGCGGTACACCGTCTGGCACCGCGATGCGGGCCAGATCGTTGTCATAGGCCCGCGCCTTCAGCGTTTCCGCACGCCAAGCCGTGATCGCCAGTTCCGGCGCGCCAAGCGCCCGCAGATCGGCCAGCCGCCGTGCCGACAGCGTCTCTGCCGCAACCACAAGCGCCCCGCGCCCTTCGGCAGTCAGCACCACCGGCACACCCATGCGCAGATCGGCCCGCGCGCGGGCCAGTCGCTCGGTGATCGAAGGTCCAAGGGTCATCTGTTTCCACGGCATCGGGCCTGACCTTTACTATGCCGGGCGACAGGGAATTGAAACAATATCCCCGCTGCCGACACGACCGCGTGAGGCGGCTGTCGCAAATCTTGCGGCATGCGTGAGGACGGCGCATCTGCCGTTCACGAGTCGAGGAGAAGTGTCATGGCCAACCTGCGGAAAATCCTGCTTGTCGATGATGATGACGACCTGCGCGAGGCGCTGAGCGAACAGTTGGTGATGACCGAGGACTTTGACGTGTTCGAGGCACGCACGGGGGCCGAGGGCATGGAAAAGGCCAAGGCGGGAATCTATGACCTTGTGATCCTTGATGTCGGCCTGCCCGATACCGACGGGCGCGAATTGTGCCGCCGGATGCGCAAGCAGGGCGTCAAGTGCCCGGTGCTGATGCTGACCGGGCATGATTCGGATGCCGATACGATCCTGGGTCTGGATGCGGGCGCGAACGACTATGTGACCAAGCCCTTCAAGTTCCCGGTGTTGCTGGCGCGCATCAGGGCGCAGCTTCGTCAACACGAACAGTCCGAGGATGCGATCTTTCAGCTTGGCCCGTACACCTTCAAGCCCGCGCAGAAGATGCTGGTGGATGAGAAGGACAAGAAGATTCGCCTGACGGAAAAGGAAACGAATATCCTGAAGTTTCTTTACCGCGCAACTCAAGGGGTTGTCGCCCGCGACGTGCTTTTGCACGAGGTCTGGGGCTACAACGCCGGTGTCACGACCCATACGCTTGAGACGCACATTTATCGGCTTCGCCAGAAGATCGAACCTGATCCGTCGAACGCGCGCATCCTTGTGACCGAAAGCGGCGGCTACAGGCTTGTTGCCTGATCGCCCCTTTTGCGGCACAGTTGCAACGTAGGGGTGAGTGATCGCCCCCGACCATTCCCGGAACCCCCTTGCCGCGTCGGGGTCATGACGCGGCACCTCCCTGTTGGACCTGGCCGGGCGCAAGCCCGGCCTCTTTTTTACGGCTGACCGTCTTGGGGTTGAGCCTGCCCGTGCCTGCCTCTAGTTTCGGCCCCTGACCGCAGGAGATGCCATGCCCTTCACCCTCGCCACCTGGAACATCAATTCGGTGCGGCTGCGCGAGGGGCTGGTGGCGCGGCTGCTGGCCGACGAGGCACCGGATGTGCTGTGCCTGCAGGAATGCAAGACGCCGGTGGACAAGTTCCCGACCGAGGCGTTTCAGGCGCTTGGCTATCGCTACATGGTCGCGCGGGGGCAGAAGGGCTACAACGGCGTGGCGATCCTGTCCAGACTGCCGCTGATCGACGCGGGCGACCGCGATTTCGCGCAGCTTGGGCATGCCCGCCACGTCGCGGCGCGGATGGAGAACGGGCTGACGATCCACAACGTCTATGTGCCTGCGGGCGGCGACATTCCCGACCGTGAGCAGAACGACAAGTTCGGCCAGAAGCTCGATTTCCTGACCGAGATGCGGGACTACTTTCATTGGGAACGGCCTGACCGCGCGATCCTGGTGGGCGATCTGAACATCGCGCCCCGGCCCGACGACGTGTGGGACCACAAGGCGCTGCTGAAGATCGTCAGCCACACGCCGGTCGAGGTCGAACACCTGTCCGCAGCGCAAGAGGCCGGCAACTGGGTGGACATCACGCGCCAGGACATCCCCGAGGGGCGGCTGTACAGTTGGTGGTCCTATCGCGCCGCCGACTGGGACGGGGCCGACAAGGGCCGCAGGCTGGACCATGTCTGGGCCACGCCCGACATCGCGGGTGCAGCGCACGGCAGCCGCATCCTGCGCGCGGCGCGCGGCTGGGACCAGCCTTCGGACCATGTTCCGGTCTTTGCCAGCTTTGATCTTTAGGCCCCCGATCTTCGGGCAAAGCCTCTTGGCCTTTGCCGCCCTCGGGATCATATAAGGCGAAACGCGACTGACGGAGGAAAGCGATGTTCGGATTGGGTGAAAAGCCAAAGACCCCGGCCGCCGCCGTGATCAAGGACACCACCGAGGCGACCTTCATGGCCGATGTGGTCGATGCCAGCCGGGAGGTGCCGGTGATCGTCGATTTCTGGGCGCCATGGTGCGGGCCGTGCAAGACGCTTGGGCCGATGCTGGAGGCTGCCGTGACGGCGGCGGGCGGCAAGGTGCGCATGGTCAAGGTGAATGTGGACGAAAGCCCGCGCATCTCGGCCCAGTTGCGGATCCAGTCGATCCCGATGGTCTATGCCTTCTGGCAGGGCCAGCCGGTCGATGGCTTCCAGGGGGCCGTGCCCGGGTCCGAGGTGAAGAAATTCGTGGAGCGCGTGATCGCCATGGCGGGCGACGGTGGCCTTGGTGCCGCGCTGGAGGCGGCCGAGGCGATGCTGGCCGAAGGCGCTGCCGTGGATGCCGCCGAGACCTATGCCGCGATCCTGGGGGAAGAGCCTTCGAACGCGCCCGCCTATGGCGGGCTGATCCGTGCGCATCTGGCGCTGGACCAGATCGACCAGGCGCAGGCGCTGGCCGATGCCGCCCCCGCCGAGATTGCCAGGGCGAAGGAGATCGAGGCCGCCCGCGCGCAGATCGAACTGGCGCGCCAGGCCGCGAAAGCCGGGCCGGAAGCCGAACTGCGCGCGCTGGTTGCCGCCCACCCCGACGATCCGCAGGCGCGGTTCGACCTTGCGCTGGCGCTGCATGCCAACGGCAAGGTGGACGAGGCGGTTGACCAGTTGCTGGACCTGTTCCGGCGCGACCGGGAATGGAACGACGGCGCGGCGCGTGCGCAACTGTTCACCATCTTCGAGGCGCTGAAGCCGACCGACCCGATCGTGCTGAAGGGGCGGCGCAAGCTGTCATCGATGATATTTGCCTGAAGGCGGGGGCGGTCTAGGTTAGCTGCATGACAAAACCCCAGGACCTGCCCGACACGATCCCGATCTTTCCGCTGCCCCGTGCGCTTTTGTTGCCGCGGGCGGTGTTGCCGCTGAACATCTTCGAGCCGCGCTACCTGCAGATGCTGGAAGACTGCATGAAGACGCGGCACCGGCTGATCGGGATGATCCAGCCGCGCGAGGTGCCGGGTGCTGCCGAAAAGCGGCTGCACGCCATCGGCTGTGCCGGGCGGCTGACCGGGTTTTCCGAAACCGAGGACGGGCGCTACATGATCAGCCTGTCCGGCATCTCGCGGTTTCGCGTGACGCAAGAGGTGCAGGGCTTTACCCCCTATCGCCGCTGCAAGGTCGATTGGACGCCCTTTGCCCGCGACCTTGGCGGGCCGGAGACCGATCCGGGTTTCAAGCGCGACGAATTTCTGGCGGCCCTTGGGCGCTATTTCCAGGCGATGCAGCTTTCGACCGACTGGGGCAACCTGAGGGGTGCCGACGAAGAACTGCTGATCAACTCGCTGTCGATGCTGTGCCCTTTTGCACCCGAGGACAAGCAGGCCCTGCTGGAGGCACCGTCGCTGCCGACGCGGCGCGAAACGCTGGTGACGCTGATCGAATTCGCGCTGCGCGGAGGGTCGGGCGAAGAGGTCATGCAGTGACCGAGGACGATCCGCCCGCGCAAGGCGGCACGCCGATAGACCGCCGGATGCTGGAGGCTCTGGTCTGCCCGGTGACGCAGGGCACGCTGAGCTATGATGCCGCGCGGCAGGAACTGGTGTCGCGCGCCATCGGACTGGCCTTTCCCATCCGCGACGGCATCCCGATCATGCTGGTGTCGGAAGCGCGCGAGATCGCCTGAGCGGGCCTTCGGCAGAGGCTACAGCGGCAATCCCGCCAACAGGCGCGGCAGATCGCCCGAAAGCCCCGCCGCCTGCCGCATGAAGCCGCGCCGCAGGGCGGGCACCCGGGAAATCACGCCCATGCCCAGATCGCGGCCCGCCCGCAGGATCGGGTTGTCGTTGGAAAACAGCCGGTTCACCGCATCCATGCCAAGCGCCAGCGCGGTCGAATCGAACCTCCGCCAGACCTGATAGCGGTCCAGCACATCGGTGGCCCCGATATCCTCGCCCCGGCGTGCCGCCTCGACCAGCACCTGCGCCAGCGCGCCCACATCGCGCAGGCCCAGGTTCAGGCCCTGCCCCGCAATCGGATGCACCCCATGCGCCGCATCGCCGACCAGGGCCACGCGCGGCGCAATGAAGCTGTCGGCAAGGCTCAAGGACAGGGGATAGGTGAACCGGTCGCCCGCCAGCGCGATATGCCCCAGAAAATCGCCGAAGCGCGGTCGCAGGGCGGCAAGGTACTGGTCGTCCGGCAGGGCCTGAATGGCGGTGGCGATGCCTTCCGCCTCGCTCCACACGATCGACGAAAAGTTTCCGGGCAGCGGCAGGATCGCCAGCGGACCGGACGGCATGAAATACTGGTGCGCGATGCCCTGATGCGGCACATCGTGCGCCACGGCAGCCACCAGCGCGGTCTGGCCATAGGCCCAGCCGGTGCGGCGGATGCCCGCGCGCAAGGCCGTGCCACTGCCACGCCCGTCGCAGCCGACCAGCAGCCGCCCGGCGACCTGCCGCCCCGACGCCAGCGTGACCTGCACCGACGAAGGCCGCACCTCCTGCGCGGTGACGGTTTCGCCCGACAGCAGGGTGATGTTCGGCTGTTCGTCCAGGGCGGTCAGGAAGGCGGCATAAAGAAACCGGTCTTCCAGCAGAAAACCCATCGGGCCTTCTTCCAGCTCTGCCGAGTTGAAATCCAGAAAGAACGGTGCTGCACCGCTGCCTGCGCGCCCGTCGCTGGCCTTGATCCGCAGGATCGGCTGTGCCTTGTCGGCCAGCCCGGTCCACAGCCCGATGCCGGACAGGAGCCGCTTCGACGCGATGGCCAGTGCATAGGCCCGCCCGTCGAAACCGCGCGCGGCCCGTGCGGGCGCGGGGCGCGCGTCGATCACCGTCACGCGAAAGCCGCCCAGTGCCAGCGCCAGGGCCAGCGCCGGGCCGTTCAGCCCGCCGCCCACGATCACGATGTCGGTGTCGGTTTCCATGCCGCGCAATATGCCCCGGCAGGCGGGATTGTCCATGCGCTGTCCTGCCGCTAGGCTTGCTGCGGGTCATGGCAGGGGGCAGCGGCAATGCTGGAAAGGACGGCAACCGAACTGGGCCGCGCCATCGCGGCGGGAAAGGCCCATCCGGTCGAATTGCTGGAGGCGCAGCTTGCCGCCATCGACGCGCATCCCCTCGCGGCGCGCATCTATGCCCGAACGACCCCGCAGCGCGCCCGGGCCGAGGCGATGGCGGCAGCGGGTCGGGCCAGGGCGGGCCTGCGCAAGGGGCTGCTGGACGGGGTGCCGCTGTCCTGGAAGGATCTGTTCGACAGTGCCGGCGTGGCGACCGAGGCCGGATCGGCGCTGCTGAAGGGCCGCGTGCCTGCGGCGGATGCCGAGGTTCTGGCACGGGCGACGCAGGCGGGGCTGGTCTGCCTTGGCAAGACCCACATGTCGGAACTGGCCTTTTCGGGGCTGGGGTTGAACCCGGTGACGGGAACGCCGCCCTGCATCAACGATCCGGGTGTCGTGCCCGGAGGGTCATCTTCGGGCGCGGCGGCGTCGGTGGCCTTCGGGCTGGCCCCGGCGGCCATCGGGTCTGACACGGGCGGGTCGGTGCGCATTCCGGCGGCCTGGAACGATCTGGTCGGGCTGAAGACCACGGCCGGCGCGCTGCCCCTGACCGGGGTGGTGCCGCTTTGCGCGCGGTTCGACACGGTGGGGCCGATTGCCCGGTCGGTCGAGGATTGCGCGGAACTGCTGGGCGTCCTGACGGGTGCCCCGGCCCCCGACCTGCGGGGCGAAACGCTGGCCGGCAAGCGCCTGCTGGTGCTGGAGACGGTGGCGCTGGATGATCTGCGCCCCGCCCCGGGGGCCGCCTTTGACCGGGCCATGGCCAGGCTGATCGCCGCCGGGGCGCGGGTGCAGACCGTGACGGCCCCGGAAGTGGCCGAGGCGATGGGGCTTGCCGCCACGCTGTTCACCTCCGAGGCCTATGGCCAGTGGCGCGACGTGATCGAGGCTGCCCCGGAAAAGATGTTCCCGCGCATCCTGGACCGGTTTCGCAGCGGGGCGGACGTTCTGGCGACGGACTATCTGGCGGGATGGCGGCGGCTGGAGGCGCTGCGCGGCATCTGGGCTGACCGGGTTGCCGGGGCTGATGCCGTGATCCTGCCCACGTCGGTGATCCTGCCGCCCGATGCCAACCGACTGATGACCGATGACGCCTATTACGTCACCGAAAACCTGCTGGCCCTGCGCAATACCCGCATCGGCAACCTGCTGGGCCTGTGTGCGCTGACCCTGCCCGCGGGCGAGCCGTCCTGCGGGATCAGCCTGATGGGTCTGCCAGGCACCGAGGCGCGGCTGCTGCGGCTGGGGGCGGCTGCGGAACAGGCGCTGCGCTAGGCGCTCTCGGGGCGAAAAAGCCACATTCGCATCCGCCAAGCCCCGGACTGTACGGGATTTCTGGACCGGTGGGAAAGTTGCGACTAATCTGAAGGTCGAACGGGGCGGAACGACCCCGGCCATGAGGCTTGAATGGCGTTTGCAGAGCGGTTTTCGGACCTGCCAGAATACGCTTTCCCGCGTTTGCGGACCCTGCTCGACGCCTATGCGCCGGGGGACGAACCCATGGCCATGACCATCGGCGAGCCGAAGCACCCGATGCCCGGCTTTGTGGCCGAGGTGCTGGCCGAGAACATCGGCGGCTTCGGGGTCTATCCGCCGAACGATGGCACGCCGGACCTGCTGGCGGCGATCTCGGGCTGGATCGGTCGGCGTTATGGCGTCACCGTCGGGCCGGATCGGCTGATGGCGCTGAACGGTACGCGCGAGGGGCTGTTCAACGCGGGCCTTGCCCTGTGCCCGGAAGAAAAGCGCGGCGCACGGCCTGTGGTGCTGATGCCGAACCCGTTCTATCAGGTCTATGCCGTGGCCGCGCTGGCCGCCGGGGCCGAGCCGGTCTATGTGCCTGCCACCGCCGCCACTGGCTTTCTGCCCGATTATGCCGTCCTGCCGCCTGCCCTGCTGGACCGGGTGGCGCTCGCCTATCTCTGTTCGCCCGCCAATCCGCAGGGGGCCGTCGCCTCGCCCGCCTACTGGGCCTCGCTGCTGGCGCTGGCGGAACGGCATGATTTCACTGTTCTCGCCGACGAGTGCTATTCCGAGGTCTGGCGAAACGCCCCCCCGCCCGGCATCCTTCAGGCCGCCGTGGGAGCGGACCCCGAGCGGGTCTTTGCCTTTCATTCACTGTCCAAGCGGTCCAATCTTCCGGGGCTGCGGTCGGGCTTTGTGGCGGGTGGGGCGAAGGGCATTGCCCGCATCCGCAAGCTGCGCGCCTTTGCCGGTGCGCCCTTGCCGCTGCCTTTGCAGAAGGTGGCCGAACGCGCCTGGGCGGATGAGGCGCATGTGACGGCCAGCCGGGCGCTGTATCAGGAGAAATTCGCCGACGCCGCCGAGGTGTTCGCGGGTGTGCAGGGGTTCCAGTTGCCCGAAGGCGGCTTTTTCCTCTGGCTGCCGGTCGAGGATGGCGAGGCGGCGGCGCTGCGGCTGTGGCGCGAAACCGGTGTCCGTGTCCTTCCCGGTGCCTACCTGTCGCGTGAGGTGAACGGGGACAACCCCGGCAAGGGCTATATCCGGGCCGCCCTGGTGGCCCCAAGAGACGAGACGCGGCGCGGCCTGATCCGGCTTCGCGACTGCCTGTATCGATAGGGACGGGGAAAGATGGCATCCTGGCAGGAACGACAGCGCGATCCGCTTCTGGATCGAAACATGCAGGCGATGCTGGAACGGCGCGGCAAGGAGGTGCTGGGCGCGGCCCTGCTGGTGCTGGCCACCGGGCTTGGGATGATGCTGTGGTCCTACAGCCCCGATGATCCGGGCTGGATGGTGTCGACCGACGAGCCGGCGCGCAACCTGCTGGGGCGGCCGGGGGCGGCGCTGTCCTCGACCCTGGTCATCATCTGCGGGCTGGCAGCCTGGGGCGCGCCGCTGGTGTGCCTTGCCTGGGGCCTGCGGTTCCTGACCCACCGGGGCGAGGCGCGCGCGCTTGGGCGGATCATCTTTGCGGTGATTGCGATTGCCATCGGGTCGGTCTTTGCCGCGACTCATGTGCCGGTCGAGGGATGGACCCACTCTTTCGGTCTGGGGGGGCTGTTCGGCGATACGGTGCTGGGCGCACTGCTGGGCGTGCTGCCGATGGGGGCCGGTCCGGGGTTGAAGCTGGTGTCGGTGCTGTCCGGTGTCGCGATGGTTGCAATGGGGCTGTACGTCACCGGGTTCAACATGGCCGAAGTGCGAACGCTGGTCCGGTTTCTGCTTTCGGGGCTGGGAACCAGCGTTGCCCTTGTGTCCGGGCTGGTTTCGCGCGGGGCCACGGGGTCTGCCCGCGCTGCAACCGCCCTGCGGGACCGCAACGAACAGCGCCGTGCCGACCGCCTTTCTTTCACCGCCGATGACGCCCCCGCTTTGCAGGACCAGGTCCTGTCCCGCGCGGGCCGTTCGA
>JAAFHX010000015.1 GCA_013297695.1 Rhodobacterales bacterium | reverse complement strand
CGCCGTTTTCCCCCAGAAGTGCGTGAAAGCTGCCGGGCGTCACCTTGACCGACACGTGATCCAGCGCGGTGAACCCGCCGAAGCGCATCGTCATGCCGATGGTTTCCACCCCGATGGCCTTTTCGGGCGGCGGGCTGCCCCCGACCAGCATCACAGCACCGCCAGCAGGGCGGCGCTGTCGGCCACTGCGCCGAAGACGCCGCCCTGCATCGTCACCATCTTCAGCGCCGCCTCGTGGTTGCCCCGGTCGGTCGCCCCGCAGCAGTCCGAAAGAACGAGGCATTCAAAGCCCCGGTCGTTCGCCTCGCGCATGGTGGTCGACACGCAGACATCGGTGGTGATGCCGGTGATGATGAGGTTGTCGATGCCCTTGGTGCGCAGCATCAGTTCGAGGTCGGTGGCGCAGAAGCTGCCCTTGCCGGGTTTGTCGATGATCGGCTCGCCCGGCAGGGGATACAATTCCTCGATGATGTCCCAGCCGGGTTCGCCCCGGATCAGGATGCGCCCGCAGGGGCCGGCATCGCCGATGCCCGCGCCGATCTGCTGCGACCGCCAGCGCTTGTTCGGCGGCAGGTCCGACAGGTCGGGGCGGTGGCCTTCGCGGGTATGGATGATGTGGTACCCCTTCGCGCGCATGGCTGTCAGCACCGCCCTGATGGGTTCGATGGGCGCGCGGGTCAGCGACAGGTCATAGCCCATCTTGTCGACATAGCCGCCCGGCCCGCAGAAATCGGTCTGCATGTCGATGATGACAAGTGCCGTGTTCTGGGGGCGCAGGTCGCCGTTCCAGGGCCAGGCATAGGGGGTGGCGGGGATCGTGGGCATCGCAGGCTCCTGCTATTTGGTGATGCTCAGCTCGCCCGGCGCGCCGGTCATGGCGCGGGTCGGCGAGGAGGTGGCGATCAGCACGCCAAGCGTCAGCACATAGGGCGCGGCATAGAACAGGTAGTAGCCTTCCGACACGCCCACCGACTGCAGCGCGGGCCCAAGCGCCCCCGCGCCACCGAACAGCAGGGCCGCCCAGATGCAGGCGACCGGGTTCCAGCGCGCAAAGATCACCAGCGCCACCGCCATCAGCCCCTGCCCCGAGGAGATGCCCTCGTTCCAGCTTCCGGGGTAATACAGCGACAGGTAGGCCCCGCCGATGCCCGCGAAGGCCCCGCCCGCCGCCGTGGCCGCCGTGCGGATCACCGCCGGGCGCAGGCCCATGGCGCGGGCCGCATCGGTGCTGTCGCCGACCACGCGGATCACCAGCCCGATGCGCGTGGTGCGGAACATCCAGGCCAGGGCCAGCGCCAGCACGATGCCGATCAGGAACAGCACGTTCACATCCAGCGCCGCCTGCACCTGCGGAAGCCCCGACCAGCCGCCCAGGGGGATCGACGGCAGGTCGGGTGCCACCGGCTGGATGAAGGCCTTGCCGAAGTAGAAGGCAAGGCCCGTTCCCAGCAGCATCATCGCGATGCCGATGGCAATGTCGTTGACCCGTGGCAAGGAGCAGATCAGCCCGTGCACAAGTCCGAAAACCGATCCGGCAAGGGCCGCCACCAGAACGCCCGTCCAGGCCGATCCGGTCAGGTAGGCGACCGCATAGCCGGTCATCGCGCCGAAGACGAGCGTGCCCTCCAGCCCCAGGTTGATGCGCCCCGACCGTTCGGTCAGCACCTCGCCCAGGCTGACGAACAGGAAGGGGGTGGAAACCCGGATCGCCCCGCCGATCATGGCGATGGGAATGGCCCAAAGGCCCAGATCGTCGCTCATCCGCGCCCCCAACGTTCCGGTGTGAAGATTTTCAGCCGCCCGTACAGCGTGTCCGACAGCAGGATGGCGATGAAGACAAAGCCCTGCAGCACCAGCACGGTCGCATCCGGCAGGTCCATCCGCCGCTGCACCAGCCCCGACGAGGCCTCGAAACCCGCCAGCAGGATTGCCACGGGAATGATCGCCAGCGGATTGTGCCGCGCCAGGAAGGCAATCAGGATGCCGGTATAGCCATAGCCCGAGGCGAGCGAGGCATTGGCCGACCCCTGCACCGCCGTCACCTCGAAGAACCCGGCCAGCCCGGCGAAGGACCCGCCAAGTGCGGTGAAGCCCAGGATCAGCCGCCCGACCGGCAACCCCTGCACCTGCGCGGCCCGGACGTTCCCCCCGGCAATGCGCGCGGCAAACCCCCAGGTCGTGCGGTCGATCAGCACCCAGGCAAGGATACAGCACAGGATGCCGACAGGCAGGCCCCAATGCACCTCCATCCCCGGCAGCGGGCCGACCCGAAGCGCGTCCACGAGCGGGGCGGTGGACGGCTTGTTCAGGCTGGCGGGATCGCGCAGCGGCCCTTCGACCAGATGGTTCATCAGGGCAATGGCGATATAGGCCATCAGAAGGCTGGCGATGGTTTCATTCACGCCACGGTAGTAGCGCAGCGCACCCACCGCCCCGATCCAGACGGCCCCCACCGCAATTCCCGCCGCCGCCATCAGGGGCAGCGCCAGCACCGGCGACGTGCCCGCCAGCGCCACGCCAAGCGCGCCGACCGCCACACCGCCCAGCACGATGGCACCTTCACCGCCGATCACCACCAGCCCAAGCCGGGCCGGCAGCGCCACGCACAGCGCCGCGAACAGCAGCGGGGCAGTGCGCGACAGCGTGTTCTGCCAGGAAAAGGCCGACCCGAACCCCGCCTGCCAGACATAGCCGAAGAAGGCGACGGGCGACTTGCCCTGCGTCAGCAGGAACAGCCCGAACACCGCCAGCCCGACCAGCAGCGCGCCCAACGGGATCGCCACCGCCTCGGCCCGGCGGGCAAGGGCGACAAGCGCGTCGCCTCCGGTGGTCCGTGCGAAGGTTGTCATCCGGTCTGCCCCCGCGCCTGTCACCCGGTCACGAAATCGAGCCGATGACGCCTTCGACCAGATAGTTCATGCTTTCCAGCGCCACGTCGGTTTCGACAAAGGACTGCCCCTCGGCCGCGATCACGTTGCCCAGGTTGTCCTTCAGCGGCCCCTTGATGACGGCAAAGCCGCCCAGCAGGATTGCATCGCGCGTGGCCTCGAACTGCGCCTTGGACGCCTCGGTCACGGCGGGTCCAAGCGGCGACATCTTGATGAACCCCTCGGCCAGACCGCCGCGCACGAAGTTCGGGATCGTCTCGCCCGACATCATCGCGGTCACCATGTCGGTATAGACCTTGGCCCAGTTCCATTCGGCCCCGGTCAGATACAGTTCGGGCGCCAGCGACGACTGGTCGGCGTGATAGCCGCAGACATAGCAGCCGCGTCCGGCCGCCGTCTCGATCACCACCTTCGGCCCGTCCACATGGCAGGTGATGACATCGCAGCCCGCATCGGCCAGCGCGTTGGTCGCCTCGGCCTCTTTCACGGCCATCGACCATTCGCCGGTAAAGATCACCTGACAGGTGATCGCGGGGTCCACCGCCCGCGCGCCCAGCAGGAACGAGTTGATGTTCAGCAGCACCTGCGGAATGGGCTTGGCCGCGACAAAGCCGATCTTCTTGGTCTTGCTGGCATGGCCGGCGGTGATGCCGTTCAGATACTGGCCCATCCCGATGTAGCCGAAGTACGAGCCCACGTTCATCGGGTGCTTGTCGGCCTGCCACATGCCGCCCGCATGTTCAAAGCGCACGTCGGGATAGGTCTTGGCCAGCGTCAGGATATGGGGGTCGAAATAGCCGAACGAGGTCGGGAACAGCAGCTTTGCTCCGTCGAAGTTGATCATCGATTCCATCGACTTCTGCACATCGACGGTTTCGGGAACGTTCTCTTCCTCGACCACGGTCACGCCCGGAATGGCCTTGACCGCCGCAGCCCCCTCGGCATGGGCCTGGTTATAGCCGAAATCATCCTTCGGGCCGACATAGATGAATCCCACGGTCATTTCGGTCAGCGCCTGCGCCCGCGCCATGCCCGGCAGGGTGCCAAGCGAGGCGAGGCCGGCAAGGGCGGCGCTGCCCTGCAGAAAGCCGCGGCGGGAAAGGGGTTTGAAAGCCATGATCGTCGTGCTCCTGCAAAGGGGGGGCGGATCGGGGGGAGACCGCGCATGGTCGGAACAGTCCGGCATTGCCCCGCTGCTGTCGTCTGCTAGTTTTGCAGCAAGCCGATGCAATTCTTGCAGCACTTGGGCCCTGCACCACCGAGGTTTGCGATGCGCCACATGACCCCCCTGTATTACATCGACGCGATCACCCGCGCGGGGTCGATCCGCAAGGCGGCGGAAACGCTGGCCATCACCTCGACCGCGCTGAACCGCCGTCTGCTGGCGCTGGAGGCGGAGCTGGGCGTGCCGATCTTTGAACGCCTGCCGCGCGGGGTGCGGCTTTCGACGGCGGGCGAACTGCTGATCCACCACATCCGCACGCAGGTGTCGGATTTCGAAAAGCTCAAGTCGCAGATTGCCGACCTTGCTGGCGAACGGCGCGGCCATGTGTCCATCGCCTGTTCGCAGGCGCTGCTGCCGTTCTTTCTGCCCGAGCAGATCTCGGCCTATCGGCGCGAACATCCGGCGGTCACCTTCGGCGTGCATCTGCGCGACCGCGCGGCAGCCGAAACGGCGCTGGTGGAGCATGCGGCCGATCTGGCCATCGTGTTCGAGCCGGTGCGGCTGAGCGAGGTGCAGGTGCTGGCGACCGTGCGCCAGCCGCTGTTCGCCGTCTTGCCTGCCGATCACCCTCTGGCACCGCGCAAGACGCTGCGGCTGCGCGATTGCGCGAACTGGCCGATCGGCCTGCCCACGACCAGTTACGGCGTGCGTCATCTGATCGACCTGGCGCTGGTGCGGTCCTCGGTGACGCTGAACGTGGTGCTGGAATCCGACAATTTCGAATTCCTGCGCCGCTATCCCGGGAACGAGGGGGTCATCACCTTCCAGATTCCCATCGGCCTGCCCGCACATTCGGAAGACGAGGGCACGGTGACCCGCCCGGTCGATACCCGCGACGTGCCCGAGGGGTTGCTGTATCTGTGCCAGTTGCGCGGCCGCACCCTGCCGGTGGCGGCGGCCAAGTTCGCGGCGCGGGTCGAACGCGCGCTGGACGAACGGTTCTCCGCCCCCCGCTGAAAGGGGGGCGAAGCGTTTTCCGGCCGTGGCGGGATCAGCCCTGCGCGGCCTGGCAGGCGAGCACGGCCTTCACCGCCTCGTCGCTGCCCGTCAGATCGAAGGTGCCCAGATCGACATCGTCGGCCGCCAGCGTCAGGACGCGCTTCTTGGCCAGGTCGACCAGAAAGTTCGGGTCTTCGAACACCATCTGAAGGCCGCGATCCTTGCCGATCTCGACGCCCTTGCCTTCGCCCGCAAACACATCATCGTCCAGCTTGTAGGCGACGGCATATTTGTGATCCATCTTCACTTCCGGCCAGGCCGGGTTGAAGGCGGCAAAGAAGCCCTTCTTGCCCTTTTCCAGAAGCCCGAGGCGCATGTAGGACCCGTCGTCGAACATCACCTGGGTCAGGCATGAGTTGTCGTGGTTGGGGTCAACCATGACCTGCCAGGCGCCGGCCTCGCCGAAGGGGGTCAGGTCAAGGGCCAGGGTGGGGGTTGCCACGGCCAGGCCAAGGGCCAGCGAGCCAAGGAATGCCTTCATCGTCGTCTCCGTTTGCTATTGATCGGGATGCAGCGACAACCGGGGCATCGCCCCGCAGGGCGGCCCGCGCCGCAGACCCGGCGCAGGGACCTGCGCCGCGCCTGACCTACACTGCGGCGTCGCGGTGCACTTGACATCCTGCGCCAGACCGGGCGCGTCAGGAAGCGGTTCGCGCCCGCACCTTGCTGGGCGCCTCGCCCGTCCAGCGCCGCATCGCGCGGGTCAGCGCCGACTGCTGCGAAAACCCCAGTTGCCGCGCCACCTCGCCTATCGGCGCTCCGCCTGAGGTCAGCCGCCGCAGCGCCTCTTGCTGGCGCACGTCGGCGAACAGGTCGGAAAAGCTGGTACCCTCTTCCGACAGACGCCGCTGCAGCGTGCGGCGCGTCATGCCCGACAGTGAAACGAGGCGTTCCAGCGTTGGCGTGTCATCCTCCATCAGCAGCGGCAGAAGATACCGGACCGACCGCGCAAGACTGCCATCGCCGCGCAATCCCGTCCCCGCAACCGACAAGGGCTCGACAAACCGGTTGCGCGCCACCTTGCGAAAGGGGCGATCGGCAACAGACCCGGATATCCGCACCGACATCATGTTGCCCCGCGACGGAACCACCCTGTCGCCGAACCCCCTGACCAGATGCGTCAGGCCGGCCTCGGGATGCGGCGTCATCTCGACCCGCGAAAAATAGGGGCCGGGTGCCCCCGTCATGGCGCAGACTTCCCGGATCAGGGCCAGGGTGTACTGGTCGACGACGTGGCGGGTGGCCTGGGGCATCGGCACGGTGATGCCCTCGCGCAGCAGGACGCCGTCTTCGGTGGGCACAACGGCCATAACCTCGTGCGTGCAGTGATAGGGTATGGCCATGGCCACGCGGCCAAAGGCCTCGCGCGGGTTGCGCGCACCAAGGATACCCCGGCTGACGATGGCAAGTTCCAGCAGGCTGGCCTCGGTCACCATGCGCAGGCCGATGTCCGGGCCCTCGGCGCGTTCCAGCAGGGTCATGACATCGACGGCGGCCAGCAGCGGCACCGGCGAAGATGGCTGGACCGACAGCAGATAGGAATGACCCGCCTCTGCCAGAACGGCAGGCACGGACCGGCCGCTTTCCCGCAACCAGCGCAGCGCAGGCATCAGCGCCGCCGCCAGAATCAGGGGAACGACTTGTGGCACGGCGAGTCCTCCGGGTTGCGCAACCGACCTTCCAGTGGAGATAAGCTTTCGCCATTGGCGCGCAAGGTCAAAATGACCGGACAGCCGTCCCGGGGCCGCAGGATAGCGACCGTCAGAACTTGCCGTGGGCCAGATAGGCTGCACGCGGGTGGGTACCCGACAGGATCGCGGCACGGACCTTGTCTTCGGTGGCCATCACCACCTCGACCGCCGCGACCACGTCGGCGGCAATCTCACCCGGGATGATGACACAGCCGTCGATGTCGGCCAGAAGGTAGTCGCCGGGACGGATCAGCACGCCGCCGATGGTGACGGGCACGTCCAGCGCCTCGGGCCGCCACCGCCCGACAATGTCGCGCGGGGTCTGGAACCGGGCAAAGACCGGAAAGCCGATACGGCGCACGAACCCGTTGTCGCGGCTTCCCCCGTCCACGACATATCCCAGAACGCCCCGGTATTGCAGCGTTTCCGCCGAAAGCTCGCCCATCAGGGCAAGCGTGTCGTTCTGCGGCTGGCAGATCACGACATGACCCGACGGTGCGGCCCCGAGGAAATCCACCCAGTCGAGCAGGGGATCGCGATCCTCGGCCGGGTCCACGTCGATGCCGCGCATCGTGAAGACGGGGCCGGCCAGCCGCGTGTCCGGGTCCAGCGCGCGGATGTCGCGCGGCAGGATGCAGTTCGGCAGGCCGCGCGCCCGCATCACGTCATAGATCGCCCCGGTATAGCAGCGCGACAGGCGTTCGGTCAGGGTCATGGGCGCAGTCCTTCGATGCGGGCGCGGTTTTCCGGCAGGCCGGTGGTGTCGGTGTCCAGTGCGAACAGGCTGCCCGCCAGCCGCCCGTTGCCCGGCCCCATCGCATGCGCCGTGGTGATCAGCAGGCGCGACCCGGCAAAGGCACAGGTCGTGACATTCCGCGCCGGAACCTCGACCACCCGGTCGATCCGGCCGTCGGGGGCCACCCGCACCACGCAGCCCCCGCCATAGCGGGCATTCCACAGGAACCCGTCGGCGTCCATGGCCGACCCATCCGGCAGGCCCCGGCCAAAGCCCGCGAAGAACGGGCGCGGATTGGCGATGGCCCCCGTCGCCCGGTCAAAATCCCAGGCGCGTATTTCATTGCGCAGCGTATCGCCGAAATAGAAGGTGCCGCCGTCAGGGGCCCAGCACAGGGTGTTGGAAATGCCGATGCCCGACTGCCATTCCTCAAGCCGCCCCGCCTGCACCCGGAACAACCGGCCAAGCCGGTCGGTGACCTGCCCGTTCTCGCCATCCGGGCCGACGTTGTTGCCCATGCTGCCCACCCAGAAATCGCCGCGCGGATCGGTGCGGCCATCGTTGAACCGCACCTCGGGAAAGCCGGGCAGCGCGATCCCAAGGTCCTCGCGCGCGTCCGTCGCGGGGGTGAACAGCAGCAGCTTCGAGGCAGCCGCGACCAGCAGCGTGCCCTCGCGATCCGTCAGCGACAGCGCCACCACAGGTTCGGCGAAGTGCCAGCTTTGCACCGTTCCCCGCGACAGGTCCGCGCCGTGGACCACGAACCGCTGGATATCGACCCAGTAGAGGCGGTCTTCGGAGGCCGACCAGGTTGCCCCCTCGCCGCAGATGTCGCCGGTGGGGAACAGGCAGGTGACGGTCATGGCAGGCTCCGCTGGTTCGGGGCCGCCAGTGTCCCGAAATCCGCGAGACAGGGCAAGCCCCCGTGCCCGTGTTTCGCCGTGCCGGTGCTTCGGCGGGTCGGTGCTACCAGCCGCCGGGGCTGCGCACCTCGCGCGGGCGGGTGCCGAAGGGGCGGACCGGCAATTCGGCCGCAATGTCCTGCGACCCCGGCAGGACCTGCCCCGTCTGCGCCTTGTGAAGTTCCGCCACCGAGAACAGGTCACGCAGCGGCGATGCACCCGGCAGGGCCGGTCGGTCGCAGCCATAGTGCTGGAACCAGGGCAGTCCGGCTTTTGCGTAGGCCTGCGCCGAGGGCGGCGCGGTCGGGGGTTGCTGCCCGGTCAGCGCCGACCACTGCGCGGCATGGACTAGCGAGACAAAGACCCGCTCGGTCGCACGCTGGTCCCAGTCGGCCAGGTCATGGGGGTCTTCCTCGATCCGCTGGCGCATAAGGCCGCCGGCGCCAAGGCCCATGGACATGCGGTCGAAGTTGTCGTGCAAATAGGCCACTCTTTCTCCCAGCCCCGGCCACCACGCCTTGCGCAGCCGATCCCAGGCGGCACGCTTCATCGGCGTCACGCTGATCTGCAGGCCACCCCATTCGGCCTGTCCCGTGATCTGCTCCTCGGCCGTGTAGCCGTCGCCAAGGGGCATGGCGACGAACTGGCGGATCTGCCCGGGCGCGCTGGCAAAACCGTCCAGCCAGGGCTGGTCCGGGGCCACGACATAATCCTGCGGGTCACGATGCAAGCCGGGCCGCCACGCCTCGCCCGTCACCGCGTTGATCTTGCCCGCGGCGATCTTTACCGCCACCGGCAGGTCATCGCGACCCGCGTGAGAGCAGTTGATCCACAACGCCTCGGCCTGCCACATCGGCATCACCACCCCGCCGCGCGCGGCCATGCGATCCGGCAGTGCGGGGAAATCCTCGGCATGGCGCAGCGGAAAAGTGCCCAGACCGGGCGGCAGGGGGTATTCCCGGTCGCTGTCGGGAATGCGGAGCGTACGCTGGAACGCGATGCGGAAGGTCGAGCGCCCGCAGTTTTGCGGAAAGCGGAACACAAGGTCGTCGTCTTCAAGCGTGGGCATCGGGGGTCCCCTCTGTGCACATGGGGTTACCAGTCACCGTCGCGCACCTCGCGCAGGATGCGCAGGACGGCATGTTCGGGCGTGTCGCGCAGCGCCCGGATCAGGTCGGCGAACAGCCGGGGGCGGGCAAGGATCGCGGCGCGCAGGTCGTCGGAAATCTTGCCGCCCATCGCCAGCATGACATCCGGGTCTTCTTGCAGTTCATGCGCCAGTTTCACCAGCACCTCTGCCCCGGGCGGCGGACTCTCGTCACGCTCAAGCCGCGACAGATAGGCGGGTGTGACGCCGCAGCGGGCGGCCACCTGACGTAGCGAAAAGCGGCTGTCCTCGACCGCCCGCGCCTCTCGCAGGGCGCGGACATGCGTGCCGAAGGAGGGGGCGGCGGAGCGTTGCATGTTGAGTATATACTATACACACCCACCGCTGTCAAGCAAAGCCACCGACGCGGTGGCAAGGCCGTGCCGAACCCGCCCTCGCCGCGTCCGGCGACAGCCGTTTTCCGGTTGCCAACGCGGTCGCCTTCGCGTCTGTTCTGCGCAGGCTGCGGGCATGCCCGCAAAAAGGGGGGGGCGTGGGCATGGAACAGACCTGGCGATGGTTCGGGCCGCAGGACCCGGTGCCGCTGGCGCATGTGCGGCAGGCGGGGGCGACGGGGGTCGTGACCGCGATGCACCAGCATTACCGGGGCGAGGTCTGGCCTGCCGAGGCCATCGCCGCGCGCGCAGCCGAGATCAGCGCCGCAGGCCTGCGCTGGTCGGTGGTGGAAAGCATTCCGGTGCCGAACGAGATCAAGCTGCAAGGCGCGCGGGCCACCGAACAGGTCGCGGCCTGGATCGAATCGCTGCGCCGGGTGGCGGCAGTGGGGGTGCGCACGGTCTGCTACAATTTCATGCCGGTGGTGGACTGGACGCGCACCGACCTGCGGTGGGAAACAGCGGCAGGCGGTCTGGCGCTGCGCTTCGACATGGCTGATTTCGTGGCCTATGACGTCTTCGTGCTGGATCGCCCCGGGGCCGCCGCCGACTACGCCCCGGCGCTGGTCGAGACCGCCCGGGCACGTCTGGCCGCCATGCCGCCCGAAAGGATCGACAGCCTGGAACGCACGATCATCGCCGGCCTGCCGGGGGCCGAGGCCGCGCATGACCGGGCGGGCATCGCCGCCGTCATCGCCCGCTATGACGACCTGGGGCCAGACGGTTTGCGCGCCAACCTGACCTCGTTCCACAAGGCCATCGTGCCGGTGGCGGCCGAGGTCGGCGTCAACCTCTGCATCCACCCCGACGACCCGCCCTTCCCACTGTTCGGCCTGCCCCGCGTCGTCTCGACCGCCGCCGATGCGCAGGCGCTGTTCGACGCGGTGCCCGAACGGCAGAACGGGCTGACCTTCTGCACCGGCAGTTTCGGCGCGCGCCGCGACAACGACCTGCCGCGCATGGTGGAACAGTTCGCCGACCGCATCCACTTCGTCCATCTGCGCAATGTCAGCGTTGAGGACGACGGCAGCTTCATTGAGGATGACCATCTGGGCGGCGATGCCGACATGGTGGCGATCCTGCGCCGCCTGCTGGCGGAAGAGGCGCGGCGGCGCGACGAAGGGCGGGCGGATGCCGAAATTCCGTTCCGCCCCGACCACGGGCATCTGCTGCTGGACGACCAGACCAAGACCGTGCTGCCGGGCTATTCCGCCATCGGGCGGCTCAAGGGTCTGGCGGAACTGCGCGGGGTGATCGCGGCGCTGACGCATCCCGAAGTCACGGGCCACTGAAGGGGGGGAGAGATGGAGTTCACGGGAAAGGTCGCACTGGTCACCGGGTCCAGCGGCATGGGTCTGGCCGCCGCCCTGCGGCTGGCGCGCGGCGGCGCACGGGTGCATCTGTGCGGCATCGACGAGGCTGCCGACGACGCGGCCCGGGCGGCTTCGCGGGGGCTGGCGGTGACGCTGCACCGCTGCAACGTCGCCGACGAGGCCGAGGTGTCCGCCTGGGTCGAAACCGTGATGCAGACCGAGACCGGCATCGACATTCTGGTGAACGCGGCCGGCATCCAGACCTATGGCAGTCTCGACACGACCACGATAGCCGACTGGGACCGGGTGATGGCCGTCAACCTGCGCGGCAGCTTCCTGACCAGCCATTTCGTCTGGCCGCACATGAAGGGGCGCGGCGCGGGCAGCATCATCCACATCAGTTCCGTGCAGGGGCATACCAACCAGTACGGCGTTCTGGGCTATGCCACGACCAAGGGCGCGGTCCACGCCATGACCCGCGCCATGGCGGTGGATTGCGCGAAACACGGGGTCCGGGTGAACTCGATCAGCCCCGGTTCCATCCGCACGCCGCTGCTGGAATACGGCGCGACCCAGCTTGCCGGGCCGGACGGCCGGATGGAGGACATGCTGGCCACCTTCGGTGCCGCCCATCCGGTGGGCCGCGTCGGCACGGTGGAAGAGGTGGCCGAACTGGTGGCCTATCTCTGTTCCGACCTTGCCGCCTTTACCACAGGCGCGGATTTCCGGATCGACGGCGGGTTGACGGCCTATATCGGTGTCTGACCGGCGGCGCGCGCGTCACCTGCCCCCTTGTGCCGGTTCTTGCGTTGCCTAGAGTGCGGGCATCCTTGCCTTGGAGAGTGCGCGTGCCCGTACAGATTCAGAGACTTCGCCTTGGTCTGCTTCTGTCTGCCCTGATCTGCGCGGGGGCCGTTCACGCCGCCGAATGCGGATCGACCGGCGCGGAGTACGAGGCGTGGAAGACCGCCACCTTGCGCGATGCCGCCGCCGCCGGCGTGGGCGCACGCGGGCTTCAGGCGCTGAAGGGCACAAGCTATTCCACCAGGACCATCGCGGCGGACCGCAACCAGAAATCTTTCAAGTATTCGCTGCCGAAGTTCCTGCAGGTGCGCGGGGCCGATACCATCGTGGCCCAGGGCCGCAAGCGCAAGGCGCGCGACGCCGCCTTTTACGCCGCGCTGGAACAGACCTATGGCGTGCCGGCCGGGGTGATCATCGCGATCCACGGCATGGAGACGGGATTCGGCGGCTTCATGGGCGATACCAATGTGGTCTCGGCCATCTCGACCCTGGCCTATGACTGCCGCCGCAGCGATTTCTTCACGCCGCACATGTTGGCGGCACTGGTGCTGGTGGATCGCGGCAGCATCACCCCGCAGTCGGTGGGCGCAAAGCACGGCGAGATCGGCCATACCCAGTTCCTCCCCGGCAACGCGCTGGCCTATGGTGTGGACGGCAACGGCGACGGGCGGGTTGACCTGACCGACCAGGCCGATGCCCTGACCTCGACCGCCAATTTCCTTGCGCAGAAGGGCTGGCGACGGGGGGCCGGATACCAGGAGGGCGAGCCGAACTTTGCCGTCATCAAGGCATGGAACGCGGCCACCGTCTATCAGCAGGCCATCGCCCTGATGGGGGCAAGGATCGACGGCTGAGGGTGGCGACTTTTCGCTTGCGTGGCCGGTCAGGCTGCCCTAAATCCGCCGACACACGTCCTGCGGCCCGTTCGTCTATCGGTTAGGACACCAGGTTTTCAACCTGGGAAGAGGGGTTCGACTCCCCTACGGGCTGCCAGATTTCCCGATACTCGCAGTCACCTGCCGAACCCGGCGCCGTCGGCTCGATACGGTCGCCTCGTGTTGCGATCAATTCTCAACTGCGTTGACTTTGAGAAGCGTTCGCATATCTAGCGGCAGCATGAGCAGAGGGAAATCCATGCAAGTTTCGCGACGCCATCTTCTGAGCCTGCTGGCAGCACTGCCTGTCCTGTCCGGACCGTCACGGGCGGCCGATGGGCCCCGTGTTGTGGCAACGACCGGGATGATCGCCGATGCCGCACGCCGGATCGGCGGGGGCGCGGTCAAGGCGCTGATGGGTCCGGGGCTGGACCCGCATTCCTACCGGCAGACGCGCAGCGATATCGCGGCCATGGCGCGGGCCGATCTGGTCTTGTGGCACGGCCTGTATCTTGAGGCGCAGATGGAGGCCTTCCTGCAGAACCTCGCCACGCGGACCCGCGTTGTGGCGGTGGCCGATGCCCTGCCGAAGGACCGCCTGATCGCCAGCGCCGAATATCCCGACCGCTTTGATCCGCATGTCTGGATGGACCCCGCGCTATGGTCGCTGGTCAGCCGGAAGGTCCAGCAGGCGCTGGACGACACCGCACCCGGCAAGGCCGCTGCCCATGCCGCCGCGGGCAAGGCCTTCCGGGCCGAGATCGAGGCGCTTGACGCCTATTCGCGCACGGTGCTGCAGACCGTGCCGGAACGGGCCCGCGTGCTGGTCACCGCGCATGACGCCTTCGGATATTTCGGTCGGGCCTACGGGTTCGAGGTGCTGGGCATCCAGGGCATCTCGACCGAAAGCGAGGCGGGCCTTGCGCGCATCGGCGAACTTGTCGATGTGCTGGTCGCCCGCAAGGTGGCGGCGGTCTTCGTGGAAAGCTCGGTGTCCGACCGCTCGATGCGCGCGCTGATCGAAGGGGCAGCCGCAAAGGGTCATGCGGTCATGATCGGCGGCGAACTCTTCTCGGACGCGATGGGTCCGGAGGGCAGCTATGAGGGCACCTATATCGGCATGATCGACCACAACGTGACCACGATCACCCGCGCGCTTGGCGGCAATGCCCCGCCGCAGGGCATGTCGGGCCGGTTGGCGGCAGCGTGATGAAGCCCCTGCGCGATCTGAGGCCCGAAGCCGCCCCTGGTCCCCTGCCGCTTGCGGTGCGGGGTCTGAGCGTCGCCTATGGCGAAAGACTTGTCGTCGACGGCGTCGATGCGGTGTTTGCGGCGGGCAAGATGACAGCCATCGTCGGGCCGAACGGGGCGGGCAAGTCGAGCCTTCTGAAGGCCGCGCTTGGCATCGTGCCCAGGGTTGCCGGTCAGGCGCTGTTCTTCGGCCAGCCGCTGGCGGCGGTGCGCGACCGGGTGGCCTATGTGCCGCAGCGGGCGGGGGTGGATTGGGATTTCCCGGCCCGTGTGATCGACGTGGTGGCGATGGGGCTGTATGGCCAGTTGGGCCTGTTCGGCCGGATGCGGTGCCAGCACATGACACAGGCGATGGACTGCCTTGGCCGCGTCGGGCTGACCGATTTCGCGCGCCGCCAGATCGGCGCACTTTCGGGTGGCCAGCAACAGCGCGTGTTCCTGGCCCGCGCTCTGGCACAGAGGGCCGACCTGATCGTGCTGGATGAACCCTTTGCGGGCGTGGACGCGGCGACCGAAAAGGCGCTGGTCGGGGTGCTGCACGGGTTGCGCGATACCGGCTGCGCGGTCGTGGCGGTCCATCACGATCTTGCCACGGTCCCCGTCTGGTTCGACGCCGTGCTTCTGATAAACCGCCGTTGCATCGCCGAAGGGCCGGTCGCCACCGCCTTTAGCGAGGCGAACATCGCCCGCGCCTATGCGGCAATCCCTGCCAACCATGCTTGACGCGCTGCTGCTGCAGTCGGGCTACAACGCCACGCTGGTCACGCTTGGCGCGATGATGCTGGGCGTCGCTGCGGGGGTGACGGGCACGTTCCTGTATCTGCGCAAGCGCGCGCTGATGTCCGATGCGATGGCCCATGCCACGCTGCCGGGGGTGGGTCTGGCGTTCCTGCTGATGGTCGCCATGGGCGGCGACGGGCGCAGCCTGCCGGGGCTTCTGGCGGGGGCCGGGATTTCGGCGCTGGTCGGGCTGGGCTGCGTGCAGTTCCTGACGACGCGTACCCGCCTGCCCGAGGATGCGGCCATCGGGGCGGTGCTGTCGGTGTTCTATGGCGTGGGGATCGTGATCCTGACCGTGATTCAGGCCCTGTCGATCGGGCGGCAGGCGGGGCTGGAGGCGTTCCTGCTGGGCGCCACCGCCGGCATGCTGTGGTCCGATGCGATGCTGATCGCCGCGGGCGGGGCGATTTCGGCCGGGCTGGTGCTGCTGTTCCGCCGCCCGCTGCTGATGGTGGCCTTCGACCCCGACTATGCGTCCGTGCGGGGCTTGCTTCCGGGGCGCGCCGACCTGATGCTGATGGCGCTGGTGCTTGCGGTCACGCTGACGGGCCTGAAGGTGGTGGGCCTGATCCTGATCGTGGCGCTGCTGGTGATTCCGGCGGTTGCCGCGCGGATGTGGTCGGACCGGGCCGGCGTGGTTGCGGCCATCGCGGGTGGCATCGGCGGGGCAGCAGGCTATGGCGGGGCTGCGATGTCAGCCTCGGCACCCGACCTGCCGACCGGGCCGCTGATCGTGCTGCTTGCGGCGGCGGGGTTTGTCGTGTCGATCCTGTTCGGGCGGGCGCGGGGCGTGATCCCGCAGGCGCTGGCCCGGGCGCGGATGCGGACCCGGCTGGCAGGGCCGGCGTGATGGGGGCCGATTTCGTCATGCTGTCGCTGCCGCCGATCCTGGTCGGCGTGCTCGCGGCCATCGCCTGTGCATTGCCCGGGAACTTCCTTCTGCTGCGGCGGCAGTCGATGGTGGGCGACGCGATCAGCCATGTGGTGCTGCCCGGCATCGTCATGGGCTTCCTGCTGACCGGCACGGCGGCCCCCTTGGTGATGGTGCTGGGCGCGGGTGTCGCGGCGCTGGTCGCGGTGGTGCTGGTCGAGGCGATCATCCGCACCGCGCGCGTGGAGCAGGGCGCGGCCATGGGCATCGTCTTTACCACCATGTTCGCCGGGGGGGTGCTGCTGCTGGAACGGTCCGGGGCAAGTGCGGTGCATCTGGACGTGCAGCACGCGCTGTATGGCAATCTGGAAAGCCTGATCTGGCTGGATGCCACCGGCTGGGCCTCGCTGCTGGACCCCGTGGCACTGGCGGGCCTGCCGCCTGAACTGGCGCAACTGGCGGTCACGGCCCTGCTGATCGGGGCTTTCGTGGCCGTGCTGTGGCGGCCGCTGAAGATCGCCACCTTCGACGAAGGCTTTGCCGCGACCCTCGGATTGCCGGTGCGGGTGCTGTCGCTGGCTCTGGTGATGGTGGCGGCTGCGGCCTGCGTGGCGGCGTTTCAGGCGGTGGGGTCGATCCTGGTCATCGCGATGCTGATCTGCCCGCCCGCCGCCGCCCGCCTGATGACCGACCGGCTGGAGCGTCAGGTGGGCCTGAGCCTGATCCTGGCCACCGTGTCAGCGGTGGCGGGCTATGTGCTGGCGGGCCATGGGCCGCTGTGGCTTGGCCTTGGCGGTTCGGTTTCGGTTGCCGGCATGACCGCCACCGTGTCTGGGGTCATCCTGGCTGTCGCGGCGCTGGCCGGTCGGCACCGGCGGCGCGCGACCTGAGCACTGGAATCTTCGGCCCCCGCCCCCTATAAGTCCGGGCGGACAGCGCAGCGAGGCCCCGATGCGGCAGGCAGAGATCACCCGGACCACGGCCGAAACGGCGATCACCGTGCAGGTCAACCTGGACGGCACCGGCAGGCGGCAGATGGCGACGGGCGTGGGGTTCTTCGATCACATGCTGGACCAGCTTGCGCGCCATTCGCTGATCGACATGGCCGTGTCCGCAAAGGGCGACCTGCACATCGACGACCACCACACGGTCGAGGATTGCGGCATCGCGCTCGGGCAGGCGCTGGCACGGGCGCTGGACGACAAGCGCGGCATCCGCCGCTACGGCGATGTGCGCCTTGCGATGGACGACGCGCAGGTGGCCTGCGCGCTGGACCTGTCGGGGCGGCCTTATCTGGTGTGGAACGTGGGGTTCCCGACCGCCAAGATCGGCAGCTTCGATACCGAACTGGTGCGCGAGTTCTTTCAGGCGCTGGCCACCCATGGCGGCATCACCCTGCATGTGGACCTGATCCACGGGATCAACAGCCACCACATCGCCGAGGCCGCCTTCAAGGCCGTGGCCCGCGCGCTGCGCCTGGCGGTGGAGCCTGATCCGCGCATGGGCGGTGTGATCCCGTCGACCAAGGGCACGCTGTGAGCCTGACGGTTCTGGTCGATGCCGACAGCGGCAACCTGCATTCGGCGGAAAAGGCGTTTCAGCGGATGGCGCAGGAAACCGGGGCCGGGCAGGTGCTGGTCAGCGCACACCCCGCCGATGTGGCCCGCGCCGACCGCATCGTTCTGCCCGGCGACGGCGCCTTTCCGGCCTGCCGCGCGGCGCTGTTCGAACGTTCCGGGCTGTTCGAGGCGATAGACCAGGCGGTGCGGATCGGCGGGCGGCCGTTCCTGGGCATCTGCATCGGCATGCAGCTTCTGGCGACAACCGGGCATGAACATGCCGAAACGCCCGGTTTCGACTGGATCGGCGGCGATGTGCGGCGGATCACCCCGGCTGATCCGTCGCTGAAGGTGCCGCACATGGGCTGGAACGATCTGGTCATCGACCGCCCCCACCCGCTGCTCGACGGGATCGCTACCGGGGATCACGCCTATTTCGTGCATTCCTACCACATGGCCCTGCACGACCCCTCCGACCTTCTGGCGCATGTGGACTATGCCGGGCCGGTCACCGCCATCGTCGCGCGCGGCACCGTGGCAGGCACCCAGTTCCACCCCGAGAAAAGCCAGGCCACCGGCTTGCGGCTGATCGCCAATTTCCTGCGCTGGACCCCCTGAGGTGGCGCTGCAGGACATCCTTGACCGGATCGCCGCAGCCATGGCGGGCACAACCGACCGGGGCACCGTCGCCACCTATATCCCCGAGCTTGCGCGCATCGACCCGGGCCAGTTCGGCATTGCCGTGGCGCTGGATGACGGGCGGGTCCTGAGCGCGGGCGATGCCGCCGTGCCGTTCTCGATCCAGAGCGTCAGCAAGGTCTTCATGCTGGCCATCGCCCTTGGCAGGCTGGGCGACGGCCTGTGGACCCGCGTGGGGCGCGAGCCTTCGGGGCAGGCCTTCAACTCGATCCTGCAACTGGAGATGGAAAAGGGCCACCCGCGCAACCCGTTCATCAACGCCGGGGCCATCGTGGTCACCGATGCGGTCCTGGCCGGGCGGATGCCGCGCGAGGTTCTGGCGGAACTTCTGGGCTTCCTGCGCGCCGCCAGCGGCGACCCCGGCATCCATATCAACGAGGCGGTGGCGCGGTCGGAAACCGCAACCGGGTTCCTGAACGTGGCGCTGGCCAATTTCATGCGGGCGCATGGCAACATGCAGAACCCGCCCGAACGGTCGCTTGGCGTCTATTTCCACCAGTGCGCGGTCGAGATGACCTGCGTGCAGCTTGCCCTTGCCGGGCGATTCCTGGCAGGTCTGCCGGTATCACCCCCGATGCTGTCGCAGGCCCGGGTGCGGCGGATCAACGCGCTGATGATGATGTGCGGGCATTACGACGCCTCGGGCGAATTCGCCTACCGGGTCGGCCTGCCGGGGAAAAGCGGCGTGGGCGGGGGCATCCTTGCGGTGGCCCCCGGCCGTGCGTCGGTCGCGGTCTGGTCGCCCGGACTGAACAGCCGCGGGTCGTCGAAACTGGGGACCGAGGCGATGGAGCGGCTGGCGCGCGAGACGGGATGGTCGGTGTTCGGCGGGGCTAGTTGATCCGCGTCCAGGTCCCGCCATCGCGGCAGATGCCGAAGACGCAGCCCGAAACGGCCACCTTGTCGCCCGAAAGCTGCATCTTGCCGGAATAGGTCTTGTCGCGGTCGGGCGACCAGATCTTGCCGTCGCCATAGGCACCGTCGCCCTGGGCCTGCATGTCCCAGACGATGCGCTTGCCGATGTTGGGCGAGGTAATCCTGCCCCCGTTCTGGTCGAAGGCCTCGACCAGCGTGCCGCAGAAGGCCGGTCCGCAGGGCACGATCTGCACATGGCCGTAATGGCCGTTGTCATCCGGTTTCGTCTTCCAGGTGCCCTCCAGTGGATCGGCCAGCGCCGGGGCGGCGACCAGCAGGGCCAGGGCGGCCGTCATCGCAAACAGTCTCATCGCATGTCCTCCCTTGCGGATGGGGGCAGGTTCGGGGCAAATCGCGGGGCAGGCAAGCGTGACGTCGGGTCGAAATCCGTCCCGCCTGCCACAACCTGCATTCGGAGAGCGCCATGATCCTGTTCCCCGCCATCGACCTGAAGGACGGCAAGTGCGTGCGCCTGCTGCGCGGCGACATGGCTGCGGCGACCGTGTTCGGCGACGATCCTGCGGCGCAGGCCGCAGCGTTTCAGGCGGCCGGCTGCGACTGGCTGCATCTGGTGGACCTGAACGGTGCCTTCGCGGGCGAGCCGGTGAACGACGAGGCGGTGGCCGCGATTCTGGCGCGGGTGACGGTGCCCTGCCAGCTTGGCGGCGGAATCCGCGACCTGTGGACCATCGAGGGCTGGCTGGAACGCGGTGTTGCCCGCGTGATTCTGGGAACGGCGGCAGTGCAGGACCCCGACCTTGTGCGCAGCGCTGCCCGGGCGTTTCCGGGGCGGGTGGCCATCGGGATCGACGCGCGCGACGGGCGCGTTGCAACACAGGGCTGGGCCACCGAGACGGACCTTGACGCCACCGATCTTGCCCGCCGGTTCCAGGATGCGGGCGTCGCCGCGCTGATCTACACCGACATCGACCGCGACGGCGCGATGCAGGGCCCGAACGTCGCCGCGACCGAGGCGCTGGCCCGTGCCGTGTCGATTCCCGTCATCGCCAGCGGCGGCGTGGCCTCTTTGTCCGACCTGATCGCGCTGCGCGATACCGGGGTGATTGCGGGGGCGATCTCGGGCCGGGCGCTCTATGACGGGGCGCTTGACCTTGCCGCCGCCATCGCGGCCCTGCGCGCAGGCTGAGGCCCCCCTGCCCAAAAGGCGACGGAAGGACCGTGAATGCTCAAGACCCGCCTGATCCCCTGCCTCGACGTGGCCGATGGCCGCGTGGTCAAGGGGGTGAACTTCGTCAGCCTGCGCGATGCGGGCGACCCGGTTCAGGCTGCGCGCGCCTATGACGCGGCGGGGGCCGACGAGCTGTGCTTCCTCGACATCCACGCCACGCACCAGAACCGGGGCACGATGTTCGATCTGGTGACGCGCACCGCCGAGGCCTGCTTCATGCCGCTGACCGTGGGCGGCGGGGTGCGCACGCCCGAGGATGTGCGCGCCCTGCTGCTGGCGGGGGCCGACAAGGTCAGCTTCAATTCTGCGGCCGTGGCCGACCCCGATGTGGTGGCCCGCGCCGCCGACCGCTTCGGCAGCCAGTGCATCGTCGTGGCGATCGACGCCAAGACCGTGGCGCCGGGGCGGTGGGAGATTTTCACCCATGGCGGGCGGAAACCCACCGGCATCGACGCCGTGGCCTTTGCCCGCGCGATGGCTGACCGGGGCGCGGGCGAGATACTGCTGACCAGCATGGACCGCGACGGCACGCGCGACGGGTTCAACCTGCCCCTGACCCGCGCCGTGGCCGATGCGGTGGCGATCCCGGTGATCGCCTCGGGCGGGGCGGGCACGCTGGATCATCTGGTGGACGGCGTGACCAAGGGTGGGGCCAGCGCGGTGCTGGCCGCCTCGATCTTCCATTTCGGGACCTTCACCATCGCGCAGGCCAAGGCCCACATGGCCGCCGCCGGTATTCCCATGAGGCTGCAATGACCGCGATCCAACGCCTTGCCGCCACCATCACCGCCCGCAAGGGTGCCGACCCCGCCGAAAGCTGGACAGCGCAGCTTCTGGCGAAGGGCCCGGAAAAATGCGCCGAGAAATTCGGCGAGGAAGCGGTCGAGGCGATCATCGAGGCGGTCAAGGGCGACCGGGCCCGCCTGACCGCCGAGGCGGCAGACGTGATCTATCACCTGCTGGTGATGCTGGCCGCGCGCGACGTGACGCTGGACGATGTGCTGGCCGAACTTGACCGGCGCGAGGGGCAGTCCGGCCTTGCCGAGAAAGCCGCGCGGGGGTGACGCTCGGGCAAGACTTTTCAAAAAGTCTTGCCAAAAATCTTCAAAGATTTTTGGTCCCTGCCCGGCGGTCAGTCCAGAAGCCGGGGGATTTCGATGGCAGGGCAGCGGTTCTGCACCACGGCCACGCCCTGCGCCTGTGCCAGCGCTGCCGCTTCGGCATTCTCCACGCCAAGCTGCATCCAGACCGTGCGCAGCCCCGGCAGATGGGCAAGCGCCGCCTGCACGACCGGCAGGACCTCGGACGCGCGGCGGAAGATGTCGACCATGTCCACCGGCTCGGTGATCCCCGACAGGTCGGCCCGCACCGTCTCGCCCAGGGCACGCCGCCCGGCCTGGCCGGGGTTGACCGGGATCACCCGATAGCCGCGCGCCAGAAGAAATTCGGCAACGCGGTGGCTTGGCCGGTCAGGGTTGGGCGACCAGCCGACAAGGGCGATCACACGGGTGGTCCGCAGGATTTCGGCGATCCGGCTGTCGCTCGGGATCATCGGGCGGTCCTTTCGCACAAAAAAGCGCCCGGACCGAACGGCCGGGCGCCAGTCGCGGAACGAGGGACAGTAACATGAAGCGGCGGCGTTCCGGGCCGGTGCTTCAAAATGAGAAATGGGGATGATCCGCAGCACGGGAAGACCGGGTCGCGCACCTGTGATTACCCGTGCCCGACGGCCCCCCGGGTTGCCGCATAAAGGGCAACGGCCGCCGCGTTCGACACGTTCAGCGACCCGAACGCGCCCGCAAAGGGAATGCGCACCAGCCGGTCGCAGGTGTCACGCGTGCGGTCGCGCAGGCCCGGCCCTTCGGCCCCCAGCACGATGCCCACGGGCCGCGTGCCCGTTTCGGCCAAGCCGTCGGCCAGCGTCACCCCGGCATCGCCGTCAAGGCCCAGCAGTACATAGCCCATGGCCTTCAGCCGGTCCATGCTGTCGGCAAGATTGGTCACCCGCAGATAGGGCTGGCGCTCCAGCGCGCCGCTGGCGGTCTTGGCCAGCGCCCCGGTTTCCGGTGCCGAATGCCGGTGCGGGGCGATCACTGCGCGTGCGCCGAACACCTCGGCCGACCGCAGCACCGCGCCCACGTTGTGCGGATCGGTCACCCGGTCCAGCAGCACCACAAGCGCCGCCCCCTGCCCGCCCGCGCAGATGTCGTCCAGACTGCCCCAAGACAGCGGTCGCGCCTCCAGCGCCGCGCCCTGATGGACCGACCCTTCGTCCAGCGGCACGTCGAACCGGCGCGGATCGACGATCTCGGGCGTCATCCCGCTGGCGGAGATGGCCTCGGTCAGCTTGTCGGCGGCGTTGCGCGTCAGCACCAGCCGCAGCCGGTCGCGCGCGGGATTGACCAGCGCATCGCGGACCGCATGCAGGCCGAACAGCCAGACCGTCTCGCGCGCCTCGGCCCGGCGGTCGCGTTCCTTGTCGATCACCCAGGCGGGTTTTCTCATCGGCGGGTCCTTCTGCGGCGGGGTACCGGGCATCTGCGTGCGGACAATGGGCGGCGCGGCTGCGGCGCGCAAGGGGGTGCGACCCGTCCGGGGTTTTGCCGCTTGACGACCCCGGGGGGCTTCGCTATCCAGCGGCCCACGTCAGGGCGACGAGCTGCAAGGTGCGGCAGCGGACTGTAACTCCGCCGGGGAGACCCGTGCCTGGTTCGATTCCAGGGTCGCCCACCAAAAACCTGCCTCGGGCAGGTTCGGCATGTGTGGCGGCGATCTGCATCGCCTGCCCGGCAGGGCCTGGTTCGCCAGCGGGTGTTGCCAGTCTGCCCCTGCCCTGTGATGGTCATTGGCGTTCATGAATGCCTGCAGTCCAGAGGAAAGCCGCATGCCGCAATCCCCCGTCGGAACGTGGAAACTGCTGTCCTACGAGATCGTGGATACGGTGACCGGCGACCGGCGGCTGCCGTTCGGGCCAGACCCGCTCGGCCGCATCATGCTTGATGCTTCGGGGCGCATGATGGGCATCCTTACCCCGTCTTGTCGCGCGACGCCTGCCGCGGTCGAGGACAAGGCTGCAGCCTTCGACGCGATGTTCGCCTACTCGGGGCATTACCGGCTTGAAGGCGACGCCTTCGTGACCAGCGTGGATGTGGCCTGGTTCCAGCCCTGGGTCGGCAGCGAACAGCGGCGCGCCTTCCGGGTGGAGGGCAACACCATGACCATTGTCAGCGCCCCGGTCCGCAGCCCCGCCTTTGACAATCCGGTCATCGGAACCCTCGTCTGGACGCGCGAGGTGTGACAGGCTCCGGTCTCGACGCCGGGACCGCGCCGGGCTAAGGGCTTGGCGTCACAGCCCCGAGGAAAGCCCCATGTCCGACGCCGCCTTCCGCTTTACCCATGCCGTCACGCGCCGGCCCTGTGCCGCGATCACTGCCGGCCTGCGCGCGGTGGATACCGGCGCGCCCGATCTGGCGGTGATGCTGGGGCATCACGCGGATTATGTGGCGGCCCTGCGCGGCACCGGGGCGACGGTGATCGAACTGGGCCCGCTTGACGCCTATCCGGATTCGGTCTTTGTCGAGGATACCGCGCTGTGCCTGCCGCAGGGTGCCGTCGTGATGCGCCCCGGCGCGCCGTCGCGGCTGGGCGAGGCGGCCGAGATGGCCCCGCATCTGGAGGCGCTGTATGCCGAGGTCCGCAGGATCGAAGGCCCGGGCTTCATCGAGGGCGGCGACATCCTCGTGACGGGGCAAGAGATTCTCGTGGGCCGGTCGGCCCGCACCGATGCCGCCGGAATTGCGGAACTGACGGCGCTGGTCACCCCCTGGGGCCATGTGGTGCGCGAAGTGCAGACACCGCCCGGCGTGCTGCATTTCAAGACCGACTGTTCGCTGCTGGATGCCGAAACGATCCTGGCGACCGACCGGCTTGCCGCATCGGGCTGTTTCGCAGGCTACCGGGTGATCCCGGTGGCGGCGGGCGAGGAGGCAGCAGCGAATGCGATCCGGTTCAATGATCTGGTGATCATGGCCGACGGCTTCCCCCGCACCGCCGAACGGATCGCCGACGCCGGCTATGCCATCCGCCAGATCGGCAACAGCGAATGCGCAAGGCTTGACGGGGGCATGTCCTGCCTGTCGCTGCGGTTCACGCCGCGATAGGCGTTCGGCAGTTCTTCAGCTTTCCCGACGATCCTGCGCCCCGGGGTGAATACGGGGCGGGTGAAATGGCCGGAGTCCGGCAGGTGTTCAACATTCTGGCCATCGGCCAGCGCGGACGGCTGCAGTACGAGGCTGTGCTGCTGGCGGCCTCGCTGCGGGCCAGCGATCCCGGCTTTCCGGGAACGCTGTTCATCGCCGAACCGCAGCCGGGCCCGCTGTGGGACAGCGACCCGCGCATCTGCGATCCGGCAGCACGCGACCTTCTGACCGCCCTCGGGGCACAGATGCTGCCGTTCGAGGCGCAGCATTTCGGTGCGGCCTATCCGCAGGGCAACAAGATCGAGGCTTTGGCGGCCCTGCCGGACGCGCCTTTCCTGTTTCTGGACAGCGACACCCTGATCACCGGGTCCTTTGCGGGTGTGCGTTTCAACTTCGACCGCCCGTCCGCCTCGATGCGGCGCGAAGGGACCTGGCCACGCGCCTTGCCCTGCGGCCCGCGCCCCGAAACGGTCTGGGCCGCGCTGTACCGCCGGTTCGGACTGGATTTCGAAGCGTCTCTGGACCCCGCACATGCCAGGGAGGACTGGCAGCGCTATCTTTACTTCAACGCGGGCTGGTTTCATTTCCGCAGCCCGGCGCTGTTCGGATCGCTGCTGCGCGACATGGCGCTGTCGGTGCGGGACGACCCGCTGCCGGAACTGCAGGGCCAGACCCTGACGCCCTGGCTGGATCAGGTGGTGTTGCCGCTGGTGATCCATGGCCTGGGGGGCGGTCGCCCGGGACCGGAGCTTGCGGGGCTGGATGGCGACGTCACCTGCCACTGGCGTACGATGCCGCTGCTCTACGCGCGCGAAAGCGACCGCGTGGTCGAGGTGCTGCGCGACGTGGCGGGGCAACCGGGTGTCGCGTCGGTGCTGCGGTCCCATGCGCCTTTTGCCCGGATGATCTGGCAGGGCGAAGGCCGACTGGCGCGCGCGCTGTTCGACCGGTCTGCCCTGCCCGCCCGCGAACAGCCGGTCCGGCTTGCCCTGAAACAGGCGGGGTTGTGGCAGCGGTAGGGTCACTCGAACAGGACCGGCAGCAGCGACAACACCAGCAGCACCGCCATGGTGATGTTGAAGGCGCGCATCCGCCCCGGCCCGGTCAGAAACCGCCGTACCTGTTGCCCCAGCACCACCCAGACGCCGACGCTTGGCAGGTTGATCGCCCCGAAAATCGCCGCCACCAGCGCCACGCTTGCCACGCTGCGATCCGGCGCATGGACCGAAACAGCGGTCAGCGCCATGGCCCAGGCCTTGGGGTTCACCCACTGGAACGCCGCCGCCTGCAGGAACGTCATCGGCGTCCCGCCCGACGCCTTTTCCTCGGGCGGGGCGGCATGGGCGATCTTCCAGGCCAGCCACAGCATGTAGACAACGCTTGCGATCTTCAGCACCAGCGCCGCGCGCGGTTCCGCCTCGAAAAGCCCGACAAGGCCGATCCCGACCAGAAACGCCATTGCCACAAAACCCAGGGCCACCCCCAGCATATGCGGCACCGTCCGGCGGAAGCCGAAATTCGCGCCCGAGGCCATGAGCATCAGGTTGTTCGGCCCCGGCGTGACAGAGGTGACGAAGGCAAAGGCGACAAGGGCGGGAAGCGTGGTCATCATCATGGCGGCACTGTGCACCAGGCCCTGCGATGGCGGGTTGCAAAACCACTGCGATATCGGCAAAGTTTGCAACAAATGACGCAACTTGATGCCATAAACCGCCGGATATTGCGTGAACTGACCCGCGATGCGCGGATCAGCAACATCGACCTCGCGGCCCGGGCGGGCCTGTCGCCCTCGGCCTGCCTGCGCCGCGTGCAGGAGATGGAGCGTACGGGCGTGATCCGTGGCTACCGCGCCGTGCTCGATCCCGTGCAGATGGGGGTCGGGTTCGTGGCCTATGTGACGGTCGGGCTGTCGTCGCACACCAAGGCGGCGCAGGAAGCCTTTGAACGCGCCATGGCCCGCGCCCCGGAAGTGCGCGAATGCCACAACATCACCGGATCGGTCGAATACCTGCTGCGGGTCGAGGCTGTCGATCTTGCCGCCTACAAGCATTTCCACACCGAGGTGCTGGGCGTGGTGCCGCAGGTGCATGCGTTGACGACCTATGTGGTGATGGATTCGCCCAAGGACGAACGGGCCTGATATTTTTGCCCGGGTGCAATTGACATTATTCTACCCGGGTGTAAAAGCGCGGGAAAGGAGTAAACACATGACCACCCTCACCGCCTTTTCCGGCCCGCAGCGCAGCGCGGCCGGGCCGCTTGACCAAATCGCCGAAACGCTGGCGGCCACGGCAGCCGCCGGCAGGCCGCTTCTGGTGATCGACGATACGACGGGCCGGGTGACCGACCTTGACCTGCGCGGCACACCGGACGAGATCGTCGCGCGGCACGCGGCCCCGCCGCGCGAGACGCCCGCACGGGGGCGGCCACGGCTGGGCGTCACCGCGCGCGAAGTGACGCTGCTGCCACGCCACTGGGACTGGCTGGCAGGCCAGCCCGGCGGGGCATCGGCCACGCTGCGGCGGCTGGTCGAGGGGGCCTCGCGCGCGCCGGCCCCGCAGGACCGCCAGCGTACGGCGCGTGACACCGCCTATCGCGCCATGCAGGCCCTTGGCGGCGACCTGCCGGGCTACGAGGCCGCGCTTCGGGCGCTTTACGCAGGCGATGCCGAGGGATTTGCGGCCGCCCTCGCCGCCTGGCCTGCGGACCTGCGCGACTATGTGCAGGCCATGGCGCAAGGCGACCCGGCGCATCGGTGATCCGGGGACGGGATCGGGGGTCGCCAAAGTGTTTGCCCCGTTCCCGCCCCTTTGCGCGCCTGGCGCCCTGTTCCGGCGGCCCTTCCGGCAGCACAGGTTTCCCCGCTTGTTTCAGGCCTGCAGCCCGCCTACGCTCCGCCCCGGCAGCCAAGGGAGGGCGCGATGACCACGACTTACGGTTTCGACACATTGCAGATTCACGCCGGGGCCAAACCCGACCCGGCGACTGGCGCGCGGCAGGTGCCGATCTACCAGACCACGGCCTATGTGTTCCGCGATGCCGACCATGCGGCCAAGCTGTTCAACCTGCAGGAGGTGGGCTACATCTATTCCCGCCTGACCAACCCCACGGTCGGCGCACTGGCCGACCGGGTGGCGGCACTGGAGGGCGGGGCCGGGGCGGTCTGCTGTTCCTCGGGGCATGCGGCGCAGATCATGGCGCTGTTCCCGCTGATGCAGCCCGGCTGCAACGTGGTGGCCGCGAACAAGCTGTATGGCGGCACGGTCCAGCAGTTCGGCAACACGATCCGCAAGTTCGGCTGGTCTGCCAAGTTCGTCGATTTCGACGATCTGGCGGCCATCGAGGCGGCGGTGGATGAGAATACCCGTGCGATCTTCTGCGAAAGCATCGCGAACCCCGGCGGCTATATCACCGATCTGGATGCGGTGGCGGCGGTGGCCAACAATGTCGGCCTGCCGCTGATCGTCGACAACACGAGCGCCACCCCCTACCTGTGCCGCCCGATCGAGCATGGGGCCACGCTGGTCGTCCATTCGGCCACCAAGTACCTGACCGGCAACGGCACGGTCACCGGGGGCGTGGTGGTGGACTCGGGCAAGTTCGACTGGTCGGCATCCGGCAAGTTCCCCAGCCTTGCCGCCCCGGAGCCCGCCTATCACGGGCTGAACTTCCATGCGGCGCTTGGCGGCATGGCCTTTACCTTCCACTCCATCGCTGTGGGCCTGCGCGATCTGGGCATGACGATGAACCCGCAGGGCGCGCATTACACCCTGATGGGGATCGAGACGCTGAGCCTGCGGATGGAACGCCATGTGGCGAACGCGCAGAAGGTCGCCGCCTGGCTGGAGGCCGATCCGCGCGTGGATTACGTCACCTATGCGGGTCTGCCCTCGTCGCCCTACCACGACCGGGTGGCGCGCATCTGCCCGAAAGGCGCAGGGGCGCTGTTCACCTTTGCGGTGAAGGGCGGCTATGACGCCTGCGTGAAACTGGTGGATTCGCTGGCGTTGTTCAGCCATGTGGCGAACCTGGGCGACACGCGCAGCCTGATCATCCATTCGGCCTCCACCACGCACCGGCAGTTGTCGGATGAACAGCGCGTGGCAGCGGGGGCGGCCCCCAATGTCGTGCGCCTGTCCATCGGGATCGAGGATGTGGCCGACATCATCGCCGATCTGGATCAGGCGCTGGCCAAGGCCACGGCCTGACAAGGGGGTACGCGGGCGCGGCGCGCAGGCCGCGCCCCGGCGGACTGCGGGGCTGAGACTGTCATATTGTCGGAACATTTGCCGCCCTAAGGTCGGGCGACCGGTCGGTTCCACGCCGGAACATGAAAGGCTTCTGCCATGACCCTTCTGCTGCTGCCGTTCCAGATCAGGTACATGGCGCTGACGCTGTCGGTGCTGGGGGCGGCGCTGGCGATCCTTCTGGCGGTGACCATGCCGGGGTGGCATCTGCTGTTCGGCACGGCGGCCGCCATTCTTGCGGCGCTGTCGGCGCTTGGCGTGCGCGACCTGATCCAGACGCGCCATGCGGTGCTGCGCAACTATCCCATCGCGGCGCACCTGCGGTTCCTGCTGGAAAGCATCCGCCCCGAGATGCGGCAGTATTTCTTCGAGGGCGACAAGGACGGCACGCCGTTTGCCCGCGACAAGCGCGCCATCGTCTATCAGCGCGCCAAGAAGGCGCTCGACAAGCGGCCCTTCGGCACGCAGTACGACGTGTACAAGGACAGTTTCGAATGGCTGCACCATTCGCTCGCCCCCAAACCTGTCGCCCCGGACAGTGCCTATCGGCTGTCCATCGGCCATCCGGGGCCCTGCACGCAGCCTTACTCGGCCTCGGTCCTGAACATCTCGGCGATGAGCTACGGGGCGCTTTCGGCAAACGCCATCCGGGCGCTGAACAAGGGCGCAAAGCTGGGCGGCTTTGCCCATGACACCGGCGAAGGCGGCGTGTCGCCCTATCACCGTGAATTCGGCGGCGATCTGATCTGGGAAGTCGGCTCGGGTTATTTCGGGTGCCGCAACGACGACGGCAGCTTCAACCCCGACCGGTTTGCCCAGGCCAGCGCTGATCCGCAGATCCGGATGGTGGAACTGAAGCTGAGCCAGGGGGCCAAGCCCGGCCATGGCGGCGTGCTGCCTGCGGCCAAGATCACACCCGAGATCGCGGCCATCCGCGGCGTTCCGATGGGGCAGGATTGCGTGTCACCCGCCGCCCACGGGTCATTTTCCACCCCTGTCGGCCTGCTGGAATTCGTGGACCAGATGCGCAGGCTGTCGGGCGGCAAGCCTGCGGGGTTCAAGCTGTGCATCGGGCATCCGTGGGAATTCATGGCGATCTGCAAGGCCATGCTGGAAACCGGCATCACGCCGGACTTCATCGTTGTGGACGGCAAGGAAGGCGGCACCGGTGCCGCGCCGCTGGAATTCATGGATCATGTTGGCATGCCGCTGCGCGACGGGCTGACCTTTGCGCATAACGCGCTGGTGGGCGTGGGCCTGCGCGACCGTATCCGCATCGGGGCCTCGGGCAAGATCATCTCGGCCTTCGACATGGCGCGCGTGATGGCGCTTGGGGCCGACTGGTGCAATGCCGCGCGCGGGTTCATGTTCGCGGTCGGCTGCATCCAGGCGCAGACCTGCCATACCGGGCACTGCCCGACCGGTGTGACCGCACAGGACCCCTTGCGCCAGCGCGCGCTGGTGGTGCCCGACAAGGCCGACCGGGTCTTCAACTTTCACCGCAATACCATCCATGCACTGGCCGAACTGGTGGCGGCGGCCGGGCTTGACCACCCTGCCGCGCTGAAGCCGCACCACTTCCTGCAGCGCGGCACCTCGGATACGGTCATCACCTATGCCGAACAGTACGAACAGCTTCTGCCCGGCCAGCTTCTGGCCGACCCCGGCAGTTCCCGCCGCTTTGGCGAGGCGTGGCGGCTGGCGCAGCCGCACAGCTTTGACCGGCTGTCGGCCTGACGTCCCGAAGGCTCAGCGCAGGTTGAGCGGGGCAACGACGATCTTTGCACCCTGCTGGATCAGCGACAGCCCGCCCTCCTGCAGCGGCCCCGGGATCGCGCCGCCAAAGGTATCAAAGCCCTTGCTGCCCAGCCCGTCGATGAACGAGATCAGCGCGGGCGACTCGCCCTCTTTCAGGTGCCCCATCAGGTCGGTGCTGCGCACGTCGGTGACGTCGATCACCGTGACATCCAGCCCGCCCAGTTCCGCCTTGCTGCGGACGGACCCGAGCCGGTCGCTGGTTCCGCGCAGCCGGGCCGAGGCTTCCAGCGCGCGATCCTTGTCCGAGACGAGGACATACAGGTGCACCCCGCGCGCCAGAACCGGCGGGGCCTGCTTTCGGAACAGGTCGATGTCCAGGTCGGCCTCGACCAGCACCACGGCCTTCAGCTTGGCAAAAACCTCGTCATATCCCTCGCGGGCCATGCCGCGCAGGGTATCCATGACCAGAAGCGTCCCCATCGAATGCGCAAAGATGTTGATGGTCCCCGCCCTGGAACGGGCCAGTTCGGTCAGCGCCGTCGCCATCGCGTCCCGGCTGAAAAGGACCGAGTCCTCGTCATAGACATAGGCCCCGGTCTTTGCCTTGGACGGCCAGGCGAACTGGACCGAGGCTCCGCGCCGCTTCAGGTCGTGCTGGATCTGCGACTGGCGGACCAGCCCTTCGGCAAAGTTGGTGTTGTAGCCATGCACGAACAGCGAGACATCGCCGCCCCGCGACGGATCGGCCAGCACGGCGGCATTCACCGCACCGACAAAATCCGTCCCGCCTGCCATCGGCCTTGCCGAGACGACAAGGAAGGTCTTGCGCGGATCAGCGGTCTGCCCGTGCGGAAAGCTTACGGTTCCCGGCTTGCGCTCGGGCGGGACCGAGACGCGGAATTCCGCATAGCCCGTGCCATAGGCCCGCGCCTCGCCGAACCAGGGCAGGGTCTGGTATTGCTGGCGCGAAGAGGCGACGATCACCGTTTCAACCGTGCCGACGGTCGCGGCGTCGGGGTCAAGCGCCAGATCACCGCGCGGCGCACAGGCGGCCAGCAGCAGAAGCGTCGCCGTGATCGTTGCAACCGACCGTGTCATGACCTGTCCTTCAGCCTGCACCGAACCCCGATGCTAGCGAAAAGCGGTTCGGTGAACAGCGCCAAACGTGCGGGAACGGGGGCTGACAGCCTCATCCCCCGACACGCAGCCGGCGCAGCCCGGCGATCTGGCGGGCGGCCTCCAGCGGGGAAACGGTGCGGAAGATATCCGCCATCATTCCCGCATCGCCCCTGATCCCCGCCCAAAGCCCGTGCTTGGCCGATTTCAGCGGGCTGGCCACCTCGGGCCAGCGCACCACGGCCAACCGCGCGCGCCGGTCAAGGATCGTGCGGTTCAACGCCACCTCGAAGCCGAATTTCGGCAGGGCGCGCAGTTCTGCCGTGCGCCCTGCCAGCATGTCGCGCGGCAGCACCCGCTCGCCCGAGATATAGTCAAGCCCCAGCCAGTGCCAGGGACGCGGGGCGTTGCCGCGCAGGCTGACGGCCACATCCGCCCGGCCTGCCCGGACCGGGTCGATCAGGGCTGTCAGATGGGCTGCCGTCAGCCCGACCAGATCGGCGTCAAGCAGCAGCAGGTGGGGGGCCGTCGCCGCCTCGATCCCGACCGACAGCGCCCAGGTCTTGCCCCGGTTCCGCCCGTTGCGCAGCACCGTCACGCCCGGCACCTGCCCGGCCACCTCGGCCGTGGCGTCGCCCGATCCGTCATCGACCACGATGACCTGCCGCAGCATCGGATGGCCCGCCGCCGCCGCCAGCACCGGGCCGATCCGGGCAGCCTCGTTAAAGGCGGCAATCAGACAGGTCACCTGCCCCGTCATCGTGACACCCGTCGGCGCTGCCGCCACCAGACCACCCCGCCCGCAAGCAGCAGTGCCAAAAGCACGAAAGACACCCGGAATATCCACAGGTCGATCTGCGAATAGGCCGCACCGAAGGCATAGCCAAGCGCCAGAAAGGCGGCACTTTTCGGCAGTGTGGCAATGAGGTTCCACCACAGGAACGCCCCTGCAGGCATCCGCGCCGCCCCCGCCGCCACAAGGATCGCCGCGCCTGCGGAATGGGTCAGCTTGCCGATCACCAGCGTCCGGCCACCGCGCGCGCCGAAATGGCCCTTCAGCGCCTCGACCCGGTCCGCGTTCAGCCCCAACCGGTCGCGCCAGCGCTGCGGCAGGCACTTGATCCCCTTGCGCCCCGCCAGATACAGCAGCGCGTCGCCCACCAGATCGCCCGCGACCACCACTGCCAGCGCGCCTGCGGTGTTCAGCAGGCCAAGGCTGGCCAGATAGCCCGCAATGACAGTGACGATCGGCCCTTCCAGCACCGAAAGCGGGGCCAGCAGCAGCAGGCCATGCGTCTGGATCAACTGGATGACACTGTCGAGCGTGACCATTCCCGTGCCTATTCGGTGCCCGGATTGCGCCCGGGGCCCATGGCCGTGCCGCGCCAGACAAACCCGCGTGCGGCAAAGGTCGCCACCCAAAGCACCGGCAGCATCAGGTCGCGCACAACCGACGCGGCAAGGTCGCGCAGACCGCAGGGCCAGCCCATGACGCGCGCCAGAACCGCCTCGGCACCGTACCACAGCACGGCGAACAGCGGCACGCACCACCAGCCAAGCCCGCCCCAGATTGCCGCCGCGACAAGCGCCAGCAGGGGCAGGGCGGGACCCGACAGCGGCTCGATCAGGAACAGCGCGGGAAAGCCGTGCCAGCGCACGCGGCTCCACCGCAGTTGCCGCCCCCAGACCGACGACAGCGCGCGCCGCCCGATGGGCTGGGCAAAGGGCCGTTGCACCAGACGCACGCGCAACCCCGCCCGGCGCACCATCTTGGTGCAGGCCACATCTTCGGCCAGATCGCGCCCAAGCGCCGCCAACCCGCCCGCCCCCTCGACCAGGCCGCGCGTCGTGAACAGCGTCTTGCCCTGCGCAAAGCCAAGGCCAAGCGTGTCGGCCGCAAGCTGCCAGCGCGCCTGATGCCCGTTCAGAAAGGCACATTCCAGCGCACCCCACAGCCCGTCGGGCCGGATGCCGACCGGCGGGGACGAGACCATGCCGGTTTCCGCCGTCCAGGCCGCAAGCAACTGGCGCAGGTAATCGCGCGGCAGGATCACGTTGCTGTCGGTCATCACGATCCAGCCCGCGCGGGTGTCTGCCCATCCCTTGACCAGATTGTTCAGCTTGGGGTTGCCAGTAATCCGGTCATCCCCCACCAGCAGGCGCGCCCGGGTTCCGGGATGTGCCGCGATCAGGTCGCGGACCAGCGGGATCACCGGATCGAACGGGTCGGCACAGCAGAAGACCGTTTCGTAATCGGGATAGTCCAGCCCGAAGCTTGTTCCAAGGGTTTCGGCATCGAACGGGTCCAGCCCGCAGACCGGCCGCATCAGGCAGATGAAGGGAAGCGCGATGGAAGGGTCCGGCCTGCGCTGCCAGAAAAGGCGGGCAAGGACCAGTGCGACACTTGCCAGATGCAGCACCAGAAGGGTCAGCGCGCCAAGGGCAATCGCCGGGATCATCCCGCCAGACCGGGCGCATCGATGCCCGGATAGGGCCGCCCGGAGGAGGGCTGGCGCTGCGGTTCGGGCCAGGCGATCAGGCTCAGCCGACCGCGGTCGTCTTCGACAATCGCCGTAAAGCTGTCGACCCAGTCGCCGCAATTGGCAAAGATGATGCCGTGATCGTCGTGCAGCGCCGCCTGATGGGAATGGCCGCAGATCACGCCGTCCTGTCCCAGGGCGCGGGCCATGTCGGTCAGCCGGGTCTCGAACCCGTCGCCGAAGTTCATCAGGTGCTTGGCAATGCCCAGCAAGACCTCGATCGCGCTACGGTCATTGGGATGCAGGGTACGCCCCCACCGCTTGAGCCGCGCATCAAGACCGCGCAGCGCATTGTCCATCCGGCTGCCGATCCGGGTCCAGATATGTGCGCGAAACAGCCGCCGGTCGGCGCAGTCGCCGTGCAGCACCAGAAAGCTGCGCCCGTCGGCGGTGCGGTGCAGCGCCTGTTCGGTCACCTCGAAACAGCCCAGATGCGTGCCGTAATGCGCGCGCAGCGCATGGTCGTGGTTGCCCGGCAGATAGATCACCCGCGTCCCGCCGCGCGCCCGGCGCAGCAGCAGGCGGATGATCCGGTCATGCACGTCGGTCCATTGCGGCACCAGCGGGTGCCAGGTGTCCAGGATATCGCCCACCAGGTAGATGCTGTCGGCGTCGTTCTGTTCCAGAAAGTCCAGAATCCGTTCGGGCCGGCAACCAAGCGCGCCAAGGTGGAAGTCGGACAGGAACAGAGTCCTGTGCATCCTGGCCGGATGCAGCGGCCCCGGCGGGCGTTCCTGATTTCCTGTCATCTGGGCCATCGACGCGGGGGCGATCCTGGTTTCGGCGTATCGGTTTGCCGACGTCATGTCAGCACTAATGCACGGCTTCATGACAATGGGGGTTTCGCGCGGCATCCGCCAGTCATCGCGAGAGAGGTTTTTCAAAAGACTTGCCTGCAAGCAACGGTTGCTGCGCGGGTTCCTCCGGACAGTCACGCCTTCTCTTGCCGCATCCGCTGTGGCAGACAGGCGATCAGCCAGCCACTTCAGCCGGGGCGCACCATGACTGCCAGCTTTACCACCGACCGGATGCTCAACTTCGGCGATTGCGACATCTCGGGCACCGCCTATTACCCGTCTTACCTGAACATCCTGAACGGCGTGGTCGAGGAGTTCTGGACCCATATCGGCTATCCCTGGCACGAGATCATCTGGAAGGAACGCTGGGGCACGCCCACGGTGCACCTGTCCTGCGATTTCTCGAAACCGTCGTTCTTCGGCGACCGGCTGACCTTCCGGCTGACGGTGCGCAAGGTGGGCAAATCCTCGCTGACCATCGACCACACGGTGCAGTGCGGCGAGGAACCGCGCTGGTCGGGCCATCAGGTGCTGGCGGCAAGCTGGCTCGACAAGCACACGTCCATGCCCTGGCCCGAGGACGTGCGGGCGAAGCTCCTGTCCTTCTTGCCGCCTCAGGGCTGACGCAGGCGGAACCGCTGGATCTTGCCGGTGGCCGTCTTGGGCAGGGCGCCGACAAAGATCACACGGCGCGGATACTTGTAGGGCGCGATGGTGGCCTTCACATGCTCCTGCAACCGCAGGGCCGCCGCCTCGTCGGGGGCGATGCCGGGGGCCAGCACCACATGGGCCACCACGATCTGCCCCCGTGCCGCGTCGGGCTCGCCCACCACCGCGCATTCCAGCACGTCGGGGTGGCGCAGCAGGGCCGCCTCCACCTCGGGCCCCGCGATGTTGTAGCCCGCGCTGACGATCATGTCGTCGCTGCGGGCGGCAAAGTGGAACCGGCCCTCCTCGTCCTGCCGGAAAGCGTCGCCCGTCAGGTTCCAGCCGTTCTGCACGTAAGCCTGCTGCCGCTCGTCGGCCAGATAGCGGCAGCCGGTCGGCCCGCGCACCGCCAGCCGCCCGACCTGCCCGCGCGGCAGTTCCTGGCCCGCCGCATCCACGATCCGCGCCTCATACCCCGTCACGGGCCGCCCGGTGCAGCCCGGGCGATGGTCGTCGAAACGGTTGGTGATAAAGATGTGCAGCATCTCGGTCGCGCCGATGCCGTCCAGCATCGGCTTGCCGGTCCGCACGATCCAGTCCTGGTAGACCGGCGCGGGCAGCGTCTCGCCCGCGCTGACCGCCGCGCGCAGGGATGACAGGTCGGCCCCCTGCTCCATCGCCTTCAGCATCACCCGGTAGGCCGTGGGCGCGGTAAAGCAGATGGTTGCGCGATGGGCTTCGATGATCTCGATCAGGTTCGGCGGGCTGGCGTTTTCCAGCAGAACCGCGCAGGCGCCAAAGCGCAGCGGAAAGATCGCGAGCCCGCCGAGGCCAAAGGTGAAGGCGAGCGGCGGCGAGCCGACGAACACGTCGTCGGGCGTGACCCCCAGCACCTCGCGCGCATAGCCGTCGGCGATGATCAGCAGGTCGCGGTGGAAATGCGCCGTGGCCTTGGGCTGCCCGGTGGTGCCCGAGGTGAAGCCCAGAAGCGCCACGTCATCGCGGCCCGTGGGGGCCGCCTCGAACTGCACGGGTTTCGACAGTGCCGCCCGATCCAGTTCCGCGTCGTGGTTCGCGCTGCCGTCGAACCCCACGACGCGGCGCAGGTGGCGCGATCCTTCGGCGCAGGCCGCCAGTTCGTCGGTCAGCCTTGTGTCGCACAGCGCAAGGCCGACCTCGGCCTTGTCCACGATCTGCGCCAGTTCGCCTGCCCGCAGCATCGGCATGGTGTTCACCACCACCGCCCCCGCCTTGGTCGCCGCCAGCCAGCAGGCCACCATCGCCGGGTTGTTGGCCGACCGGATCAGCACACGATTGCCGGGCCTTACGCCGAAATCCTGAACCAGTGCATGCGCCAGCCTGTTCGACCAGTCGGCCAGTTCCTTGTAGGTGCGCCGCCGCCCGTTGCCGATCAGCGCCACATGGTCGCCAAAGCCGCGCTCCACCATCCGGTCGGTCAGTTCCACTGCCGCATTCAGCCGCTCGGGGTAGTCGAACTCCGCCAGGGCCAGGTCGGGCCAGAGGTCGGGCGGCGGCAGGTTGTCGCGCGCAAAGCTGTCCTCGTGCCCGGATGGTCCCAGCATCGCCTATTCCTCCGGCACGACCGCCGTCGCCTCGATTTCCACCCGTGCCCGGTCCTCGACCAGCGCCACCACCTGCACCAGCGCCATCGCCGGGTAATGCCGCCCGATGATCGCGCGATAGGCGTCCCCGATCTCGCGCAGGCTGCCCAGATAGGCCGCCTTGTCGGTCACATACCAGGTCAGCCGCACCAGATGCCCGGGCCGCGCTCCCGCCTCGGCCAGCACCGCCACGATGTTTCGCAGCGTCTGCGCCACCTGCCCCGCAAAGTCGTCGGTCTCGAAGACCTGATCGGCATTCCAGCCGATCAGCC
>JAAFHX010000149.1 GCA_013297695.1 Rhodobacterales bacterium | reverse complement strand
TGGTCAGCGGCCCCAACGGGCAGAGTGTGACCGTGCCCGCCGGTTCCTGCCGCAAAGTCTCGATGATGAAATCGACCGCATGGCCCGGCTGCAACGGCATGACCGGGTCGGGCAGTTGCGGGCCGTCAAGCCCGGTCTTGCCATGCACATGTTCCGCCGTCACCAGCTTGCGCTGCAAGGGCGCGTCGCAACCGGCAAAGACCCTGATGTCGGGGCGGCCCGCCAGTTCACAGATGATGCGCGTGTTCCGTTCGGTCAGGGGCAGGGGCACGTTGCCCGCGACGGCGGTGATGCCCAGAACATCCAGCTCCTCGGGGCTGGCAAGTGCCAGCAGGATCGCCACGGCATCGTCCTGCCCGGGGTCTGTATCGATGATGATCTTGCGGGCGTCTGACATGGGTCCTCCGGCAAAGCGCTGCCGGAGGAAAGACGTGTCTCGGGCGATTGTCCACCCTTTTGCAGGGGCAATCCGACGCAATCAGCCGTCGAAGTTGATTTCTTCCATCATCTTCAGCGCCGCCGGACGCTGCGTTGCGATCTCGGCCAGCGGCAGGGTGTCGGGGGTGAACGTGCCCCAGCTTGCGACGAGCGCCGACACCGGCACGCCCGGCTTCACCGGGAACTCGTTGTTGGTTTCGGCATAGATCTTCTGCGCCACATCACCGGCCAGGAACTCCATGAACTGCAGCGCCTCGGCCCGGTTCGGCGCGGATTTGGTCATCGCCATGCCCGAGATGTTCATGTGCGTGCCGCCGTCGGTAAAGGTCGGATAGACGATCCGCACCGCCTCGGCCGCCGCGCGCTGTTCCGGGTCGGCCAGCATCTGACCGATATAGTAGGTGTTGCCGATGGCAATGTCGCATTCGCCGGCCGCAATGGCCTTGACCTGGTCGCGGTCGCCGCCGGCGGGCTTGCGCGCGAGATTGGCCTTCAGCCCTTCGGCCCAGGCTTTCGCGTCCGCCTCGCCATGATGGCCGATGACGGCGCCCAGAAGTGCCAGATTGTAGTCGTTCAGCCCCGACCGCGTGCAGATGCGGCCTGACCATTTCGGGTCGGCAAGGTCCTCATAGGTGGTGACTTCGCCATCCGCGACCCGGTCGTTCGCGGCATAGACGATCCGCGCGCGGGTGGTCAGGCCGAACCAGCGGTTTTCGGGGTCGCGGTACTGTTCGGGGATGTTCGCCGCCAGCACTTCCGAGTCGACCGGCTGGATCACGTCGGCCTCGTCAAGCTGGATCAGCCGCGCGATATCCACCGTCAGCACCAGATCTGCGGGCGACCGCGCGCCTTCGGCGACCAGCCGTTCGACCATGCCCTTGTCCACAAAGGCGATGTTGACGGGGATTCCGGTTTCGGCGGTGAAGGCATCGGCCAGCGGCTGGATCAGCTCGGGCTGGCGATGCGAATAGACGTTCACATCGGCAAGGGCGGGGCTTGCGGCCACCAGGGTCACGGCAAGCAGGGAAAGGCGCGCAGTCATCTGGGTATCCTTTTGGCGGTTCGATGACCCGCGTTAAACCTGACTGTTTTAGTCAGGTCAATAGTTGAGTGAAGTAGTGGGTCATTTTATGCCCAAGCGCGTCAGGGCCGCGCCTTCTCCTCATGCTTGGCGCGGTTCCACAGCGCGTCCATCTCGGCCAGGTCGCTGTCGGCGGGGGTCTTGCCCGCCTCGGCCAGCCAGTCCTCGATCCGGCTGAACCGGCGGGTGAACTTGGCATTGGCGGCGCGCAGGGCCGCTTCGGGGTCGATCCGCAGGTGCCGCGCCAGATTGGCCATGACGAACAGAAGGTCACCGTATTCCTCGGTGATCTCGGCTTCGGTCAGCGTCGCGCGCGCCTCGACCAGTTCCTGCGTTTCCTCGACGATCTTGGCCAGAACCTCATCGGTCGAAGGCCAGTCGAAGCCCACGCGGGCGGCCCGCTTCTGCAGCTTGACCGCGCGGGTCAGCGCGGGCAGGCCGAACGCCACGCCGTCCAGCACGCGGGCGGGGCCACGCTCGGCGGCCTTGATCCGTTCCCAGTCGGCGGTCTGCTGATCGGGCGTCCTGTCGCGGTTCTCCGCACCAAAGACATGGGGATGGCGGGCCACCATCTTGTCGGCAATGGCGCGCGTCACGTCATCGAAATCGAACAGCCCCGCCTCGTCAGCCATCTGCGCATGATAGACCGTCTGCAGCAGCAGGTCGCCCAACTCTCCCGGCAGTTCGTTCCAGGCGCGGCGCGCGATGGCATCGGCCACCTCATGCGCCTCTTCGATGGTGTAGGGCGCGATGCTGTCGAAATCCTGCGCCACGTCCCACGGGCAGCCGGTGGCGGGGTCGCGCAGGCGGCGCATGATCTCCAGCAGGCGGGGCAGGCCGCCGTCGGGGTCGGCGATCAGTGCGGCACTTGCCGCAGGGTCAGGGGGCGTTCCGGGCATTGCGGGCCTGCGGGTTTTGGGGTTCTGTGTCGGCTTAGCCGCCCGCCTGACCGGAGTCCACCATGCCCGTCCTGAACCGCATTGCCGCCTATTCGGACGAGATGACGGGCTGGCGCCGCCATCTGCACCGTCACCCGGAACTGAAGTTCGACTGCCACGGAACGGCGGCTTTCATCGTGGAAAGGCTGCGCGAATTCGGCGTGGATGAGGTGCACGAAGGCATCGCCCAATGCGGCGTCGTTGCGGTGATCCGGGGGCAGGGCGATGGCCCCGTGATCGGCCTGCGCGCCGACATGGATGCCCTGCCGATCACCGAAGCCACCGGGGCTGCCCATGCGTCCACCGTGCCGGGGCGCATGCATGCCTGCGGCCATGACGGCCATGTGACGATGCTGCTGGGCGCCGCGAAGTATCTGGCCGAGACGCGGAACTTCGCGGGCTCCGTCGCGCTGATCTTCCAGCCCGCCGAAGAGGACGGCGGCGGGGGCGAGGTGATGGTGCAAGAGGGCATCATGGGCCGATTCGGCATTGCGCAGGTCTATGGCATCCACAACGCGCCGAACCTGCCCTTCGGCAAGTTCGTGACCACGCCCGGCCCGCTGATGGCGGCGGTGGATACGGCGACGGTGCATGTGACCGGCAAGGGCGGCCACGGGGCCACCCCGCACGAAACGGTCGATCCGGTGGTGGCCATCGTCGGCATGGTGCAGGCGCTGCAGACGATCATCAGCCGCAACCTTTATGCGCTGGACGACCTTGTGCTGTCGGTCACGCAGATCCACACCGGATCGGCGTCGAACATCATTCCCGAAGAGGGCTGGTTTTGCGCCACCATCCGCACCTTTTCACCCGAAGTGCGGGAACTGGTCGAACGCCGCTTCCGCGAGATCGTCGAGGGGCATGCCGCAGCCTATGGCGTCACCGTCCGCATCGACTATGACCTTGGCTATCCGCCCACGGTCAATCACCCCGCCGAGACCGATTTTGCCGCCGGGGTCGCGAGGGAAATCTCGGGCGAGGACGGCGTCGATGCCCGCGCCAAGCGAGAGATGGGGTCGGAAGATTTTGCCTACATGCTGCAGGACAGGCCCGGCGCCTACCTGTTCCTTGGCACCGGGCCGGGCGCAGGGCTGCACCACCCGGCCTTCGACTTCAACGACGCCGCCGCACCTGTGGGGGCCAGTTTCTTCGCCCGGCTTGTGGAGCGCGCTCAGCCCGCCGGCTGACGGACAAGCGGGATCAGGCCGAAGCCGATCTGCCCGGCCAGACCGATCAGCCCGGCGGGAGTGCTCATCGACCGCAGCATGTCGGCCGGGGTCCGCCCGAAGCCGAACCCGCCAAGCGCAAGTTCCAGCGCCATCAGAGCGACGAAGGCCATGGCCCCCATCGCCGCCCGGTCGCCCCACGGCCGCAACGGCCAGCGCCGCAACGCGGCCCCTGCGGCGATCCACGAAATCGCCAGCACCAGCGGAACCTCGACCAGGACCGCCCCGACCTCACCCAGCCAAGGCGCAATCCACATCACCCGCAGCACGCCGAGGCAGAAGGCCAGGCCGAAGACCACGCCGACATAGAACAGGGCAGGTCGGGCAATCTGGCGCAGGGTCGCCTCCTTCGGCATGGCTGGTGCTCGGGCGCAGGATGGCTAGACTGCGCGCCCGGGACAAGAGCGGCTTTGCCCCTGGCCCCCCCGCGCAAGGACATGACCATGGCACTGGAAGACGCGAAGAACGAAGTGGACACCGCCTTTACCCGCAAGGGGCTGCGCGGCTACGCCTTCGAGAACGCCTTTGGAGGAGCGACCAGCTTTCTGCGCCGCACCTATACCAAGGACCTGACCGGCGTCGATCTGGCCATTACCGGCGTGCCCTTCGACCAGGCGGTGACCCACCGCACCGGCACCCGTTTCGGCCCCCGCGCGATCCGCGAGGCCAGCGCCCTTCAGCCCTATGACCCGCCCTATGGCTGGGGCTTCGATCCGCTGGAGGAGATGGCGGTGATCGATTACGGCGATCTGGCCTTTGATTACGCCAAGGTTTCCGACTTCCCCGAGACCCTGACCGCCCATATCCGCACGATCCTTGCGGCAGGGGCGGGCAGCGTGACGCTTGGCGGCGACCACTACATCACCTATCCGATCCTGCGGGCCTATGCGGAACGCTTCGGCCCCCTGGGCGTGATCCATTTCGATGCCCATTCCGACCTCTGGCCGGATGACGACCTGACCCGGATCGACCACGGCACCATGCTCTACAAGGCGGTGAAGCAGGGGCTGGTCGATCCTGCGCGGTCGGTCCAGATCGGCATCCGCACGACGACCGAGGATTACCTTGGCATCCATGTCATCGACGCGCGTGACGTGCATGAAAAGGGAACGGCTGCGGCGGTGGCAAAGGCGAGGGCCATCGTTGGACACGGCCCGACCTATGTGACCTTCGACATCGACGCGCTCGATCCTGCCTATGCGCCCGGTACCGGCACTCCGGTCTGGGGCGGGCTGCATTCCTGGCAGGCGGCCGCGATGCTGCGCGACCTCGCGGGCATCAACATGGTGGGCGGCGATGTTGTCGAAGTCTCGCCCCCCTATGACACGACCGGGGCCACCGCCATCGCCGGCGCGCATGTGGCCCATGAGCTGATCGCCCTTTTCGGCTGGACCAGGCGTGCCGGTCGATGAAGCTGCTGCTGATGCTGGCCGCGCTCGCGGCGCTCACGCTCGGCGCGGTGGCGGTCTGGGTTCGCCTCGCGCCGTCGGACCCCGCGCGCTGGCAAGTCGATCCGCTGACGGTGACGGTGCGCGGTGCCCGCAACAGCTTTCTGCTGCGCGACGGCGACGGGGCCGATGGCCCCGCCCTGCGGCTGAACTTTTCCCCGGCCGAGGTCGCAACCCGATTGGCGGCCATCGCCGGGGCCACGCCGCGCACCCGTCACCTAGCGGGGCAGGGGGATTTCGTGAGCTATGTCACCCGGTCCGCTCTCTGGGGCTTTCCCGACTATACCTCGATCCGGATCTCGCCGGATGGCGCGGGCTCGTCGGTCGCCTTCTATGCCCGCGCCCGCTTTGGCGACAGCGATCTGGGCGTGAACCGCGCGCGGGTCGAAGACTGGGTTCTTCAGCTTTCCCGCTGACATTTTCTGTTCCCAAGTATCCTCGGGGGGTGAGCCCCGGCTTGTCCGGGGCGAGGGGGGCAGACAGCCCCCCTGCCTTCCCGCTTGACCACCCGTGCCGGTTCCGCCACATCCCCGCCCATGGTTCCGCTTGATACCCTCGACCAGATCACGCGCCGCTTCGAGTTCCTCGAAGCGCGGCTGAACGCCGGCGCGCCCCCGGCCGAGATCGTCAGCCTCAGCCGCGAGTATTCCGATCTCGGGCCCGTGGTGACCCAGATCGCGGCCTACCGCCGGGCCCTGTCCGACCTCGCCGAGGCCGAGGCGATGCAGGCCGACCCCGAAATGCGCGCCCTGGCCGAAGACGAGCTTCCGGTTCTGCGCGCGCGCCTGCCGGACCTGGAACATGCCCTGCGCCTGGCGCTGTTGCCGAAGGACGCCGCCGATGCCCGCCCGGCGATCCTAGAGATACGCCCCGGCACGGGCGGCGATGAGGCCGCGCTGTTCGCGGCCGATCTGCTGCGGATGTATCAGAAGCACGCGGAACAGCAGGGCTGGCGGTTCGACATCCTGTCGCAGCAGCATTCCGACCTGGGCGGCATCCGCGAGGTCACCGCCCATGTGCAGGGCGAGGGCGTCTTTGCCCGGTTGAAGTACGAATCCGGCGTGCACCGCGTGCAGCGCGTGCCTGAAACGGAAACGCAGGGCCGCATCCATACCTCGGCCGCCACCGTGGCCGTGCTGCCCGAGGCGGAAGAGGTCGATATCGACATTCCGGCGGCCGACATCCGCATCGACACGATGCGCGCCTCCGGCGCGGGCGGCCAGCACGTCAACACCACCGATTCGGCGGTGCGGATCACCCACCTGCCCACCGGCATCATCGTCACCAGCGCCGAGAAGTCGCAGCACCAGAACCGCGCCATCGCGATGCAGGTGCTGCGGGCGCGGCTATTCGATCTGGAACGCGCCCGGATCAACGATGCCCGCGCGGCCGACCGCAAGTCGCAGGTCGGCTCGGGCGACCGCAGCGAACGCATCCGCACCTACAACTTTCCGCAAGGCCGGATGACCGACCACCGGATCAACCTGACGCTCTATTCCCTGCCGCAGATCATGCAGGGCGATCTGGGTGCGATCATCGACGCGCTGGCAGCCCAGGATCAGGCGACCAAACTGGCCGAGATGGAGGCATGACTGCGGCGCTGGCGCTTCGCGCGGGCACAAAGGCGCTGCAAGAAGCCGGCGTGCCAGATGCGGCGGTCGATGCCCGGCGGCTTCTGGCCCATGCCCTCGGGATTAGCGCTGATCGGGTGACGCTGGTGCTGGCCGACCCACTGCCCGACTATGTCGCGGAACTGTTCTCGATCTACCTGCACGACAGGCTGCGCCGCCGCCCTGTATCGCAGATCACAGGGCAGCGCCTGTTCTGGGGTCGTCCGTTCCGGGTGACGCGCGATGTGCTCGATCCCCGCCCGGAAACCGAAACGTTGGTGGCGCTGGCGCTGGCGGGGCCGTTCTCCCGGCTTCTTGACCTTGGCACTGGCAGCGGGGCCATCGCGCTGACGTTGCTGGCGGAACGACCGAGGGCGAGGGGGGTGGCTTCAGACCTGTCTCCGGCAGCCCTCACAGTGGCGCAGCACAACGCGACCGCGCTCGGCGTGGCAGACCGCGTGGATTTCGTGCGGGCCGACTGGTTCGATGGCATGCCAGACCGCTTTGACCTGATCGTGTCGAATCCCCCCTATATCGCTCAGGCCGAGATGGCCGCCTTGCAGCCCGAGGTCCGCGACTGGGAACCGCATCTGGCCTTGACCCCGGGCGGCGATGGTCTGGACGCCTATCGCCGCATCGCCGCCGGGGCGAAGGATCATCTGTTGCCGGGGGGGCGGGTGCTGGTCGAGATCGGCACAACCCAGGGTTCAGCGGTGGCGGAACTGTTTCGCGCCGCCGGTCTGGCCGGCATTCAGGTCATCCCCGACATGGATGGGCGCAACCGGGTCGTTGCGGCATCCGCACCCTGACGCGTTGCGGAAATCCGGCAACAGCCCTGCCAAATCACCCGCTTCGGGCAAGTCTTCGGAACTTTCCTCTTGTCACGGCTGCGGCAGCATGATTATTCGAACTCATGAGGGAGCGGCTGGCTGAATGCCAATCACCGAAGGTCACCCTCAGGCAAGCCTCGATCAGCTCGAACGCGCCCGAAACGGGTGCGGCGCCCGACGGGAAGGTTGCCGACGGCATGCAGCATACCGACCGGAAAAAACGGAAACCATGAGATCATCCAAATCCCGCCAGCGTTCGAAGTCGAACCGCCCGCGTACCATCGGCAACATAATAAACCGCGTGTTCGACAGCTCCGGCCCCGAGGGCAAGGTGCGCGGCACCCCTCAGCAGATCATCGACAAGTATCAGATCCTGGCGCGCGATGCCCAGTTGTCGAATGATCGCGTGGCTGCCGAGAACTTCCAGCAGCACGCCGAGCATTACACCCGCATGCTGGGCGAGGCGATGCGCGAAATGGCCGCCGAACAGGATTACCGCCAGCCGGGCAACGGCCAGAACGGCAATCAGAACGGCAACGGCAACCAGAACGGCCAGTCCTATGGGCAGAACGCCGGCTACCGCGACCGCCCGCTGCGGGACGACCAGCCCGACGGTCCGCAGAGCCAGCGCGTGGTGCCGGTCATCGAACTGGATGACGGCAGCGACAGCAACCTTGTGGAAACGCCCGAGGCCCGCAGCCGGTCCGAAACCCCGCGCAACGATCATGCCGAACGCGCGCCCCAGGCAGAGCGGCCTGACCGGCGCAACGATCGTCCGCGCTTTCCGCAGAACGATAGGCGGGATGACCGCAGGCCACCGCAGGCCGAACAGGCCCCGCAGCCGCCCGCCGACCTTGTCGCGGCCGTGCCGCTGTCGCCGATGATGCCCAGCTTTGTCACGCTGCCGGAAGAAGCGCCTGCCGATGCAAAGCCCGCTGCGGCCCGCCGTCCGCGCGCGCCACGCAAGCCCAAGGCCCCCGGCGGATCGTCCGAAGGCGGGCCTGCCGAAGCGGCCGAATAGGCCCCACCTTCAGGCCAGGGCACGCGCCAGCGCGCAGAACCCTTCCAGCGGAATCTCCTCGGCGCGGGCAGTGGGGTCGATTCCTGCCACGCGCAGCCTGTTCTCGATATCGGGGGCCAGGCCGCGCAGGCTGGCGCGCAGCATCTTTCGCCGCTGGTTGAAAGCGGTGGCCGTCACCCGTTGCAGCACCGCCGCGTCGGCCGGAAAGCGCGGCTTGTCCAGCCGGGTGAGGTGAACAACGGCGGAATGGACCTTGGGCGCCGGAGTGAAAGCCTCGGGCGGCAGGGTCAGCACGATATGCGCATCCGTCCGCCACTGGGCCAGCAGGGCCAGCCGTCCATAGGACTTGGACCCGGGCCTTGCGACGATCCGATCGGCCACCTCCTTCTGGAACATCAGCGTCAGGCTTTCCCAGAAGGGCGGCCAGTGCGGCGGCGTCAGCCAGCGCACCAGAAGTTCGGTGCCCACGTTGTAGGGCAGGTTCGCAACCACCCGCACCGGAGCGGTCAGGCGCGCCGCGGTGTCAACCTCCAGCGCATCGCCGAGCAGCACCTCCAGCCGCTCGGGATAGGCCGCGGCGATCTCGGCCAGGGCAGGCAGGCAGCGGGCATCCTTCTCGACCGCCAGCACATGCCGCGCCCCGCCCGCAAGCAGGCCCCGCGTCAACCCGCCCGGACCGGGGCCGACTTCCAGCACATCACAGGCGGACAGGTCGCCGGCCGCGCGGGCGATCCGGGCCGTCAGGTTCAGGTCCAGAAGAAAGTTCTGACCAAGCTGGCGCTTCGCCACCAGCCCATGCGCGGCAATCACCTCGCGCAGCGGCGG
>JAAFHX010000146.1 GCA_013297695.1 Rhodobacterales bacterium | reverse complement strand
ACAGCTTCTGGCCCAAGAACGGCTCGTTCGAGGCCTACCGGACGATGTGGGTCTCGGTCCCCGCCTTCGGGCGCTACATGTTCAACAGCCTGTTCATCTCGGCCATCGTCACGACCATCGTGCTGATCCTGGTGGTGCCGGCCGCCTATGCCTTTGCGCGGTTCGAGTTTCCGGGGCGCGGGGCGCTGTTGGGCGGGTTTCTCACGGTCAACATGGTGTCGGGCGCGGTGCTGCTGATCCCGCTGTTCCGGCTGATGAAATCGCTTGGCGTGCTGAACACCTACGGGGCGATGATCGTGCCCGGCGTGGCCTTCCTGATCCCCACGGCGATCTGGCTTCTGCGCGCCTATCTGTTGCGCATCCCGCGCGAGCTGGAAGAGGCCGCCTGGGTCGACGGCGCAAGCCGGTTCTACATCTTCCGCCGGGTGATCCTGCCCTTGGCCCTGCCCGGCATCATGGTGGCCGCCATCGCCACCTTCATCGGGGTTTATGCGCAGCAGTTCATCTTTGCGCTGACCTTCAACTCCAAGACCGAATACATGCCGCTGCCGGTGGGGCTGTTCGCCTTTTTCGGCCGCCAGGAAGTGACCTGGAACGAGCTCATGGCCGCAAGCTTTGTGGGGATCACCCCGGCGCTGATCATCGTGCTGTTCCTGCAACGCTATCTCGTCGCCGGGCTGACCGCCGGCGCGGTGAAGGAATGACCAACGCCCCGGCCTGAAATGGGGCACCAACAGGAGGACGACCCGTGAAAAGAATGACCTTCCTGGTGGCGGGGGTGGCCGCCGCCGCCCTGTCGCTGCCGGGCATCGCTGCGGCGCAGGATCAGACGATCAGCTTCATTTCCTGCGGCGACAAGCTGTCGGACGTGCATGCCAAGCTGATCGGCGAATGGGAAGCCGCGAACCCGGGCTTCAAGGTCGCGGGCGAGGCCGTGGGCTGGGATCAGTGCCAGGACAAGGTGACCACGCTTGCCGCTGCGGGCACGCCGGTCGGTCTGGCCTATGTAGGCTCGCGCACGCTGAAGCAGTTCGCGCAGAACGAGCTGATCGTGCCGATCCCGATGACCTCTGACGAGGAAGCGAGCTACTTCCCCTTCGTCGTCTCGACCGTGACGACCGAGGGCCAGCACTGGGGCGTGCCGGTCGCCTTCTCGACCAAGTCGCTCTACTGGAACAAGGACCTGTTCGCCGCTGCCGGGCTTGATCCCGAAAAGCCCCCGGCCACCTGGGCCGAGGAAATCGAATACGCCAAGACCATCAAGGAAAAGACCGGCATCCCGGGCTTCGGCGTGGTCGCCAAGACCTTCGACAACACGATGCACCAGTTCCTGCATTGGGTCTATACGAACGATGGTTCGGTGATCGACGCCGACGGCAACATCACGCTGGACAGCCCGCAGAACCTGGCCGCGCTGACCGCGCTGCGCGACATCGTTCCCTACGCCGAGGAAGGCCCGACCTCCTACGAACAGAACGAGGTGCGCGCGATCTTCCTCGACGGCAAGCTGGGGATGATCCAGGCTTCGGTCGGGGCCAAGAACCTGCTGAAGGACGCACCCTTCAAATGGGGCGTGGCCCCGCTGCCGCTTGGCCCTGATGCCAAGGGTCCGGGCACGCTGCTGATCACCGACAGCCTTGCGGTGTTCAAGGGCACGGGCGTCGAGGAGCAGGCGATCAGCCTGGCGAAGTTCCTGGCCAGCCCCGAGAACCAGCCGGTCTATGAGGCGGCCGAAGGGCTGACCCCACTGCGCCCCGGCCCCGCCGTGGACGCGCTGGTCGCCGGCGACCCGAACTGGAAGCCGTTCATCGACGGCATCTCCTATGGCGGGCCGGAACCGCTGTTCCTGGACTACAAGGGCCTTCAGAACACCATGATCGAGATGGTGCAGTCGGTCGTGACCGGCCAGGCGGAACCGGCTGCGGCGCTGACCGCCGCCGCCGCCGCGCTGGAAGAGTTCAAGTAGGGCCAACGGCCCCTTCAGGCCGCCGTGCATCCCGCACGGCGGCCTGTCTCCTTCACCCGCGACCGGAAAGTCCCGTCGATGAGCCAGCTTGTCCTCTCCGGCCTTCGCAAGGCCTTCGGCGACCTTGAAATCATCAAGGGCGTGGACCTTGACGTGCGCGAGGGCGAGTTCGTCGTCTTCGTCGGCCCCTCGGGCTGCGGCAAGTCCACGCTGCTGCGGATGATCGCGGGGCTGGAGGATGTGTCGGGCGGCGAGATCGTGATCGGCGGCAAGCCGGTGAAGAACCTTGCCCCGGTCAAGCGCGGCATCGCGATGGTGTTCCAGTCCTATGCGCTTTACCCCCACATGACGGTATTCGAGAACATTGCCTTCCCGCTGCGGGTCGAGGGCCTGTCTGACGCCGAGATCACCCGGCGCGTGGGCGATGCGGCGGCGATCCTGCAACTGGACCAGCGGCTGCGCCAGAAGCCCGGCACCCTGTCGGGCGGGCAGCGGCAGCGCGTCGCCATCGGGCGGGCCATCGTGCGCCAGCCCAAGATCTTCCTGTTCGACGAACCGCTGTCGAACCTCGATGCGGCGCTGCGCTCGGAGATGCGGATCGAACTGATGCGGCTGCACAAGTCGCTTGGCACGACGATGATCTATGTGACCCATGACCAGGTCGAGGCGATGACCATGGCCGACAAGATCGTGGTGCTGAATGCCGGGCGGATCGAGCAGGTGGGCAGCCCGCTCGATCTTTACGACCAGCCGCAGAACGAATTCGTGGCGGGCTTCATCGGCAGCCCCCGGATGAACTTCCTGCCCGGCACCTGCCTGACGGCCGGGCCTGCCGGGATCACGGTCGAGGCCCCCGACCTGGGGGGCCGCGTGGCCCTGCCCCATGCCGCCGACCCCGGCCTTGCGGGCCAGCGCGTGACCCTGGGCCTGCGCCCCGAACATCTGCGGCTGGACGAGGCGGGGATTTGCTTTGCGATCCGTCCCAACCTGATCGAACGGCTGGGCATCCATACCATCACCTACAGCCCGCTGGCCTCGGGCGCGAACTTCATCGGCCTGTTCGAGGGCAAGCCGCCGCTGGCCGAAGGGCAGGAGGCGATGGTGGGCATCGACCCGGCCCTGCTCTATGTCTTCGATGCGCAGGGGCGCGCCCTTCGGCGGCCCGCCTGACACCCCCCTTTCCGGAAAGCCGCGCCCCATGCCTGCCGCCCAACTGACGCTTGAAACCTTCTGGACGCCGGCCGGTGACGGCGGCCCCCCGGCCTATGGCCTGCGCCTGACCAACCGGGGACGCACGGCCCTGCGCGATTTCCGGCTGTGCCTGTCCGGCCCGGCGCGGCTGGCCCCGCAGGATGCGGTCGAGGGTGCGCGGCTGACGCAGCGGCTGTCGAACTTCACCGAACTGACGGCCCTGCCCGGCACCAGCCTGGCCCCCGGCGGGGTCTGGGAGGTCACCGCCCGCAGCCTGAGCTACCCCCTGCGGCACTGGAGCGACGGGGCCACGGCCGCCTATCTCGTGCTGCCCGACGACAGCGTGCTGCCCGTTGCCGTCACCCCCACCGCCCGGCGCGACAGCAATGCGCCGCTGCGTCGGGGCACGCGGCGCTTTCCGGTGCCGCCGGTGGCGCCGGTGCCGGTCTCGATCTTGCCCTGGCCCGCCGAGGTCGCCGTCTCGGGCCAGCGCCCGACCCCTGCGGGCCTTGACATCGCACCCTGCGGTCCGGCCTCGACTGCCGCCGCCGGGGCCTTTGCCGCGCTGACCGAGGCGCTGTTTCCGGTCGAGGCGCTGGCGCGGTCGGCCGCCGAGAACGGCGCGCCCGTGACTTGCCGCGACGACGACGCCCTGCCGCCCGAAGGCTACCGCATCGCCTTCGGCCCCGGCACGATCACCCTGTCGGCCAGCGCGCGGGCCGGGTTCCTTTATGGCCTGATCACGCTTGGCCAGATGCTGCGCGGCGCGCGCGACCATCCGCAGACCTTTGCCTTTCCCGCCGAAGGCCGCATCTTCGACCAGCCCCGCATGGGCTGGCGCGGCTGCCATCTGGATGTGGCGCGGCAGTTCTACACCGGGGCCGAGGTCGCGCGGCTGTTGCAGATCATGGCCTGGAACAAGCTGAACCGGTTTCACTGGCACCTGTCGGATGACGAGGCCTGGCGGGTCGAGATCGACGCCTATCCGGCGCTGACCGAGGTCGGCGCCTGGCGCGGCCACGGCCTGCCGCTGCCGCCGCTGCTGGGCAGCGGGCCTGCACGGACGGGCGGGTATTACACCAAGGATGATATCCGCCATCTGGTGGCGCTGGCCGGGTCGCTTGGGATCGAGGTGATCCCGGAAATCGACATGCCCGGCCATTGCCACGCGATGCTGGTGGCCCTTCCCGAATTGCGCGACCCCGGAGAGGCGGGCACCTATGCCTCGGTTCAGGGCTTTCCGAACAACTGCCTGAACCCGGCCCTGCCCGCGACCTATGGCGTGGTCGAGACGATCCTGGACGAGCTGATCGGGCTGTTCCCGTCGAAGTTCATCCATGTGGGGGCCGACGAGGTGCCGCTGGCGGCCTGGTCCGGCTCGCCGCTGGCGCTGGCGCGGCTGGAGGAACTGGGCGGCCGCGCGCTGCGCGACGCCCATGCGGCGCTGAAGGACAGCCTTGGCAACCACCACGGGGCCGATGCCATCGAAGGCTCGGCCACCGCGCTGTTGCAGGCCGAATTCCTGGCGCGCATCCAGAGCTTTCTCGCCCGGCGCGGCTGCGTCACCGGCGGGTGGGAGGAAGCCGCCCATGGCGACGTGATCGACAAGGACGAAAGCTATCTCGTCGGCTGGCGCGATGTCGCCATCAGCGGGCGGCTGGCCGCCGAAGGCTATGGCATCGTCGTCAGCCCCGGGCAGGCCTATTACCTCGACATGGCGCAGGCGACGGACTGGCAGGAACCGGGTGCCGGATGGGCCGGCTGGTCCGGCCCGCGCGAGACCTATGACTTCGATCCGGTCGCGGGATGGACCCGGGTGCAACTGGCGCGCTTCATGGGGGTGCAGGCCTGCATCTGGTCGGAACCGATGACCGACCGCGCGGTGTTCGACCGGCTGGTGTTCCCCCGCCTGTCGGCCATCGCCGAGACCGCCTGGACCCCCGCCGCCGCGAAATCCTGGGACCGGTTTGCCGCGCTCTGCGGGTTGATGCCCAACCTTTACGGCCATTGGGAAGGCTGATGCGGATCGCCGTCGGCGGGCTGCACACGGAATCGGGCACGCTGAACCCGGTGCCGACGCGGGCCGCCGATTTCCGCCAATTGCGCGGGGCGGCGCTGCTGGCGGACCCGTATTTCGCCTTTCTGCGCGGTTTCGACGCGACCTTCCTGCCCACCCTGCACGCCCGCGCCCTGCCCGGCGGGCCGGTGGACCCGGCCGCCTATGCCGCGTTCAGGGCGGAAATCCTTGACAGCCTTGCCCGCGCCCTGCCGCTGGACGGGGTCTATCTGGCGATGCACGGCGCGATGTATGTGGCGGGGATGGAAGATGCCGAGGGCGATTTCATCGCCGCCGTCCGGGCGCTGGTCGGTCCGGACTGCCGGATCGCCGCCAGCTATGACCTGCATGGCAACCTCAGCGAAAGGATCGTGGCGGCGCTGGACATCTTCGCCTCGTATCGCACCGCGCCGCATGTCGATGTGGAAGCGACGATGCGGCGCGCGGTGGCGATGCTGCTGCGCGCGGGGCAGAGCGGCCCGCGCCCGTCGGTTGTCTGGGCGCCTGTGGCCGTCCTGCTGCCGGGCGAGCGCACCAGCACCGAGGACGAGCCCGCCCGCAGCTTCTACGCCGCCCTGCCGAAGCGGGAAGGCGGCGGGGTCTGGGACGTGTCGTTCCAGGTGGGCTATGTCTGGGCCGACGAGCCGCGCGCCACGGCCTGCGCCGTGGTCACCGGCACCGATCCGGCGGCACAGCAGGCCGTGGCGCAGGGGCTGGCCGCGCGCTGGTGGGCGCTGCGGCACGACTTTGCCTTTGGCATGCAATCGGCCCCGCTGGCCAAGACGCTGGCCCGCGCGCTGGCCTGCCCGACGCGCCCGGTGATCCTGGCCGACAGCGGCGACAACCCGACCGGCGGCGGGGTGGGCGACCGCGCCGATGTGCTGGCCGCACTGGTCGCCGCAGGGGTCGGGGACACGATCTTGGCGGGCATCGCCGATGCGCCTGCGACGCAGGCCGCCCATGCCGCAGGTCCGGGGGCAGAGTTGCGCCTGAGCATCGGCGGCACGCTCGACCCGTCAAGCCGGCCCCTGTCCGTCACCGCACGGGTGCTGACGCTCGCGGGTAGCGGCACCGACCGGCAGGCGGTGCTGGAGATCGGCGGCATCCGCCTTGTGGTGACCGAACGCCGCCGCCCGTTCCACGCGCTGGACGATTTCACCGCGCTTGGTCTTGACCCGCGCGCGGCGCGGCTGGTGGTGGTGAAATCGGGCTATCTGTCGCCCGAGCTTGCGCCCCTTGCCAACCCCGGCCTGATGGCGCTGACCCCGGGGGCCGTGCCGCAGGATGTGGCGGCCCTGCCCAGTTTGCGCCGCCGCCGCCCCTGCTTTCCGTTCGATCCGGCCTGACGGGGCCTATTCGGCGTAGCGGCTGCCTTCGTCGTCAAGGATCGCTTTCAGTTCCGACAGGTGTTTCTGCGCAAAGCTGCCGTAGTCTTCCCATTCGCGGGCGGTCTTTTCGGCGACCTCGTCCGGCATCAGCCGCAGCGGACGCCCGGTCTGCAGCGCCCGCACATAGGTTTCGGCAGCGCGTTCGAAGTAGTACAGACGGTTGAACGCCTCGGCCACGGTGCGCCCGATCACCAGCACCCCGTGGCAGCCCATGATCATCGTATGCACCCCGGGGTCCGACAGCAGCGCGGCGCAGCGTTCGGCCTCGTCGCCCAGGGCCATGCCGCCATAGGCGTCATCCACCACCTGACGGTTGAAGAACATCGCGGCGTTCTGGTCCACCGGCGGCAGGCGGCTGTCCTGCAGGATCGCCAGCACCGTCGCGTGGATGGAATGCACATGCATGACGCACACCGCATGCGGCACGCGGCGGTGAATCGCGCCGTGCAGGCCCCAGGCCGTCGGGTCCGGCGCATCGGGACGGTCCATCGTCGCCGGATCGTCGGCATCCAGCAACAGCAGGTCAGACGCCCGCATCCGCGCGAAATGCCGCCCGTCGGGGTTGATGAGAAAGCGCCGCCCGGTTGCATCGACCGACAGGCTGAAATGGTTCGCAACCGCCTCGGCCATGCCCAGCCGTGCCGTCCAGCGAAAGGCGGCGGCCATGTCCACCCGTTCAGGCCAGTGGTCGATGTTCGGGACCGGAGCTTTCGTCACAAGCGTCATGAAGCCCTCCGCGCGCGGTTGTCTCTTCAGGGATGGTCGGGGCGATAGGATTCGAACCTACGGCCTACGGTTCCCAAAACCGTCGCGCTACCAGACTGCGCTACGCCCCGATGCGTGCCTTCCTAACGGTGCCGGCGGGGTTTGGAAAGCCGCTATCGCGCGCCGCCCGGCTGCCGACCCGCCCCGTTTCGGCCAAGCGACATCCCTGCGACAAGCACCACGATCGCCCCGAGGAATGCCGCACTTGTCAGGATGGTGCCAAGTCCCAGGCCGCCATAGTCGCCCGGTTGCGACAGCAGGTCGCCAAAGGATGCCCCAAGCGGGCGGGTCAGGATGTACACCAGCCAGAAGGCCAGGATCGGGTCCAGGCCCAGCAGAGCGTAGCCCAGGCTCAGCGAGGCGATGACCATCCCGAACAGGATGCCGGTTGCCAGATAGCCCAGACCGAATTGCTCGGCGACCAGATCGCCCGCTGCCGTACCAAGCGCAAAGGTGAACAGGATCGCCAGCCAGTAGAATGCCTCGCGCCGGGTTGTCGTCACCTCGTGAATCGACAGTGTGCCTTCGCTGCGGTGCCACAGAAGGAACGTTCCGGCCAGTGCGGCGGTGAAGGCAAGCGTGGTCTCCAAAAGCGGAACCCCAAGATTATCCACAAGATTGTCGGTGACCAGCGTGCCCACAACCGAAATCAGCACCACTGCCGACCAATAGCTCCAGGGGACATAGCGCTTCTGCGCGAACTGCACGATCAGGGCCAGGGCCAGTACCGATGCCATGATCAGCGATGTCGCCGTCAGCCCGAGGCCAAGATTGACGGCCAGATAGTCTGCTGCCGTCTCGCCCATCGTCACAGCCAGAAGCTTTATCAGCCAGAAGCCCAGGGTAACCTCGGGAACCCGGTTCGGCTGCTGTCGTGTTTCTGCGGCTGGTTTGGCAGGCATCCCCGTTTCCCCGTGTGTCAAGGTGTCAGCAATGCCAGGCCCTGCGCCGAAAATGCGTCGGACCGCGTGTCGTCATCGGCGTTGCAGCGTTCCGTGGCCTTTGCCAGCAGGTCGTTCGCCTGTTTCGCCGCAGCGGCCTCGGGCTCTGCCGCGGCCAGGGCCAGCTTCAGACGACCCAGCATGTCCTCGCAGGGCAGGGCATGCCCATAGGCATCGGTGACTGCAATTCCCGCAACCTTCTGTACGGTTCCGGCAGGCCCCGCCGCACCTGAGGGGTTCTCCAGAACGACGGTCAGCGACTGCAGCGTCGCAAGAACCCCGGACGGTTCCGGACCCTCCGCCCGCAGCGCCTTCAGCGCGGCATCGATGGCATCGTCCACATGACCCCATGCCTGCGCATCCATCGGCCGCAAGCGCGCCTCTGCGTCATCCCAGGCCGTCTCCAGATCGGTGATCCGTGCCGAGGCCCCCGGCAGGTCGCCACCCTGTGCCAGGTTGCGCACATCTGCCACAATCAGGCCAAGCGACGAAAGGTCCCCAAGCGGGGCGATTGCCGCCTCCGGCTGCGCGGCTTTCGGCGGCGCGATCACCCGAAGCCCGACCGAAAACAGAGCTACCGGAGCGATGACCAGCACAACGGCCAAAAGCGCCTGACGCATTCCGCCGGTTCCATTCTCCATTCGGACGACCCCCTTTGCGCCGGAAGGGCCCGGCCAGACCGGGTGCCAGCGACCAACAGCGGCCCGCCAAGGCGTCAGACTGACGGGGTTCCGACCGAACACCGAAAATCACGCGCATTTGTGGTCACGAAAGCCGATGGGCTTCCACACACAATGTCGTGTGTCACACCGTCGCGGGGTTCGGGTGACCGGATGCGGTCACTCGTCACAGGGCCAGGCAGCGGTCGCCTGATCAATGTCCGGATGCCGCAGCTCCGAACCCGGCCCGATCCCCAGTTGTGCCGCCAGTCCGCCGTTGATCTCCAGCACGGCCAGCACATCGCTTCCCCCGTCGATGGGCGTCAGGTCGCCGGGCACCGCCATCGGGTGAACCCGTGTGACGAGGCCGGTCCTGTCGGCAAAGATCATGTCCAGCGGGATCAGCGTGTTCTTCATCCAGAACGCGGCAGGCTGCGGTACCGGATACAGGAACAGCATGCCCGCCGATGCCGGCATCTTTTCGCGGAACATCAGCCCGCGTG
>JAAFHX010000147.1 GCA_013297695.1 Rhodobacterales bacterium | reverse complement strand
GATGCTGGCCGGCTATGACCTGTCGTCCAAGGACGGGGCCGAGGCGATGCTGGCGGCCGCAACCGCCAGGTTCGACCGGATCACCGCGCTGGTGAACACCGTGGGCGGGTTCCGCACCGGGCGGGTGACGGCCGAGGCGCTGGACCAGTGGGACCTGATGATGCTTCTGAACGCAAAGGTGGCGATGGTCACCAGTGCCGTCGTTCTGCCCGCCATCGTGGCGGCGGGCGGGGGCAGCGTGGTGCATATCTCGGCCTCGCCGGGGCAGAAGGCGGTGGCGGGGCAGGCAGCCTATGCCGCATCGAAAGCCGCCGTGCTGCGGCTGGTCGAGGCCATCGCGGCCGAGCACCGCAAGGACCGGATCAGCGCGAACTGCATCCTGCCCGGCACCATCGACACGCCGCAGAACCGCGCCGCGATGCCCGACACAAAGCCGGATGTCTGGATCTCGCCCGCCGCGATTGCCGAGGTGATCGCCTTCCTGATCTCGCCCGCCGGTCGGCTGGTGACCGGGGCCGCGATCCCCGCGAACGGGCTGGTCTGAGCGCACGATGGGTCTGGTTGCAACCCTGCTCTGGGCCTATGGCGGCGTCGGCCTTGCGGTGGCGCTGGCCTTTCTGCTGATCGGGTTCGACCGGGTCGATCCGGCGGCGCGGGGGGCCTATGCCGTGCGCCCGCTGCTGCTGCCGGGTCTGGTGCTGCTGTGGCCGCTGGTGGCGTGGCGCTGGCGCAGGCTGGCGCGGGGGGCTTCGGAATGATCCGCCGCCAGAGACGGGCCCATGCGTTGATCTGGACGGCGCTTGCCGTGGCCTTGCCTCTGGCGCTGGTGGCGATCCTGGCGAATGCCCCGGGCGGGGCCTTGCCGGAACGTGCGCCCGAGCGGCTGGATGCGGAGACCGGGGGATGAGCGTTGCCTACCGCCCCGTGCTGTGGAACCGCACCAAGCTGATCTATGATGCGATCCTGATCGCGGCGGTTGCGGCCTATCTGGTGATCTTCCTGACCGTGGCCCCGCGGCTGTCGCCCGAAGCGGCGGCGATCAGCTTTCCGATCTATCGCATGCGCGCCTTCGGCACCTGCGCCTTCCTGCTGCTGACGATGGTTCTTGCCATCGGTCCGCTGGCGCGGCTGGATACCCGGTTTCTGCCGCTTCTGTACAACCGCCGCCATTTCGGCGTGGTGACCTTCCTCGTGGCGGCGAGCCATGCCGGGGCGGTGCTGGCGTGGTACTATGCCTTCAGCCCGACCCCGCAGCTGGACGCGCTGTTCCTGTCGAACACCAGCTTTTCGCGGGTGGCGGGCTTTCCGTTCGAGCTTTTCGGGGTCTTTGCGCTGCTCGTGCTGGCCGTGATGGCGGTGACGAGCCATGATTTCTGGCTGTCGTTCCTGACCCCGCCGGTGTGGAAGACGCTGCACATGGGCGTCTATGCGGCCTGGGCGGCAGTGGTGCTGCACGTGACACTCGGGCCGCTGGCGTCCGGCGGCAATCCGGCGCTGCTGGCGCTGGTTGCGGGGGGTGTGGCCGTGGTGGTCACGCTGCATGTGCTGGCCGGGCGGCGCGAGGCGGCGCGCGACGGGGTGCCATCGCCGCAGCCGGACGGCTGGATCGACATCGGCGATCTGCGCGACATTCCCGAGGGCCGGGCGATCACCGGGGCCGCGCCCGGCGGCGAGCGGATCGCGGTGTTCCGGTTCAAGGGCCACCTGTCGGCGCTATCGGGCGTCTGTTCGCACCAGATGGGGCCGGTGGGCGAAGGCAAGGTGGTGCTGGGCAGCGTCACCTGCCCCTGGCACGGCTATCAGTACCGGCTGGAAGACGGCTGTTCGCCGCCGCCCTTCAAGGAACGGCTGCGCAAGTATCATGTCCGGCTGCAGGGCACACAGGTGCAGGTGGACCCCGTGGCCTTGCCGCTTGGCACGCGCGTGCCGCCGCTGGCCATTCCGGTCCCCGAGGGTCGCGCATGACACCGAGGCCCGCCGATCCGTTCTTTGTAGGGTTTTTCAAGAAGGTCCCGCGCAGCATCGCGGTCGTCGCCTTGGGCGCGGGCGGCGCGATGGCGGGCGTGCTGGTGGCGGCGGCCATCGCCTTGCCCTTCGGCATGGCCGATCCGGGGTCCGGGGGCTATTCCGATGACCTGAAGGGTGGCGTGCTGTCCGGGGTGATCGACCCCCTGCCCTACCCTATCCTGCGGGTGGCGGCGGCAGACGGCGCGCCCGCGCAGGCGGTGCTGCTGGGCGGGTCCAGCAAGATCGGGGTGCAGGACCAGGTGGCAGGAACCACTGCGGCGGGTGTGACGGCGGGCGGCATCTTCGTGCGGCGCGGCGATCTGCGGATGCTGCTGCTGGGTGGCGGGGCGCTGAAGCCCGCACCGGAAGCGGTCTTTGCCCCGGCGGCGGCAGAGCCGCTTGGTCACTGGCGGCTGACGGGCGAAATCTGTGACGGCAAGTGCCAGGCGGGGGCGATGAAGCCCGGCACGGGCCTTGCCCACAAGGCCTGCGCCAACCTGTGCATCGACGGCGGGCTTCCGGCGGTGCTGGTGATGGCGCTGCCTGTTGCCGGCAAGACGGTGGTCCTGCTGGCGGATGCCGACGGCGGGCCGATGCCTGCGGCGCTGCTGCACCTGACGGCAGTTCCGGTGGAGATGACGGGACTGCTGGAACGGCGCGATGACCTGCTGATCTTCCGGATCGACCCCGGATCGGTGCAGTCCCTGTGACCGGGCCGGGCGAAACCCGTCTGCGCCATCTGGGCGGTCTTGCCCTGGTGCTGGCGCTGCTGGCGCTGTGCTGGGGGCTGTGGGTCTGGGTTCCCGTCTGGGTGCGGGGTACGTTTGCGCAGGACCTGGGGCTGCTTGTCACCTTTCTGGGCTGGATCGCGCTGCTGACAGCGGCCGACCGGCTGTGGACGGCGCTGACCGGGCAGAAGGGGCATTGACCCCCGCCGCCCCGGCCCGTGTGATGACCGCAGCGGGCAGGCCGCGCCGGTCTGTGCAGCATTCCTTCACGGCACTTTCGGGTCCGCCCGAGCGGGCGGAACCGGATATGCGGTGGTGAACTTCATCCGTTCCATCGAGAAGCGCGAGGTGACGCTGCGCACCGGCACGGCATCGGTCAGCCGCTTGTAGAAGCCGTCGAAGGCCGCCATATCGGGCATCGTCACCTTCAGCAGGTAATCGACGTCGCCCGCCATGCGGTGCACCTCCATCACCTCGGGCAGCGCGGTGACGACGCGGGCAAAGGCGTCGCGCCAGGCGGGCGAGTGGTCGTTCGTCGCGATCTCGACAAAGGCGGTCAGGTCGAGGCCGAGCGCCGCCGGATCGGCCAGGGCCACGCGGCCATTCAGCACGCCGGCCGATTCAAGCTTGCGGATGCGCTTCCAGCACGGGGTCTGCGACAGGCCGACCCGGTCGGCAAGTTCGGCGATGGACAGCGTGGCGTCGCGCTGCAACTCGGTGACGATGTTGCGATCGATGCGGTCCATCTCGACGGCACGGCGGCGCGTGGCGGGGCTGGTCTCGGTCTGCATGACGGTCATGCCGAGATGAACGCGCGGACGAATTCGGTCCTTGGCCGGGCGCGGATGTCGTTCGGCCGCCCGACCTGCTCGATCCGCCCCATCGACATGACGACCACAAGATCGGCCAGTTCCATCGCTTCGTCCTGGTCATGCGTCACGAAGACAGTGGTCAGGCCGGTCTGGTCGTGGATGTCGCGCAACCCGCCGCGCAACTCCTTGCGCACGCGGGCATCCAGCGCGCCGAAGGGTTCGTCCAGCAGCAGCATCCGGGGTTCGATGGCCAGCGCGCGCGCAAGGGCCACACGCTGCCGCTGGCCGCCCGACAGTTGCGAGGGGTAGCGCCGCGCGATGTCGGGCAACTGGATCAGGTCCAGAAGCCTGGTCACCCGGCGGTCGATCTCCGCCGCCGAGGGCCGCGTCTTGCGCGGACGGGCGCGCAGGCCGTAGGCGATGTTGTCGAAGACGGTCATGTGGCGGAACAGCGCGTAATGCTGGAACACGAAGCCCGCGCGGCGTTCCTGCACCGTCAGCCCCGTGGCATCCTGCCCGTCGAACAGCACCCGCCCCGAGGTGGGAAACTCCAGCCCGCCGAGGATGCGCAGGAGCGTGGTCTTGCCCGAACCCGACGGCCCGAGCAGCGCGATCAGGGCGCCCGAGGGGATGGACAGGCTGACCGGGTGCAGCGCGGTGGCGGGCCCGAATTCCTTGGCGATCTCGTCGATCTCGATCTGCATCGGTGTCTCCTTCAGTGCCGGCGGGCAGCGGCAAGCTGGTCGGCATGGCGCCATTCCAGCGCCGATTTCAGGGTCAGGGTCACCAGCGCCAGAAGCGCCAGCAGGGCGGCCATGCTGAAGGCCGCCACCGAAAGGTATTCGTTGTAGAGCATCTCGATCATGATCGGCATCGTGGCGGTCTGGCCCCGGATCTTGCCCGAGACCACGGCGACCGCGCCGAATTCGCCCATCGCCCGGGCGTTGCACAGAAGCACGCCGTAGAGCAGCGCCCAGCGGATGTTGGGCAGCGTCACCGTCAGGAAGGTGCGCCAGCCGCTGGCCCCGAGCGTCAGGGCCGCCTCTTCCTCGGCGCGGCCCTGTTCGGTCATCACCGGGATCAGCTCGCGCGCCACGAAGGGAAAGGTGATGAACATGGTGGCCAGCACGATGCCCGGCACGGCAAAGATGATCGGATGGCCGCTGGCGACAAGCCAGGCCCCGATCGCCGAATTGGCCCCGAACAGCAGCACGAAGCACAGGCCCGCCACCACCGGCGACACCGAGAACGGCAGGTCGATCAGCGTGATGAGAAAGGCCTTGCCGCGCCAGTCGAACTTGGTGATGGCCCAGGCGGCGGCGATGCCGAAAGCCGCGTTCAAGGGCACCGAGATGGCGGCAATGGTCAGGGTCAGCCGGATCGCCGACTGCGCGTCGCGGTTGCCAAGCGAAGCGACCGCCATGGCCAGCCCGTCGCGCAGCGCATGGGCGAAGACCGTGACCAGCGGGGCCAGCACCAGCACCGACAGCATCGCCAGCACGGCGACGATCAGGCTGCGGCGCAGCCAGACTGGTTCGGTCGTGGCGGGCCGGAAGGGGCGGGCCGGAACGGAAACGGACAGCGGGGCAGGTGTCATGGTGTTCCCCTATGCCGCGCCCATGCGGCGGCGGCTCCATATCTGGATCAGGTTGATGGCCAGGAGCATGCAGAACGAGATCGACAGCATGGCGAGCGCGATGGCGATGGCGCCGTTGTAGTCGAATTCCTCCAGCCGGATGACGATCAGCAGGGGGGCGATCTCGGTCTTCATCGGAATGTTGCCCGCGATGAAGATGACCGACCCGTATTCGCCCACGCTGCGGGCCAGCGACAGGGCAAAGCCGGTCAGCAGCGCGGGTGTCAGCATCGGCAGGATCACATGGCCGAAGGTGCGTGCGCGCGATGCGCCAAGGGTGGCCGAGGCTTCCTCGACCTCGCGGTCGATCTCTTCGATCACCGGCTGGACGGTGCGCACGACGAAGGGCAGGCCGACGAAGACCAGCGCGATCCAGATGCCAAGCTGGGTATAGGCGACCTTGACGCCGAAGGCGTCCAGCAGAACCGACCCGAAGGCCCCGTTGGGCGCATAAAGCGCGGTCAGCGCGATGCCCGCGACGGCGGTGGGAAGGGCAAAGGGCAGGTCCACGGCGGCATCGATCAGGCGCTTGCCAGGAAACTCATACCGCACCAGAACCCAGGCGAGCGCCAGCCCGAAGACCAGGTTGAACAGCGCCGCCAGCAGCGCTGCACGGAACGACAGCCCCAGCGCCGCCCAGACCCGTTCGGTATTCACGATCCGCCAGACCTCGGCCAAACCCATGTCGGCCCCCCGCAAAAGCAGGGTGCCGATGGGCAGAAGCACGATCAGCGACAGCATCGTCAGCATGATCCCGAAGGACAGCCCGAACCCCGGCAGGGGAGAAGGCGCTTTCAGCAGGCCGCGCCGTGCGTAAGGCATCGCGGCGCGCCTCACTTGGCCACATAAATCTGGTCGAAGATGCCGCCGTCGCCGAAATGCTCGGGCTGCACCTTGGCCCAGCCGCCGAAGCTGGCGATATCGCGCAGCTCCAGTTTCGGGAAGCGGGCCACGTCCTCGGGGTTTGCGGCCGAGGTATCCCAGGCCCGGTAGAAGTTCTTGAAGGCGATGGCCTGACCCTCGGGGCTGTAGAGATATTCCAGATAGGCCTGCGCCAGCTTGCCTTGATCTTCGGACTTGATGTTGCCCGTCACCACCGCGACCGGCGGTTCGGCCAGCACCGAGATCGAGGGCACGACGATGTCGAACTTGTCCTCGCCCAGTTCCTTGATGGCAAGGTAGGCCTCGTTTTCCCAGGCCAGCAGCACGTCGCCCACGCCGCGTTCGGCAAAGGTGGTGGTCGATCCGCGCGCGCCGCTGTCCAGCACCGGCACATGTTCATAAAGCGCCTTGATGAACTCCTTGGGGTCCTTGCCGTTCTTTTCGGCCCAGGCCCAGGCGCCCAGATAGTTCCAGCGCGCGCCGCCGCTGGTCTTGGGGTTGGGCGTGATGACCTCTACCCCGTCGGCGATCAGGTCGCCCCAGTCCCTGATGCCCTTGGGATTGCCCTCGCGCACCAGAAACACGATGGCCGAGGTATAGGGCGATGAATTGTGGGGCAGTTTCGACTGCCAGTCTTGCGGCAGCTTGCCCGCCTTGGCGATCCGGTCGATGTCGCCGGCCAGCGCCAGCGTGACCACCTGCGCCCCAAGCCCGTCGATCACCGCCCGCGCCTGGCTGCCCGACCCGCCGTGCGAGGTGGTCAGGTCCGGCGCGGGGTTGCCGAGGCTGGTCCAGTGCTTGGCGAAGGCCTCGTTGAACTCGCGGTACAACTCGCGTGTCGGATCGTAGGAGACGTTGAGCAGCACGTCGGCGCGCGCGGGCAGCGCGGGCCCAAGGGCTGCAAGCACCGCCAGCGCCCCTGCGGCAAAGGTCATCCTCCAGCCCAGGAGCGCGAACGGATTGGCGGCCGGCGGTGCCGGGTCCTGCTCCGCCTGCCTGTGCGGGGTGTTCCCGGTCGGGGCACGCCCCACGGGCGGGTCCTGCAGCGCCTCGGGGTCGGCAGGACGATGGGGCGGAAGATCAAGCGTGCGGAACATCATTTCAGTCTCCTGTCGTATCGGGGTCGGACGGGTGCAGGGATTGCGGATGCCCGCCGTGGTTTCCGAAGCCCCGGGGGGTCGGACGATGGGGCGCAGCGATGCCGTGCCCGGTCCCTCGCCCTGCCAAGGCACCCCGCCCTGACGGAACCGGTTGCGCTGCGGGAAAGTTCGGGCGGTGTCGCAGCATTCCGGCCTGCACCCCATGATGACGTCACCGGACCTGTCCGGCGCCCGTTAATTACGACATAGTTGGTCGTGTTATGCAACGAAATAAAACGTCAAAGTTGGTCGTGATTAAAGATGGTTCTTCTCCATGACCGGGCGATCCGGCCGCGCAGCACGCCCGAAACGCAACGATACCTGCAGAAAACAAAAGGATGTTCCGTCAGGCCCCGGAAAACACCTGCTCGGCGGCGGCAGGCGACCGGGTCAGATCGGCCAGGGTCAGCGAGTCGATGATCAAAAGGTACGACCAGAAGACCTCGGCAAAGACTTTGCGGATACGGCAACTCTGTTCATCGGAACAATCCTCGCAGCGCTGATAGGCACGCCGCGACAGACAGGCGAGCGGGGCAATGGGGCCGTCGATCAGCCGCAAAAGCTCGCTGAGCGAGACTGCGGACGGGTCTTTCACAAGGATGTAGCCGCCATTGCGCCCCCGGATCGACGCGATCACTCCGGCGTTCCGAATCTCCAGCAGGATATGTTCGAGAAACCGCTTGGGCGCGCCCGAAAGCTGGGCAATCTCTTCGATCCGCAAGGCGCGGCCCCGACCGGACCTTTCGTCGGCCATCACCATCAGCGCCTTGAGGGCGTATTTCATCTTTTGCGTGATCATGGGCAACCTTAGCGGACGGGATTGAGCCTTTCAATCAAGCCGGGACCTGCCTGTCCAGCGCCGACGCCGCAGGGCAGGGAAAGCACGGGCGGCTTTGGTCTGGCATCGCCCGGCGGTGCGCCCTATCTTTCCGGCCAAGGGGGTGGTCGTCATTGCCGACAGCCCGGCGCGAAGGGACGCATGATGGCACATGACGAAGAGGCCCGGGCACCGGTGCCCGACAACTTCCGGCACGATGCGGTCGAACCGACCGCAGACGGCGAAGACGGTCCTTCCGCCGTTGGGCCAGGTGGCACACCGTTGCGCCGCAAGACCCTTTCCACCATCCTGACCGAGATCGCCGGCGACACCACCCGCGACCGCGTTTCCGTCGGCGACCTGCTGCGCACCATGCACGGACGGGCCATCGCGGCGCTGATGCTGATCTTTGCCTTTCCGAACGTGCTGCCCTCGCCGCCCGGCACATCCGGAGTGCTGGGGTTGCCGCTGGTCTATCTGACGTCGCAGATGATGCTGGGGCGTCTGCCCTGGCTTCCGGCCTTCATCTCGAACCGGTCCATGACGCGGGCCGATTTCGAAAGCCTGGTGACGCGGGTGGCCCCCGTGCTTGCCCGCGCCGAACGGCTGCTGCGCCCGCGCCTGCCGTTCCTCGTCTCGGCCGGAGCAGAGCGCGTCGTGGGCGGGATATGCCTGTTGCTGGCGGTGATCGTGCTGCTGCCCATTCCCTTCGGCAACACGCTGCCTGCGCTTGCAGTCTGCATCTTTGCGCTTGGCGTGCTGGAACGTGACGGGGTCTGGATTCTGACGGGACTTGCCGTGTCTGCCCTGTCGGTACTCGTCGTGGCCAGCGTGCTGTATGCCTTGGCCAAGGCTGCGATCTTCCTGATTACCAACGCCTTCACCTGAAGCCTGACCGGGTTCCCGGACTTGCGCCCGGCGTCGGACGCGGCCTAGAAGTGCACAGGTTCGGACAGAAGACAGGATGCCCGTGTACCAGATGACCTTGTCCCTGCTGATGGCAGTCATGCTGTTTCTTGGCATGGTGTTGATGATGTACACGGGCCGCCGCATCGGCCTGCGCCGGATGGAACGCTATGGCGATGCGGCGCCCGTCGGGATCGGGGTGATCGACGGCGCGGTCTTCGCGTTGTTGGGGCTGCTGATCGCCTTCACCTTTTCGGGCGCAGCTTCGCGCTTTGACGCCCGCAAGGCGCTGATTGTCGAGGAAGCGAACGATATCGGCACTGCCTGGCTGCGGCTTGACCTGTTGCCCGCCGAAGCGCAGCCGGACCTGCGCCAGATGTTCCGCGACTATACCGACGCGCGGCTGGCGACGTTCGCAGACGAAGACAACAGGCCAGCATCCGTCGCAGCGATTGCGCGGGCCTCGGCGCTTCAGTCCGACATCTGGCAGGCGGCCCTCACGGCGACGGGGGGCGAAGGGCAGGCCTCGCC
>JAAFHX010000148.1 GCA_013297695.1 Rhodobacterales bacterium | reverse complement strand
ATCTGTTCCTTCAGGCCCATGGCATAGTTGCCGCGGCCATCGAACGAGGTCGGCTTTACGCCGCGAAAGTCGCGGACGCGGGGCAGAGCGATGGTGATCAGACGGTCCAGGAATTCATACATCCGGTCCGCCCGCAGCGTCACCTTCACACCAAGCGGCATCTCTTCCCGCACCCGGAAACCCGCGATGGATTTCTTGGCATGGGTGATGACGGCCTTCTGCCCGGCGATCAGCGTCAGCTGTTCGGCGGCAGTCTTGACCTTCTTGGTGTCCTTCACGGCCTCGCCCACGCCCATGTTCAGGACGATCTTGTCGAGGCGCGGCAGTTGCATGACGTTCGAGTAGCCGAATTCCGTCATCATCGCCGGACGGATGCGGGCAATGTAATCGGCCTTCAGGCGCGGGGTATACGCGGCAGCATCCAGCATCACAGCACCTCCCCGGTGGTCTTGGCAAAGCGCACCTTCTTGTCGCCTTCCATGCGGAAGCCGACGCGGGTCGGCTTGCCCGCCTTGTCAACGATCGCCAGGTTCGACAGGTCGATCGGCATCGGCTTGGCGATGCGACCGCCCTGGCTCGTCTGGCTCTGCTTGGTGTGGCGGATCGCGACGTTCACGCCCTCGACCACGGCCTTGTTGTCTTTCGGCATGACGGTCGTGATCTCGCCGGTGCGGCCCTTGTCGCGGCCCGCCAGCACGATGACCTTGTCACCCTTCTTGAGTTTCGCAGCCATCAGAGCACCTCCGGAGCCAGCGAGATGATCTTCATGAAGTTCTTCGCGCGCAACTCGCGCACGACCGGCCCGAAGATGCGCGTACCGACCGGTTCACCCTGGTTGTTCAGGATGACGGCGGCGTTGCGGTCAAAGCGGATGGTGGTGCCGTCTTCGCGGCGAACTTCCTTGGCGGTGCGCACGACGACGGCCTTGCGGACGTCGCCCTTCTTAACGCGGCCACGCGGAATGGCTTCCTTCACCGACACCACGATGATGTCGCCAACGGATGCATAGCGGCGGTGCGAACCGCCCAGAACCTTGATGCACTGCACCCGGCGTGCGCCGGAGTTGTCAGCAACATCCAGATTGGTCTGCATCTGGATCATTGGTAGTCTCCCGACCTGCGGGGGTTCGCCCCGGGGTTTCGATGAGACGGAGGGATCAAGCCGAAGCTTCTGTCACCACCGTCCAGCGTTTCGTTTTGGAAATCGGCGCGCATTCCTGAATGCGGACCTGATCGCCGACCTTGAACTGGTTCAGCGCGTCATGCGCCCGGTACTTCTTCGACTTGCGGACCGTCTTCTGCAGCAGCGGGTGCTTGAAGCGGCGCTCGACCAGAACCGTGATGGTCTGTTCGTTCTTGTCCGAGGTCACAGTGCCTTGCAGGATACGTTTCGGCATGGCTCGCTCCTCAGTTCGCGGCCGCTTGCGCGGCTTTCTGGTTCAGCACGGTCTTGATCCGCGCCACGTCACGGCGCAAGGCGCGCATGCGGGCGGTGTTCTCAAGCTGGCCGGTGGCCTGACGGAAGCGCAGGTTGAACGCTTCCTTCTTCAGCGAGACCAGATTGTCGCGCAGTTGATCGGGCGTCTTGGCCCTCAGTTCATCGGCGGTCATGCGCCTTTTCCTTTTTCAAACGTCAGGCGGCCCCATGAAACCGGGTTACCGTGGCCCTGACGGATCAATGATTGACCCCCGTGTCCGAGTCGCCCCGGCCTCGTGGATGGGGTCGTATAGGGGATGGGGGGCTGTGGGGCAAGGGGGAAGATTCCTGCCACTTCGGGTTTTGGCAACCTGCAACAACCATGACCCCGAGGTTTGCATGTTTCTTGAATTCAGTCACGGCGCCGCCATGGTGATCGACATATCATCATGCTGCAGACTTTCCCGCGGCAACGCCACGTCCCGTGCGAGTCAGCCATCTTGTCGGCATGTCAGGAGCTGATATCATATGCCATATGGAGGTGCCCATGCCCAACGTTCACCTGACCAAACCCATGCAGGAATTTGCCGATGCGCAGATCGAATCCGGGGCCTATGCCAACCTGTCCGAGATTGTCCGGGCCGGGATGCGGACGCTGATGGAACGGGACCGCGCGCGGGCGTTCCTTGCGCTTCGGTCTGAACTCGAGGACGCCATCGCAGAAGCCGAGCGTGGCGACTACGAAGACTTCGACCCTGTTGCCTTCGAGCCAGACGCCTTTCGGTGATGCGCGCCAGGCTGACGCGGACAGCGCGGCGTGATCTTGAGGACATCCGCAAGCATACCGTGGCGCGTTGGGGTCGCGAGCAATGGCTGCGCTACTTCGCCGGGCTTTCGGCGGCCTTTGAACGCATCGCGAATGACCCGCAGTGTGGTCGTCAGCGCGACGCCTTGCACAAGGGCCTGAGGTCACTGACCTGCGAACAGCATGTGGTCTTCTTCAGTCCGACACGGCATGCAGGCGGAGCACCCGTGATCCTGCGGATCATTCACCAGAAACGGAACATTTCCGCCCTGTTGTTCACCGACGACCTTGAAACCTAAGCCCACTCATAGTTGAAACTCACCGACACCCGCTCGTCCTCGGCCATGTTCATCGGCACCTCGTGGCGCAGCCAGCTTTCCCACAGCAGCACCTCGCCGACCTGCGGCGTCACATAGACAAAGCTCTGCATCTCGGCCCGCGCCTTCTTGGACCTGACCGGCGCGTGCATCATCATCGGCAGGCGCGGGTCTTCCAGTTTCAGGGCGCTGGTCCCCTTCGGCATCGCCACATAGGTGGTGCCCGAGATCACCGAGTGCGGATGGATGTGGCTGGCATGCATGCCGCCCTGCGGCAGGATGTTGATCCAGAACGCCCCGCATTTCAGCTTGCGGTCGCCCAGATCGAACCCCAGGTCCTCGCAGAACGCCGCCACATGCTTGTCCAGCACCTTTTCCAGCGCGGCAAAGATCGGAAAGCGCCAGGGCAGATCGTCCAGCGAGGAATAGCTGGTATAGCCCGGATAGCCGTTGGCCTCGCACCACGCCTGCCCCGCCTCGTCCTCCTCGGCGATGGCAAGGCAGGACGAATTCAGCTCGTCATAATCCACCTTCTTCTTGCCAAGCTCGTTCAACTGCGCCCGATACAGCCGCGTGACGAACAATGATTGAATCTCGGCCATCGGTCCTCCTTCAGGTTGGGGCATCGGGCCAGACGGTCTGCGGCAAGTCCGCGCCCGCGTAGGGTGCGTGCTGGCACGCACCGCCCGCGATGACAACGCGCCACGTCGGAATGCCTATGCCGCCGGCTCCGGCATCCGCAAATCCCGGCCCTTGCGTTTTTCCGACCGTGCAACGGCCTTCCGTGCGGATTCGGTCGCCTGATACAGGTCTAGCTGGTGCACTTCACCCTCGGTCACCGGCGACAACGCCATGTCGGTATAGTCCAGCGTCGCAGGATCGGCCTCGATCTGTTGCCGGATCTTCCGGTAGCCATTGTACAGCTTGAACAGCGCCCAGGTCTTGCCGACCAGTTCGGCGGCATATTTCGGATAGAAGGTCAGCGCCGGTTCAACCGGCAGACCCGGCCTTCTGTCGCGGCGGAACTTCAGCCGGAAGAAGCCCGATTCCAGCGGGTGCACCCCTTCATACAGCACCGACCCGTGGAACCACGTCATCGTGCCCACGATCTTGCCCAGGGGAAGCCGGTCCGCCCGCGCCCGCTTCATCAGCGTGGCCGCGTGTTCCGGCGAATAATAGCTGTCCCAGGCCGCACGGTAGGCGCGTTCCCAGTCGGCTCGGCTCATCGTGTCATGTCCGGTGCAGATGTTGTTAAGGTCATACTTGTTCAGGTCGGCGTCCATCGCGACACCCTTGGCATGCAGCTTCTGGTGATCCTCGGACCCCGGCAGCGGCGTCAGGTAGAAGAACTCCAGAAAATCGATGGGCAGTTCGCGCTTGATGATCTCGATGTCCCGCAGGATCGTCTCGGGCGTGTCGCCGGGGAAGCCCAGGATGTAGCCCGCTGTCGTCATCACCTTCTGCGCGCGCCAGGCCTGCAGCATCTTGCGATACTCGACGATCAGGTTCTGCCCCTTCTGCGCGCCCTTCAGGCTGTCGGGGTTGATGTTCTCCAGCCCGATGAAGACCCGCTTCGTCCCCGCCCGCGCCGCCTTTTCGATGAAGCCCGGCAGACGGTGGCAGGCGGTATCGACCTGAAGCACCAGATTGAAGCTGGCGCCTTCCCGTTCCCGCCATGCGATCAGCCGGTCCAGGATCGGTTCCCAGTTCTGGTTGCGCGAGAAGTTGTCGTCGGTGATGAAGAAGCGCTTGATCCCCTGCGCGAGGTTGGCGCGGATGATCGCCTCCACATCCTCGGGTGACCGGTAACGCGACTTGCGGCCCTGCACATTGATGATGGTGCAGAAGCTGCACAGATAGGGGCACCCCCGCCCGGCATCAAAGCTCGACTGCGCGCCGCCCGTGCGCTTGACCGCCTTGGCATCCAGAAACGGAATCTCGGCATTCTGCAGCGCAGGCAGGTCCTTCATGTGGTTGTAGATCGGCTTCATCGCACCCGCGAAGGCATCTCGCAGCACCACGTCCAGCCGCCCCTCGGCCTCGCCCGCGTAAAGCGAGACGCCCATATCCAGCGCCTCCTGCAGCTCCGGCATCACCCCCGGCAGCATCGAGAGCGACCCGCTGACATGAAAGCCACCGATACAGACCTGCAATCCGGCGGCCCGGAACCGGCGTGCCAGGTCCAGCGCATGCGGATACTGGTTCGACTGCACCCCGATCAGCCCGATCAGCCCCATCCCGCCATCGGCCCGGATCATGCGGATGATCCGGTCCACGTTTACCCGCTTGTTCGTCTCGTCGATCGCGGTGAACTTCATGTCCACGTCATCGCCCAGAACGCGGCGGGACTGGCAATCCTGGGCAAGCCCGAAAATCGTCGCCAGCGTGTTCGATGGCATGGCCGAGCGGAAGAACTGGATCACATAGCCGTCCGCATCATAATGCGATGGCTTGATCATGACAAAATGAAAGGTCTTCCGCTGCATTCTCTGCCCTCTTGCCCCGCTCCGACGGTATCAAGAAACCGGCATCCGGACAAGTTGCCGTTCCCGGAGCGTTCTCGAAACACCTCAGATTGGCACCAAAGAACAAGGCCCCGCCGTTCCCGGCAGGGCCCCGATCCGTAGGGTGCGTGCTTTGCACGCACCGCTGCGCCGTTCAGTCGTCTCACCCGTAGGGTGCGTGCTCCGCACGCACCGCCCCGGTCACCAGTCCTCGCGGACCACCACACGGGTTGTCACCGGCAGCTTCATCGCGCCCAGACGCAGCGCCTCGCGCGCCACGACTTCACCGACGCCGTCGATCTCGAACATGATCCGGCCCGGCTTGACCTTGGCCGCCCAGTAGTCGGTCGACCCCTTGCCCTTGCCCATCCGCACCTCGGTCGGCTTGGACGAGACCGGAACATCCGGGAATATCCGGATCCAGACGCGGCCCTGACGCTTCATGTGGCGGGTGATCGCGCGGCGTGCCGCCTCGATCTGGCGCGCGGTCACACGCTCGGGTTCCGTCGCCTTCAGCCCGAACGACCCGAAGTTCAGCAGAAAGCCGCCCTTCGCCTCGCCGTGGATGCGGCCCTTGAACTGCTTGCGGAACTTCGTCCGTTTTGGTTGCAGCATCTGTCTTCTCCCTTACGCGCGTTCGCGGCGCGGCTGACGCGGAACCGCGCCTTCCTGAGCCTCGGCATTGCGGCGGTCATGGGCCTGCGGATCGTGTTCCAGAATCTCGCCCTTGAAGATCCAGACCTTGACGCCGATGATCCCGTAGGCCGTCGTCGCCTCGTCGGTGGCATAGTCGATGTCGGCGCGCAGCGTGTGCAGCGGCACGCGACCCTCGCGATACCATTCGACCCGGGCAATCTCGGCCCCGCCCAAACGGCCACCCACATTCACCCGGATGCCAAGCGCACCCATCCGCATCGCGTTCTGCACGCCGCGCTTCATCGCGCGCCGGAACGACACGCGCTTTTCCATCTGCTGGGCGATGCTTTCGGCCACCAGTTGCGCGTCAAGCTCCGGCTTGCGGATTTCCACGATGTTCAGATGCAGTTCCGACTTGGTGAAGGCCGCCAGCTTCTTGCGCAGCGTCTCGATATCCGCGCCCTTCTTGCCGATGATGACGCCGGGGCGCGCGGTATAGATCGTGACGCGGCACTTCTTGTGCGGACGCTCGATGATGACCTTGCTGATGCCGGCCTGCTTGCACTCCTTGCGGATGAACTCGCGCATCTTCAGGTCTTCCAGCAGCAGGTTGCCGTAGTCCTTCGACTCGGCGAACCAGCGGCTGTCCCAGGTCCGGTTGACCTGCATGCGGAAGCCGATCGGATTGACTTTCTGACCCATTACGCAGACTCCCCGACCTGACGGACCTTGATCGTGATTTCGCTGAACGGCTTCATGATCTTGCCGAACCGCCCGCGCGCGCGCGGACGACCGCGCTTCAGCGTGATGTTCTTGCCGACCCAGGCCTCGGCCACGACCAGCTCGTCCACGTCAAGCCCGTGGTTGTTCTCGGCATTGGCAATCGCCGACTGCAGGCACTTCTTCACGTCGCCGGCAATGCGGCGCTTGGAGAATGTCAGGTCGGCCAGAGCCTTCTCGACCTTCTTGCCACGGATCATGCCCGCGACAAGGTTCAGCTTCTGCGGGCTGGTCTTCAGCATGCGCAGGATGGCCATGGCTTCGTTTTCGGCCACGCGGCGCGGATTCTTTTCGGTACCCATGGCTTACTTCCGTTTCGCTTTCTTGTCGGCGGCGTGACCGTAATAGGTCCGCGTCGGCGAATATTCCCCGAACTTCTGGCCGATCATCTCTTCGGTGACGTTGACCGGAATATGCTTGTGCCCGTTGTAGACCCCGAAGGTCAGACCGACGAACTGCGGCAGGATCGTCGAACGGCGCGACCAGATCTTGATCACCTCGTTCTTGCCGCCTTCCTTTGACTTCTCGGCCTTCTTCAGCACATAGCCGTCAACAAAGGGGCCCTTCCAAACTGAACGCGACATGGATTAACGCCCCTTCTTCGCATTGCGCGACCGGACGATGAGCTTGTCCGAAGCCTTCGCCTTGCTTCTCGGCCTTCTTCAGCACATAGCCGTCAACAAAGGGGCCCTTCCAAACTGAACGCGACATGGATTAACGCCCCTTCTTCGCATTGCGCGACCGGACGATGAGCTTGTCCGAAGCCTTCGCCTTGCGCGTCTTGTTGCCCTTGGTGCCCTTGCCCCAGGGGGTAACCGGATGACGGCCGCCCGAGGTGCGGCCTTCGCCGCCGCCATGCGGGTGGTCGATCGGGTTCATGGCCACGCCGCGCACCGTGGGGCGAATGCCCTTGTGACGCATGCGACCCGCCTTGCCGAAGTTCTGGTTGCTGTTGTCGGGGTTCGACACTGCGCCAACCGTCGCCATGCATTCCTGCCGCACCATCCGCAACTCGCCCGACGAAAGCCGGATTTGCGCATAGCCACCGTCACGCCCGACGAACTGGGCATAGGTGCCCGCCGCACGAGCCAACTGCCCGCCCTTGCCGGCCTTCAGCTCCACATTGTGCACGATGGTGCCGATGGGCATGCCCGAGAACGGCATCGCATTGCCGGGCTTCACGTCGGTCTTGGCTCCGGCAATCACCGAATCGCCAATAGCCAGACGCTGCGGTGCAAGAATATAGGCAAGTTCGCCATCAGCGTAACGCACCAGCGCGATGAAGGCCGTGCGGTTCGGGTCATATTCGATCCGCTCCACCACAGCCGCCATGTCGAACTTGCGGCGCTTGAAATCCACAACGCGGTACAGGCGCTTGGCGCCCCCGCCCTTGTGCCACATCGTGACGCGTCCGGTATTGTTCCGTCCACCCGTCTTGATCAAACCCTCGGTGAGGGCCTTGACCGGGCGGCCTTTCCAAAGCTCCGAACGGTCGATCAGAACCAGCCCACGCTGGCCAGGCGTCGTCGGCTTGTACGACTTGAGTGCCATGCTTTCTGTCTTCCGTCAGCTTGAGGACCGCTGTGCGGTCCGGTGAAGGGCGCCGAAGCTCCCCGTTCTTGAAAAATGTGCGGCCCCGGAAAACCGGGGCCGCGACGAATCGTGGCCTTCTATCAAAGGCCGGTAGAGACGTCGATGGAGTTTCCTTCCTCGAGCGTCACATAGGCCTTCTTGCGGTCGGACCGCACGCCGGGGCGTCCGCGGAACCGCTTTTCCTTGCCCTTGGTGATGGTGGTGTTCACCGCCTTCACCTTCACGCCAAAGACGGCCTCGACCGCCTCCTTGATCATCGGCTTGGTCGACTCCATCGCCACCTGAAAGACATAGGCGTTGGCTTCCGCCGCCATCGTCGCCTTTTCAGTGATGATCGGCTTGCGGATGACGTCGTAATGTTCGGGTTTCACGCTCATTTGAGTCGAGCCTCCAGCGCTTCGACACCCGCCTTCGTGATCACGAGCTGATCGCGCTTGAGGATGTCATAGACATTCGCACCCATCGACGGCAGCACATCGATCCCGTCGATGTTGCGTGCCGCGCGGGCAAAGTTCTCGTTCACTTCGGCGCCGTCGATGATCAGCACGCGCTTCCAACCCAGTTCCTTCGCAACCTTGGCCAGGATCGCGGTCTTGCCCTCGGCCATCACCGCCGCATCCAGGATCGCCAGCTCGCCTGCCTGGGCCTTGGCCGACAGGGCGTGCCGCAGGCCAAGCGCGCGGAACTTCTTGGGCAGGTCATGCGCATGGCTGCGCGGCTGCGGGCCCTTGTAGACGCCGCCATGACGGAAGATCGGGGCCTTCTTGGACCCGTGGCGCGCGCCGCCGGTGCCCTTCTGCTTGTAGATCTTCTTGGTGGAATAGCTGACGTCCGACTTGCCCAGCGTCGAGTGCGTTCCGGCCTGGGCCTTGGCCCGCTGCCAGCGCACCACGCGGTGCAGGATGTCGGCGCGCGGCTCCAGCCCGAAGAGGGCTTCGTCCAGGTCGATGGACCCGGCGCTGGCGCCCTCAAGGGTAATCACGTCGAGTTTCATGCTTCACCCCCTTCGACCGGCACTTCGGCCGAACCACCGGCAACCGCCGCCGAACGCAGGGCGGCGGGCATCGGCAGACCTTCGGGCGCGGATTTCTTTACCGCGTCCTTGACCGTGACCCAGCCACCCTTCGATCCGGGTACTGCGCCCTTGATCATCAGAAGACCACGTTCGGCATCGGTGCGCACGACCTGCAGGTTCTGCGTGGTCACCCGGACCGAGCCCAGATGGCCCGCCATCTTCTTGCCGCGGAACACCTTGCCCGGGTCCTGGCACTGGCCCGTGGACCCGTGCGAGCGGTGGCTGACCGACACACCGTGGCTGGCGCGCAGACCGCCGAAGTTGTGCCGCTTCATCGCCCCGGCAAAGCCTTTGCCGATGGAGGTACCCGCGATA
>JAAFHX010000145.1 GCA_013297695.1 Rhodobacterales bacterium | reverse complement strand
ACAGCCCGATCGTCGATGCGCTGTGCGAGGCGGCCGAGGCGGGCAAGTCGGTGACAGCACTGGTGGAACTGAAAGCGCGGTTCGACGAGGCGTCGAACATCCGCCAGTCGCGGCGGCTGGAACGCGCCGGGGCGCATGTGGTCTATGGGTTCGTCAACTACAAGACCCACGCCAAGATCAGCACCGTCGTGCGGCGCGAGGGCGAGAACCTAGTGACCTATACCCATTACGGCACCGGCAACTATCACCCGATCACCGCGCGCATCTATACCGACCTGTCGCTGTTCACCTGCGACCCGGCGCTTGGCCGCGATGCGACCAAGGTATTCAATTACCTGTCGGGCTATGTGCAGCCGGCCGGGCTGGAGAACCTTGCGATCAGCCCGATCAGCCTGAAGCCGCGCCTGCTGGAGTTGATCGCGGCCGAGGCCGACCATGCGCGGGCGGGCAAGCCGGCGGCGATCTGGGCCAAGATGAACAGTCTGATCGACCCCGACGTGATCGACGCGCTGTATGCCGCCAGTCAGGCCGGAGTGCGCATCAAGCTGGTGATCCGGGGTATCTGCGGGTTGCGCCCCGGCGTCAAAGGACTGAGCGAGACGATCCGCGTCAAGTCCATCGTCGGGCGGTTCCTGGAACACAGCCGCATCGTCTGCTTCGGCAATGGCCATGGCCTGCCCTCGAAGAAGGCTCGGGTTTTCATGTCTTCGGCCGACTGGATGGGGCGCAATCTGACGCGGCGGGTGGAAACCCTGGTCGAGACCGTGAACCCCACCGTCAAGGAACAGATCGTCAGCCAGATCATGGCCGCGAACCTGTCGGACGAGGCGCAAAGCTGGGTGCTGCAACCCGATGGCCGGTTCCTGCGCGACCTGCCCGAGGATTCGTCCAAGTTGTTCAACTGTCATCGTTTCTTCATGGAAAACCCGTCCCTTTCCGGGCGGGGAACGGCGGGGGCCAAGGATGTGCCCCGGCTGGCCCTGCCAGAGGATTGACCTCTGCTGCCCCCGGCGGCATGGTCGCGCCAGAACAGGCGGGGGATACCGAAGATGCCGGATCAGGCAGGCGAAGACTGGGGGCCGTTCGGCCGCCCGCTGTTCGAAGACCCGTCTGCCCGCGCGCTCAGCCGGGTCGGGGTGGTCGATGTGGGATCGAACTCGGTCCGGATGGTGGTGTTCGACGGCGCAGCGCGCAGCCCGGCCTATTTCTACAATGAAAAGGTCATGTGCGCCCTTGGTCAGGGTCTGGCCGAAACCGGTCGGCTCAACCCGCAGGGGCGGGTCCGGGCGCTGGCCGCGCTGCGCCGCTTTGCGCTGCTGGCCGAGGGGATGGATGTCTCGCCCATGACCGTCGTGGCCACAGCGGCGGTGCGCGAGGCCAGCGACGGTGCCGCGTTCCGCGAAGAGGTATTCGAGACGACCGGCCTGAAGATGTGGGTGATCGACGGGGCCGAAGAGGCGCGGCTTTCGGCGCAGGGCGTGCTGCTGGGCTGGCCCGAGGCGCGCGGCATCGTTTGCGATATCGGCGGCAACTCGATGGAACTGGCGCTGATCGGCAATGGCAAGGTCGGGGCGCGGGCAACCTCGCCGCTTGGGCCGTTCCGGCTGCAGCAGGTCGAAGGCGGGGTCAAGGGGCGTCGCGCCCATATCCACCGCATCCTGACCGACATGAAAAAGCTGTTTCCGACCGACCATCCGCGCCTGTATCTGGTCGGCGGGTCATGGCGCGTCATCGCGCGGCTGGACATGGAACGCCGCGCCTATCCGCTGACCGTGCTGCACGAATACCGCATGACGCCCACGCAGATTCTGGACACGCTGGACTGGATCGCCGCCAGCGACCTTGCCGTGCTGCGGGTGCTGACCGCGACCTCGCCCGAGCGGATGGACCTTGTGCCTCTGGCCTGCGAGGTCTTGCGCACGCTGATCGAGGTGCTGGCCCCGCGCGAGATCGACATTTCGGCCTATGGCATCCGCGAGGGGTTGCTGTACGAACAGATGCCCGACCGGCTGCGTGCCCGCGACCCGCTGATCGAGGCGGCCCGGATGGCCGAGGCGACCTCGGCCCGGATTCCGGGCTTTGGCAAGAAGCTGTTCGGCTTTCTGGAACCGCTGTTCCACGATGCCCCGCCGGAACAGATGCGCCTGGTCCGGGCGGCCTGCCTGCTGCATGACACGACGTGGCGCGCCCATCCCGACTATCGCGCCGAAGTCTGTTTCGACAATGCGACACGGGCCAACCTTGGGGGCCTTGACCATTCGGGACGGGTCTTCCTGGGGCTGGCGCTGCTGCACCGCTACAAGAACTCGCGCACGGGGTCACGGCTGGAGCCGCTGTTCCGGCTGCTGACCGAAGACCAGTTGCGCGATGCCGAGGTGTTGGGCAAGGCGATGCGGTTTGGCGCGATGTTCTCGGTCGCAGATCCGTCTTCGGCGGGGACGCTGCGGCTGCACCAGTCCCGCAAGAAGGAACGTGAGCTGGAGCTGATCCTGACGCCGCTTGGCGTGGGGCTGTTCGGCGAGGTGGCGCAGGCGCGGTTCACCGCGCTGGCACAATCGCTGCGGGCCGTGCCGATGGTGTCCGAGGCGCAGGCGGCATGAGGCTGGATCACCTTGCGGTGTCGGCAGGCACGCTGGCCGAAGGGGTTGCAGCGGTCGAGGCGGCGCTTGGCGTGGCGCTGGCACCCGGCGGGGTGCATCCGCACATGGGCACACATAACCGGCTGCTGGGGATGGGCGACATCTATCTGGAGGTGATCGCGCCCGACCCGGCGGCACCGCGCCCGGCATGGCCGCGCTGGTTCGACCTTGACCGTTTTTCCGGCCCGCCCCGGCTGACCAACTGGATCGCCGCCTGTGACGATCTGGAGGCCGAGATTGCGCTTGGTCCGCAAGGGGTGGGGGTGCCGGTTGCGCTGGAACGGGGTGACCTGCGCTGGCGCATGGCGGTGCCGGCAGATGGCCGGCTGCCCTTCGGGGATGCCTTTCCGGCGCTGATTTCCTGGCAGGGACCGGCGCATCCGGTGCAGCGCCTGCCGGATACCGGGGTGCGCCTGATCCGGCTGGAGGTGGTCCACCCGCAGGCCCACGCGCTGCACGACGCCCTTGCGGGCCGGATGGCCGATCCGCGTGTCGTGCTGCTGCCCGGCCCGGAAAAGGCGCTTCGGGCCGCGTTTCAGACCCCTTCCGGCGTGAGGCACCTGTAAGGGGCGCAGAAAAGTCCGACTGACAGCGGCTTTCCCCCGGTTTATGCTGCACCCATGTCGATCTGGACGCGCATTGCCGAAGCCCTGTCCGCCCTCGCATCCGGCGAAGGGCTGTCGGCGCTGTTCGACCGGCTGCGGACCCCGCCCGAAAGATCGGTTGGCTTCACCATCGCCGTGATCGCGCTTGGGGCCAAGATCGCCAAGGCCGATGGCGAGGTCACGCGCGGAGAGGTTGCAGCCTTTCGCGAGGTTTTTGCCATCCCCCCGGGCGAAGAGGCCAATGCGGCACGCGTCTTCAACCTGGCCCGGCAGGACGTGGCAGGGTTTGACGCCTATGCCCGCAAGGTGCGTGGCATGTTCCGCGAAGACGATCAGGTTCTGGTGGACCTGATGGAAGGGCTGTTTCACATCGCGGTGTCCGACGGGCGCTTTCACCCCAAGGAAGAGGGGTTTCTGGAAACCGTCGCAGGGATTCTGGGCATTGGCGACCGGACCTACCGGGCGATCCGGTCGCGGTTCGTGCCCGGTGCCCCGCGTGACCCGTTCGATACCCTCGGACTGCCGCCGGAGGCCACGCTGGACGAGGCGAAGGCCGCCTGGAAACAGGCGGTCCGCGACAGCCACCCCGACCGGATGGTCGCGCGGGGGGTTCCGGCCGAGGCCGTCCGGCTGGCCGAGCGTCGCCTGATCGCGGTCAACGAAGCCTGGGCCGAGATTTCGGCACGGATGGCCGCCTGAACGCCCCGTTGCCGGGGGTCCGGGGTTTCCATCGCCGACCATTCCTGCCCCATGAAGAAAAAACCCCCCGTCCCTTCGGACGGGGGGTTTCTGCAGACGGGGAGGTTTTTCCGGATCACTCCGGGCGAAGGTCAGCCTTCGCTGGCCTCGGTCGCAGCGACAAGGGCTGCCTCGTCGTCATAGTCCATGCCGCCGTCCAGCGGAGCGGCAAGCGCCGCCGCCTGTTCGGCCTGCGACCGGCGCATCTCGATGACGCTCTGGTCGCGGTCCGAGGCAATAGCCTTGACACGACGCGTCGCCCCGCCGGTGCCCGCCGGGATCAGCCGCCCGACGATCACGTTCTCTTTCAGGCCGACCAGCTTGTCGCGCTTGCCCTGCACGGCGGCTTCGGTCAGCACGCGCGTGGTTTCCTGGAAGGACGCCGCCGAGATGAAGCTGCGGGTCTGCAAGCTTGCCTTGGTGATGCCCAGCAGGATCGGCTCGCCGCTGGCCGGACGCAGGTTGTTCAGCGCCGCCTTTTCGTTGACCTCTTCCAGTTCGGCCTTGTCGACGTGTTCGCCCTTCAGCAGCGTGGTTTCCCCGGAGTCGAGGATTTCCCACTTCTGCAGCATCTGCCGGACGATCACCTCGATGTGCTTGTCGTTGATCTTCACGCCCTGCAGCCGGTAGACGTCCTGCACCTCGCCGATCATGAAGTTCGCAAGCGCCTCGACCCCCAGAATCCGCAGGATGTCATGCGGGGCCGGGTTGCCGTCCATGATGTTGTCACCCTTCTGCACGAAGTCGCCTTCCTGCACCGGGATGTGCTTGCCCTTGGGCACCATGTATTCCATCGGCTGGTGGCTGTCGTCCACCGGTTCGATGGTGATGCGGCGCTTGTTCTTGTAGTCTTTGCCGAACCGCACATAGCCGTCGGATTCCGCGATGATCGCGTGATCCTTGGGCCGCCGCGCCTCGAACAGTTCCGCCACGCGGGGCAGACCCCCGGTGATGTCCTTGGTCTTGGCGCCTTCGCGCGGGATACGCGCCACCACGTCGCCCGGGCGCACGTCCTGCCCGTCTTCGACCGACAGGATCGCATCCACCGACATCGGATAGGTGATCGGGTTGCCCGCCTCGTTGCGCACCGCATCGCCCGTTTCCGGGTTCACGATGATGACCTCGGGCTTGAGGTCGTTGCCACGCGGCGCGCTTCGCCAGTCGGACACGATCTTCTGGGTCATGCCGGTCGCCTCGTCGGTATCCTCGCGCACCGAGATGCCCGAGACCAGATCGACGAACTTCGCCACGCCACCCTTTTCGGCGATGATCGGCAGGGTATAGGGGTCCCATTCGAACAGCTTTGCCCCGCGTTTGACCGGCTGGCCATCCTTGACCAGAACCTTCGCGCCATAGCTGACCTTGTGCGCCGCCCGCTCTTGCCCGGCGTCGTCGATGATGGCGATCTGCATGTTCCGGCCCATCACGATCTGCTCGGCGTTCGCATTGGCCAGCAGGTTCGGGTTGCGGAACTCGATCCGGCCTTCCTGGCTGGCTTCCAGGAAGGACTGCTGCCCGCCCTGCGCGATGCCGCCGATGTGGAAGGTCCGCATCGTCAACTGCGTGCCGGGTTCGCCGATCGACTGCGCGGCGATGATGCCCACCGCCTCGCCCTCGTTCACCATCGTGCCCCGGGCCAGATCGCGGCCATAGCACATGGCGCAGACGCCTTCGTCGGCCTGGCAGGTCAGGGGCGAGCGGATGCGCGCCGAGGCGACACCCGCCTTGGCAATCTCGTCCGCGCGACGTTCGTCGATCAGTTCGTTGCGCGACACGATCACTTCATCGGTGCCTGGCACAAGGATGTCATCGGCCGCCACCCGGCCCAGCACCCGCTCGGCCAGCGACGACACGACCTCGCCGTCCTTGACCGCCGCAACGGCGGTGATCGCATTGTCGGTGCCGCAGTCATGCGACCGCACGATGCAATCCTGCGCCACGTCCACCAGACGCCGCGTGAGGTACCCCGAGTTCGCGGTCTTCAGCGCCGTATCCGCCAGACCCTTGCGGGCCCCGTGGGTGGAGTTGAAGTACTCCAGCACGGTCAGGCCTTCCTTGAAGTTACTGATGATCGGCGTTTCGATGATCTCGCCCGAAGGCTTGGCCATCAGCCCGCGCATGCCGCCCAATTGTTTCATCTGCGCCGGCGAGCCGCGCGCGCCCGAGTGGGACATCATGTAGACCGAGTTCGGTTCCTTTTCCGCGCCCGCATCGTCATAGCGAACCGCCGAGATGGCCGACATCATGTCTCCCGCCACCTTGTCCGAGCATTTGGACCAGGCATCGACCACCTTGTTGTACTTTTCGCCCTGGGTAATCAGTCCGTCCATGTACTGCTGTTCGAATTCCTTCACCTGATCCTGCACGGCATGCACCGTGTCCCACTTGTTGTCGGGGATCAGCATGTCGTCCTTGCCGAAGGAAATGCCCGCCTTGAACGCCTCGCGGAAACCCAGACCCATGATCTGGTCGCAGAAGATGACCGATTCCTTCTGGCCGCAATAGCGGTAGACGGTGTCGATGACGTTCTGCACGTCCTTCTTACGCAGCAGGCGGTTGACAAGGTCGAACGGGGCCTTGGCGTTCAGCGGCAGAAGGTTGCCCAGACGCAGGCGGCCGGGCGTGGTGTCGAACCGCCGCCAGACCTCGTTGCCCTCTTCGTCGATCTGGCGGATGCGCGCCTTGATGCGGGCGTGCAGATGCACCTGGCCAGCGGCCAGCGCGTGTTCCACCTCGTCCACATCGGCAAAGGCCATGCCTTCGCCCTTCATGCCGCGTCGCTCCATCGTGGTGTAATAGAGCCCCAGCACCATGTCCTGCGACGGCACGATGATCGGAGCACCATTGGCGGGCGACAGCACGTTGTTGGTGGACATCATCAGCACGCGCGCCTCAAGCTGGGCTTCCAGCGAAAGCGGCACGTGCACCGCCATCTGGTCGCCGTCGAAGTCGGCGTTGAAGGCCGAACAGACCAGCGGGTGAAGCTGGATCGCCTTGCCCTCGATCAGGATCGGCTCGAAGGCCTGGATGCCCAGACGGTGCAGCGTCGGCGCGCGGTTCAGCAGCACCGGGTGTTCGCGGATCACCTCGTCCAGGATATCCCAGACCTCGGGACGTTCCTTCTCGACCAGTTTCTTGGCCTGCTTGACGGTGCTGGAAAGGCCCTTCGCCTCAAGCCGCGAGTAGATGAAGGGCTTGAACAGTTCCAGCGCCATCTTCTTTGGCAGCCCGCACTGGTGCAGCTTCAGTTCCGGCCCGGTCACGATGACCGAGCGGCCCGAGAAGTCCACGCGCTTGCCCAGCAGGTTCTGGCGGAACCGGCCCTGCTTGCCCTTCAGCATGTCGGACAGCGATTTCAGCGGGCGCTTGTTGGTGCCGGTGATGACGCGGCCGCGGCGGCCGTTGTCGAACAGCGCATCGACCGCTTCCTGCAGCATCCGCTTTTCGTTGCGCACGATGATGTCGGGTGCCCGCAACTCGATCAGCCGCTTCAGGCGGTTGTTGCGGTTGATGACCCGGCGGTACAGGTCGTTCAGGTCTGACGTCGCGAACCGGCCGCCGTCCAGCGGAACCAGCGGGCGCAGTTCGGGCGGGATGACCGGCAGCACGGTCAGGATCATCCATTCGGGCCGGTTGCCCGACTCGAGGAACGACTCGACGATCTTCAGCCGCTTTATGATCTTCTTCGGCTTCAGTTCGCCCGTGGCTTCCTTCAGTTCCTCGCGCAGTTGCAGCGCGGTGGCATCAAGGTCGATGGCCGCCAGCATCTCGCGGATCGCCTCGGCACCGATGTTGGCGGTGAAGCCGTCGGCCCCGTACTGGTCCTGCGCGTCGAGGAATTCCTCTTCGGTCATCAACTGGCCATAGGTCAGGTCGGTCAGGCCCGGTTCGATGACGACATAGTTTTCAAAGTAGAGGATGCGTTCCAGATCGCGCAGCGTCATGTCGAGCATGAGGCCGATGCGGCTGGGCAGCGATTTCAGGAACCAGATATGCGCGACCGGGGCGGCCAGTTCGATATGCCCCATCCGCTCGCGCCGCACCTTCTGGAGCGTCACTTCCACGCCGCATTTTTCGCAGACGACGCCGCGATATTTCATGCGCTTGTACTTGCCGCAGAGGCATTCGTAATCCTTGATCGGCCCGAAGATGCGGGCGCAGAACAGACCGTCGCGCTCCGGCTTGAAGGTCCGGTAGTTGATGGTCTCGGGCTTCTTGATCTCGCCATAGGACCACGACAGGATCCGCTCCGGGCTGGCCAGAGAGATCTTGATCTCGTCGAAGGTCTTGATCGGCGCCACCGGGTTGAACGGGTTGGTGCTGAGTTCCTGGTTCATCTTCACATCCTTGAATGGGGGTCAGAGGCGGGGGAGGGAGCGGTGCGTGCAAGCACGCACCTTACGGGGCCGCGGGGTAGGGTGCGTGCTTGCACGCACCGCCCGCCGGGGCGCCCGTTACTCCTCGTCCTCCGCATCCAGGAGTTCCATGTTGAGGCCCAGGCCGCGGACCTCCTTGACAAGCACGTTGAACGATTCCGGCACGCCGGCCTCGAAGTTGTCCTCGCCCTTGACGATGCTCTCGTAGACCTTGGTCCGGCCTGCCACGTCGTCCGACTTGACCGTGAGCATTTCCTGCAGGGTATAGGCCGCCCCGTAGGCTTCCAGCGCCCAGACCTCCATCTCGCCCAGACGCTGGCCGCCGAACTGCGCCTTGCCGCCGAGCGGCTGCTGGGTGACGAGGCTGTAGGGCCCGGTGGAACGGGCGTGCAGCTTGTCATCCACCAGATGGTGCAGTTTCAGCATGTATTTCACGCCCACGGTGACCTTGCGCGCGAACTGCTCGCCCGAACGCCCGTCGAACACCACGGACTGACCCGAGGTGTCAAAGCCCGCGCGGACCAGCGCATCGTTCACGTCGGCTTCCTTGGCCCCGTCGAACACCGGCGAGGCGATCGGCACGCCTTTGGTCACGTTGCCCGCCAGTTCAAGGAAATCTTCCTCGGTCCGGTCGGCAAAGGCCCCCTCATAGGTTTCGTCGCCATAGGCCAGACGCACGGCCTCGCGCACCGGCGTCATGTCGCCGGACCGGCGATATTCCTTCAGCGCCTCGTCGATCTTCAGACCCAGGCCGCGCGCGGCCCAGCCCATGTGGGTTTCCAGAATCTGGCCCACGTTCATCCGGCTTGGCACGCCAAGCGGGTTGAGCACCAGATCGACCGCCGTGCCGTCGGCGAGGAACGGCATGTCCTCGATGGGAACCACCTTGGAGATCACGCCCTTGTTGCCGTGCCGCCCGGCCATCTTGTCGCCCGGCTGCAGCTTGCGCTTCACCGCGACGAAGACCTTGACCATCTTCATCACGCCCGGAGGCAGGTCGTCGCCGCGACGGACCTTTTCCACCTTGTCATCGAACCGGTGGTCAAGCGCGCGCTTCTGCGCCTCGTACTGGTCATGCAGGGCTTCGACTTCCTTCGCGTCGGCTTCCTCGCCCAGGGCAAGCTGCCACCACTGGCCGCGCGACAGCGTGCCCAGAAGTTCCTCGTCGATGGTCGATCCGGCGCGCACGCCCTTCGGCCCCTTCACGGCAACCTTGCCCATCACCAGCGTCTTGAGGCGCGAATAGATGTTCCGCTC
>JAAFHX010000144.1:7762-9635 GCA_013297695.1 Rhodobacterales bacterium | reverse complement strand
GCCGCCTCCTTGGCCACACCCAGATCGGCACCACTCAGCGCTACGCCCACCTTATCGACGCACCCCTGCGTGCCGGGGTCAACGCCGTGGGTGAGATGCTGAAGCCGAGGCTGAGGGTGGTGGGGGAGTAAGGGGCGCCACCATCATATCACGGGAAACATACCACCATAACGCGACTGGCAACGCCTTTGAGCGTTGCCGCGCGGTCTGAATTCCGCTTATGCTAGCGTATCAAGGCACTTATCCGATTTACCGCTGTAACGGTGCGTCGCGCTGCGAGGAAAGGACCGCATGGAGAAGCGATCGCTCAGTGAGCGTGACATTTGCACCAAGTTTATCACGCCCGCGCTGCGCAAGGCTGGCTGGGATGAAATTACGCAAATCCGAGAAGAGGTCAGCTTTACCAAGGGGCGCATTATTGTTCGGGGCAAACTGGTAAGCCGCGGAAAGGGAAAGCGCGCTGATTATATTCTGTCGGTAAAGCCGAACATTCCGATTGCGATCATTGAAGCCAAAGAGAACTCCTTGCCTGTTGCAGCGGGTATGCAGCAAGGGCTTGAGTATGCTGAGACCTTGGGAATTCCGTTTGTGTTCTCCTCGAACGGTGACGGTTTCGTTTTTCATGACCGCACGGGGCTCAGCCCGGCGCCCGAAACGACGCTCGCGCTGGATGAATTCCCTTCACCTGCTGACCTATGGGCGCGGTACCGGGCTTGGAAAGGGCTATCCGTCGAAGCTGCTGCGGTTACATTGCAAGATTACTTCGACGACGGTAGCGGGAAGTCTCCTCGCTATTATCAGGTCAACGCTGTGAATGCGGCGATCGAAGCCATAGCCAAAGGACAAGATCGGGTCCTCGTGGTAATGGCCACAGGGACCGGCAAAACCTATACGGCCTTCCAAATCATTTGGCGGCTTTGGAAGGCTGGCCAGAAGAAGCGCATCCTGTTTCTGGCGGATCGGAACGTGCTGATCGATCAAACGATGGTCAACGATTTTCGGCCATTCGCAGGCAGCATGGCAAAGCTCTCGACCCAGTCGAAGACAATCGAGCGGGCCGATGGCACCCTCACTGATCTGACGCTGGCCCTGGACAAGAAACGCCGGATCGACACGTCCTATGAAATCTACTTGGGCCTCTATCAGGCGATCACAGGCCCGGACGAAAGCCAGAAGCTCTACAAGGAGTTTTCGCCGGACTTCTTCGATCTCATCGTCATCGACGAGTGCCACAGAGGCAGCGCCGCAGATGACTCTGCCTGGCGCGAGATCCTTGATCACTTTTCCGCAGCGACTCAGATCGGTCTGACTGCCACGCCCAAGGAAACCGAGTATGCCTCGAACATCGACTACTTCGGGGCGCCGGTTTACAGCTATTCGCTGAAGCAAGGTATCCGCGATGGCTTCCTTGCCCCCTACAAGGTGATCAAGGTCCATATCGATCGCGACGTTCAGGGTTATCGCCCGGTTCAAGGGCAACTGGACCGTGACGGCGAAGAAGTCGAAGATCGCATCTACAACACCAAGGACTTCGATCGAACGCTGGTGCTTGACGACCGCACTAGGCTAGTCGCCCAGAAGGTCACCGACTTCCTGAAGCAAAGCGGCGACCGGATGGCGAAGACAATCGTCTTCTGCGTCGATCAGGAGCACGCCGCCCGCATGCGGCAGGCGCTGATCAACGAAAACGCTGATCTCGTGGCCCAGAACCATCGTTACGTCATGCGTATCACGGGGAATGACAAGGAGGGCCTCGATCAGCTTGGCAACTTCATTGATCCCGAAGCTGCCTATCCAGTGATCGTGACCACGTCGCGCCTGTTGTCCACCGGAGTCGATGCTCAGACCTGCCGCCTGATCGTGCTTGACCGCG
>JAAFHX010000144.1:0-7752 GCA_013297695.1 Rhodobacterales bacterium | reverse complement strand
TTCGACCAGCCATTTCGCTGACCCGGAGTTCGATGGCGAGCCGGTGCAAATCTACCAGCCCGGCCCGGATGATCCGATTACCCCGCCAGACGACGCGCCTCAGACGGGTGTTGATGGTGAGCCCCTGTCGCCCGAACCCGGCGCTGACGAGACTGTTCTGATCGATCCGGTCGATCCGATGGGTGGCGCTGGGCCGACGGGCAATCCTATCCGTAAGGTCTATGTCGACGGGGTAGGGGCCCAGATCGTGGCCGAACGGGTCGAATACCTTGATGAAAGCGGCAAGCTGGTCACGGAGTCCTTGCGCGACTACACACGCAAGGCTTTGCAGAAGCAGTTCTCAAGCCTTGACGCCTTCCTCAAGCGCTGGAACAGCGAACAGCGTAAAGAGGCGGTGGTCGAGGAACTGGAAGCCGAGGGCCTGCCGCTGGATCTGATCGCGGCCGAGCTTGGCCGCGACCTCGATCCCTTCGACCTGATCTGCCACATCGCCTTCGACGCCAAACCGTTGACCCGGCAAGAACGGGCCGAGAACGTCAAAAAGCGCGATGTCTTCACCAAGTTCGGCCCCCAAGCGCGCGCCGTTCTGGAAGCGCTTCTGGCCAAGTATGCGGACGAAGGGGTGATGAACCTCGATGACCCCGGCGTGCTGAAAATCGCCCCCTTCAGCGGGATGGGCAGCGTGGTTGAACTCATCCGCGCCTTTGGGGGAAAACCCGGGTTCGAACAGGCCGTCCGCGACCTGCAATCTGCCATTTACGAGGAAAGTGCGTGAAAAAAGTTACCCCAGAGCAGTCAATTCGTATTCCGGTTAAACTCGTTGATGACGCGTGGGAGTTTGCCTACGGAGGCAAGGTTCCTGTCGAGAACGGCACCGAGGGTGAACTTATTGTTCCGGCGAAGGCAGTCGTCGATCCCAAGTTTCTCGAAAGAATGAAGACAAAGGCAAGTATAAGGATTCTTGAGGAGGGGACCGAACTTCTCGCCTATGTTGTCACGAGGGATGACAAAGGAATCTCGGAAAAATCGAAAGTGCACCTCATCCCGTGGGATGAAATGCGCGATTCAATTGCAACTGAGTTCATTGATAATTGGAGCGCGGGTCAGCCTTCCTTCGTAAAGGTTGCTATCGGAAATCCGACAGATAGGCATAAAGCAAAGTTTGAAACTCAGTCGGGTGGATTGTGGTTGCTAATTGAGGGGCGCGAGTCCGTGGGGCTTCAATCGTCACAGATATCGCTCCCCGATGGTATCACTGACGAAGCGGCAATAAGCCTCAACCACGCCTTCACGTTACTCTCGGAAGTCTTTGAGCCATGGCGCAAAGCCCATACCGGAAACGTTTATCAACGGTACCTGTATAAGGAAAAGAACGACCGTTGGTACCCGCTTGAGCTCTTGCGAAACGGTGCAATCGCTGGTCAGGAGCAGGCCATAGCCTACAGCCTCTGGCAAGACTTCCTGGCGAAGATCGCCGCAAACAAGAACATCTGAAAGACCAAGAATGTCCGTCCGTACCCTCGTCAAATCCATCCAGGACATCATGCGCAAGGACACCGGCGTCGATGGCGATGCCCAGCGCATCAGCCAGCTCTGCTGGATGTTCTTCCTCAAGATCATCGACGATCAGGATCAGGAACTGGAACTCACCAAGGACGCCTACACCTCGCCCATCCCGGCCGATCTGCAGTGGCGCGCCTGGGCGGCCGATCCCGAAGGCATCACTGGTGAGGCGCTGCTCGACTTCGTCAACCTCACCCTCTTCCCGCGCCTCAAGGCCCTGCCCACCGCCGCAGGCCCGCGCGCCAAGGTCGTCCGCGATGTGTTCGAAGACGCCTACAACTACATGAAATCCGGCCAGCTGATGCGGCAGATGATCAACAAGATCAACGAGGTGGATTTCAACAACCTGACCGAACGGCAGCACTTCGGCGACATCTACGAGCAGATCCTGAACGACCTGCAAAACGCCGGAAACGCAGGCGAATACTATACCCCGCGCGCCGTGACCGCCTTCATGGTCCAGCAGATTGACCCCAAGCCCGGCGAGATCATGTTCGACCCCGCTTGCGGCACCGGTGGCTTTCTGACCTGCGCCATGCGCCATATGCGCGACGCCTACGTCAAGCGGCCCGAGCATGAGGCGCTGATGCAGGCCTCCCTCCGCGCGGTGGAAAAGAAACCGCTGCCCACATGCTCTGCGTCACCAACATGCTGCTCAATGGGGTGGAGGAGCCGAACTTCGTCCGCCACGACAACACCCTGGCCCGCCCGCTGGTCAGCTGGACCCGGGATGAACGCGTCGATATCGTGCTGACCAACCCGCCCTTCGGCGGCAAAGAGGAAGACGGGATCGAAGGCAACTTCCCTACCTTCCGCACCCGCGAAACCGCTGATCTGTTCCTTGCCCTGATCATCCGCCTTCTGAAACCCGGTGGCCGCGCCGCCGTGGTGCTGCCCGACGGGTCACTGTTCGGCGAAGGGATCAAGACCCGGCTCAAGGAACACTTGATGGAGGAGTGCAACCTGCACACCATCATTCGGCTGCCGAACTCGGTCTTCAAACCCTATGCCTCGATCGGCACCAACCTCTTGTTCTTTGAAAAGGGCACGCCCACGCAGGACATCTGGTATTGGGAACACCGCGTGCCCGAGGGGCAGAAGGCCTATTCGATGACCAAGCCGATCCGGCTGGAGCATCTGGACGACTGCGCCGCGTGGTGGGGCGGGGCGGCGCGGCAGGGGCGTGAGGAAGGCCCGCAGGCGTGGAAGGTCTCGGCCGAACAGGTCAAGGCCCGTGGCTATAACCTTGATATCAAGAACCCCCACACCATCGCCGCCGATCATGGCGACCCCGAAATCCTGCTGGCCGATCTGGATGCGGCCGAGGCGCAGGTGGCCACCTTGCAGGGTCAGTTGAAGGCGATCCTGACCGAGGCGCTGGCCCGATGAAGGACGGAGCCTTTACCGCCGACCGCCTGCTGGCGCTGTATGACCGCGTGGCCGAGGCCGAAGACGCGATCCCCCGCCTGCGCCGCTTTGTGCTGGATCTGGCCGTGCGCGGGAAGCTGGTGGAGCAGGACCCGAGCGACGAACCGGCGGCGGAGTTGCTGAAACGGATCGCGAAGGAAAAGGCACGGCTGGTGAAGGCTGGGGAGATCAGGAAGCCGAAACCTTTCGATCCCATCGACGAGCCGCCTTTCACCGTTCCTGGCAACTGGGCGTGGTCGCGAATGCGCGAGGTGACAACAGATCGCGGGCAGATGATCCCAAACGCCCGTTTCACCTACATCGACGTTTCGGCGATCAATAAGGAAGTGGGCGTTATCGAAGCGCCAACGGTGCTTGATCCTGCCGAGGCCCCCAGCCGAGCGCGTAAGATCGTGCGCAAGGGGGACGTGATATACTCCTGTGTCCGCCCCTATCTATTGAACGTTGCGGTCGTGGAGGACGAAATCGAACCTGCCCCAATCGCAAGCACGGCATTTGCAATCATCAACGGGCTAGGGCTGATACTACCGCGCTTCATCTGGATCGTGTTGCGCTCGCCGTTCATGGTCGCAGCTGTCGAGGAAACCCAGCGTGGGCAAGCTTATCCGGCAATCAATGATGCGGACTTTGCTGTCCTGCCTTTCCCCCTCCCGCCCCTCGCCGAGCAGCAGCGGATCGTGGCCAAGGTCGATGAACTCATGGCGCTGTGTGACAGGCTCGAGGGCGCGCGGGCGGGGCGAGAGGCGGTGCGGGATCGGCTGACCGCCGCCACCCTTGCCCGCCTGACCTCCCCCGAGACCGACGCGGAAACCTTCCCCACCCACGCCCGCTTTGCCCTGCAAACCATTCCCACCCTCACCACCCGCCCCGACCAGATCAAAACCCTCCGCCAAACCATCCTGAACCTCGCCGTGCGGGGGAAACTGGTGGAGCAAGACCCAACCGACGAACCGGCGGCGGAGTTGTTGAAGCGGATTGGCGGCGAGATTGCTGCCTATTCGAAATCCGAGAGGATCACGCAAACGCTACCGGCGTCCGTGGAGGCGTCCGAGCAACAATTCGATTTGCCCAAGGGCTGGTCGTGGACCCGCCTTTGCGGGCTCTTCAACGTGATCACTGACGGCGATCATCAACCACCGCCGAAAGCTGACGATGGGATCGCGTTCCTGACTATCGGCAACGTCACTACGGGCAAACTAGACTTCGCTGGCTGTAGGACCGTTCCCGCAGCCTACTTCGATGCCTTGCCGCGTTACCGCACACCGCGGAAGGGTGATGTCCTCTACACGGTGGTTGGGGCGACATACGGCCGCCCAGCGCTGGTTGAAACCGATCGGTCCTTCTGCGTTCAGCGTCACATCGCGATCATGAAGCCGTCGGCGTCGATGAACCTGCGTTTGTTGCTTTACTTGCTGGCGTCGCCAATGGTCTACGATCAAGCAACCAGGGGAACGACAGGGACGGCCCAGCCGACGATTGCGCTGCGTCCGCTCCGAAACTTCGTGATCGCTGTCCCACCCCTCGCCGAACAACACCGCATCGTCGCCAAGGTCGATGCCCTGATGGCGCTCTGCGATCAACTGGAAGCCAGCCTCACCGCCACCACCACCACCCGCTCCCGCCTCCTCGAAGCCCTGCTGCACGAGGCGCTGGGCGGGGCGCCGGGCGATCAAGCCGAGGCCGCCGCATGACCGAGCCACGCGTGTTCAACGTCTATTGTGACGAAAGCTGCCATTTGGAGAACGATGGTATCCGGGCCATGGCTTGGGGTGCGCTCTATGCCCGGGAAACCGAGGTTCGATCGATTGCCGAGGCGATCCGCGCCCTGAAGGTGCAGCACGGGCTAAGCCCGACGATGGAGGCCAAGTGGACCAAGGTCTCTCCGGCCAAGGTCGGCTTTTATCTTGCGCTAGTTGATCTGTTCCTTGCCGACGACCGGCTGCGCTTTCGCGGGCTGGTCGTGCCGGACAAGGCGAAGATCAATCACGCCCAGTTCGACCAGACGCATGACGACTGGTACTACAAGATGTACTTCCTGATGCTGCGGCCGATCTTCTGCGCGCCGCATCGCTATCGCATCTACATGGACGTCAAGGACACGCGCGGCGGCCCAAAGACGCGCAAGCTGCATGACGTGGTGGCGAACGACCTTTACGACTTCAATAAAGAATCCGTGCAGCGCGTGCAGCAAATCCGCTCGCATGAAAGCGAGCTGTTGCAGCTGACGGACATCCTGATCGGGGCGCTGACCTATGCGAACCGGGGGCTTGCTACCAGTGCGGCCAAGGTCGCCGTCATCACACGGTTGCAGGAACGGCTGGGGCGGGGCGTGCTGACGCGCACCTCTACCTTCTCGGCCACCAAGTTCAATCTGCTGGTCTGGCAGTCGCGTGGGGCTGTCGAATGAACCCACCGGATTTGCTCCGGTTCGCTGATTTTGGCGGTGACTGGGCCGCCTATGAGGCGGAACTGAACCGGGTGTTCATGGACGAAATTGCCCGCGCCGGTCTGGTCTTCCGTGGTGAGGCCGTGAACTGCCGCCGCCACGCCGAAGTTGCTGGGCGCTGGGCGTTATACTGGCACTTGGTGCAGGAGGGGCAAGTCGAAGATGATCGGATACCGGACCTCCGCCGCTGTGAGCGACTGCGCTGGGTGCCTTGGGTGATCCAGAATGCCGTGGCGCAGCCCGAAATCGATGAGTGGCAGAACACCCGGGGGACAGAGGTGAACACGCTGCTGTGGTACCGCGAGGAATATCTTGTGATCCTTGGGCGGCGGAACGGCTACTGGTTGTTGCGAAGCGCATATTGCACGGAGAAAAGCGGCCGGATCGCTCAGTTGCGGAAGGAACGTGATGCCTTCAATCGCCGCTGACTGCGCCATCGCCAGAAATGCTGAAGCCGCCCGGATTAACCAAGGCGGCCTCGAATGCTCATCCTACACATGGCAGGTGGGACGCATCACATATGGCGTCAGAATCTCTGCTTGTCAAGAAGATTCAGGCTTGACAAGCCTGTTTCAGGGGTGTCGCCATGTGATGAAATCTATTATTAACAATGAGTTAAGGGGCCGTCAAAGGGTGATCGGAAACCCTCTGACCCGCGACGGTGAAGGCGAAACAAATGAGTGATATCAAACTGTTCCGCATAGCCTCCGGCGCCGTGACCGAGCTCGCGGGAACGACCGACACCGTCGAAAAATCCGTGCAAGTCTTGTTCGAGAAGAACCTCGAGGCGCTGCTGGGTGTCCGCTTCCTAGCCACTGAGTATACGACCACTCATGGCGGCCGGATCGACACACTGGGCCTGGACGAGAACGGCTGCCCGGTGATCCTCGAGTACAAGCGGGCCAGCAACGAGAACGTCATCAACCAGGGGCTCTTCTACCTCGACTGGCTGATGGATCACCGCAAGGATTTCCAGTGGCTGGTGATGGAGAAGCTCGGCAAGGCCGCCGCCGATGGTGTCGACTGGTCCGCACCGCGGCTGATCTGCATCGCGGGCGACTTCAACCGGTATGACGACCACGCTGTGAAGCAGATGCAGCGGAACATCGAACTGATCCGCTACCGGCGCTTCGGGCCCGAGCTTCTGATGCTCGACCTTGTCGCGGCGACATCGACCAAGGGTGTGTTTATCGACGCGAAAGCCAGCCCGGCAGATGGTGGGGCAGGCGGGGGCAACAAGTACAAGACGATCGGCACCGTCCTACAGGAACTTGATCCCGGGATGTTGGACCGTTTTGAGGCCTTGCGCGCCTACATGGTGGCACTGGGCGACGATGTGCAGGAGACGACACTGCGCTTCTACATCGCTTTCAAGCGGATCAAGAACTTCGCTTGCGTGGAGTTCCGCCCGACTAATGGCAAGATTCTGATGTTCGTGAAAGTTGACCCGTCGACGGTTCAGCTTGAGCCGGGCTTTACCCGCGACGTCTCCAACCTTGGCCACTTCGGCACCGGCGACCTTGAGATCACGCTGTCGAAGGCCGAGAATCTGGAGAAGGCGAAGCCGCTAATCGAACTAAGCTACGGTGCGTCATGACCGGCGAGACACCAGCTTTCGCCCGGGCGATCGGCATCGACTACTCGGGCGCAGAGACAGCCAACTCGAGCTTGAAGGGGTTGCGGGTCTACATGGCCGACCTGGGCGATGCGCCCCGGGAGGTTGCCCCACCGCCCTCGCCGAAGCGATACTGGACGCGACGCGGGATCGCGGAATGGCTGGTCGAACGACTTGCCGAGGACATCCCGACGGTCGTCGGCATCGATCACGCCTTCTCTTTTCCCCTGCGCTACTTCGAGGCCCATGGGCTCTTGCCAGACTGGCCCGCTTTCCTCGATGATTTCCAGCGCCACTGGCCGACAGACGCCGATCATACCTATGTCGATTTCGTCCGCTTCGGCATGGCCGGGAACGGCGCGGCGCGCGAGGGAAGCCGCCGCTGGCGCCGCATAACGGAAGAGCGATCGCCTGGGGCGAAGTCGGTGTTTCACTTCGACGTGCAAGGATCCGTGGCTAAGTCCACGCATGCCGGAATCCCATGGCTGCTTCATATCCGACGTGCGCTGGGCGATCGAGTTCACTTCTGGCCCTTCGATGGCTGGGACATACCGGTGGGAAAGTCGGTGGTCCTCGAGGTTTACCCAAGACTTTGGAGCGCGGGCTATCCGGTGGAGGATCGCACACCGGATCAACACGATGCCTACAGCGTGGCGGCCTGGTTATCGACCGCGGCTGCAGACGGCGATCTTCTGAAGGT
>JAAFHX010000143.1 GCA_013297695.1 Rhodobacterales bacterium | reverse complement strand
CACCGGCACCTACACGACGGGTTCCACCGTCTCACCGATTCCGCTGCCCGCAGCACTTCCGATGCTTGGCCTTGGGCTGGGGGCAATCGTCCTGGCTGCGCGCCGCCGTCGGACCCGGGCCTGAACTGGGCAGCATGACCGACCTGCGCGGTTTTGCGGAACCGGGCAGGTTCATCGAGGTGCGCGTCACGCCGAACGCGTCACGCGAACAGGTCACGCTGGACGGCGAGCAGTTCCTTATCCGGGTGACCTGCCCACCCGAGGATGGCAAGGCAAACAAGGCGGTCACGAAGCTGCTGGCCAAGGCCATCGGGGTGCCGCCGTCGTGCCTGGCCCTGGTCAAGGGCCAGACGGGCCGCGACAAGCTGTTTCAGGTGGGCTGAGCCGGTTTCGCCTTCAGCCGGTACACCCCCTCCGGCAGGTTCAGCGCGGCGGCCAGTTCGCGCACCTGCGCCTGCGACAGGGTGATCTTCAGCACCTCGTCGGTGCGCGGATCAAGCTGTTCGATGGTCACGCAATCCTCGAAGGACAGGATGACCACATCCTCCTGCAGATGCGTCGACCCCTCATCTACCAGGGTGATGACGGTCGCGTCAAAGTCGTGTTCGATGGTGAACATGGAGGCAGCTTACGGCACGGCGCGGCCCGGCTCAACGGAATAGCGCAAATCGCCGTGAAGGGGCTGCATCCCCCGGCGCAACTTGCTAGAAACTGGCCAAAGCGGCGCAGTCCGCCCGGGCAGGAGTGGATCATGGCAAGGTTGAGGGCGCATCTGGCGGCACTGGCCCTGCTTGCGCTGTCCGCCTGTGCCGTGCCTGCGACCGCGCCGCAGCAGGTGCCCCCCGCCTTTCCCCCCGGCCTTGGCACACCCGAGGCGGCGGCGCGCAATTTCGTCATGGTGGTCGATCAGGTCGCACCCGTCGCCGAACAGGTCTGCCGGGAGCGAACCCAGGGCGTGCCCTGCGATTTCAAGATCGCGATAGACGACCGGATGGACGAAGGCCCCAACGCCTTCCAGACGCTGGACGATCTGGGCAATCCGGTGCTGGTGTTCAATGTGGCCCTGATCGCCGAGGTCCGGAACGCCGACGAGCTTGCCTTCGTGGTGGGTCATGAATCCGCCCATCACATCCTTGGCCACATTCCCCGGCAACAGCAGTCTGCGATGACCGGGGCCCTGGTGGCGGGAACGCTCGCAAGCCTTGGCGGGGCCGACGAAACGACGGTACGGCAGGCGCAGGATTTCGGGGCCATGGTCGGCTCGCGCACCTTCAGCCAGGATTTCGAGCTTGAGGCAGACGCCCTTGGTACCGAGATCGCCTTTCGTGCGGGGTTCGACCCGCTGACAGGCGCGCAGTTCTTCAGCCGCCTGCCCGACCCCGGCAATCAGTTCCTCGGCTCGCACCCGCCCAATGCCAAGCGCATGGCCGTGGTCCAGAAGACCATGGCGGGCCTGCGCTGACTTGATCTGGATCAAGGCGCGCCGTTCTTTGGGCTGCAACCCTGCCGACACGGCACTGTCGCGCCGGAACAGAGAGGTCAGCATGATCGGTTTCACCAAGACGCCGCAGGCCTATGGGCTTACGCAGGGGATGGCCCGTATCGTGGGGGTCGACCTGCCCGCCGCGGTGCTTGAAGGCTGGTTCCGACGCGACGAGCTGGAACATCTTGTCGACAGGTGCGACCGTTGCGGACAGACAACAAGATGCGCCACCTGGCTTTCCGGCACGCGCGCTGCGTCGCTGCCGGACTACTGCCGGAACAAGACCGAGATCGAGGCCCTGTCACCTGGGGCCTGACGTCCCTGTCCTTGCAGACCGGCGCAGGTGCGCCCTGTACAGCAGCGGCGCCGCCACCCGATCATAGATCAGGCCGACGACCTGCCTGATCCCCGGCCAGCCGGTCACCCGCGCCAGCCAGCGATAGCCTGGCATCGCGTCCCACAGCAGCCGGAACGCCTCCACCCCCGCCACCACCTGGCCACCGTGCAGCACATGCAACCGCCGCGCCGCCGCGTCCGGGCTTACCCCCCACAGCGAAATGTCGGGGCCGTTCAGGTCATCGAACCGGATCGGCAGCTCACGCGCTGCCGCATGCGCGGCGTAATGGTCGATCTCGGCCCGGCAGACCGGGCATCGGGCGTTGTAAAGGACGCGTAGATCGGGTCTGTGTGTCATGCTGCACAGCTAGCACCGCGACGCGCGACGGCAATGCCGCGCCTCAAGCGCCGGTCAGGCGGCCCCACAGATCATACTCGCCCGCCTCATCCACCGTCACGGTCACAAGGTCACCCGGGGCAAGACCCTCAAAGCCCTCGTCGATGAACAGATTGCCGTCGATCTCGGGTGCGTCGGCCATGGTGCGGCAGGTCGCCCCGTCTTCGTCCACCTCGTCCACGATCACCTGCAGCGTCCCTCCCACCTTGGCCGCCAGCTTTGCCTCGGAAATCGTCTGGGCTTTCTGCATGAACCGCACGAACCGCTCTTGCTTGACCTGCGGTGCCACCTGGTCGGGCAGGGCATTCGACCGCGCGCCCTTGACGTTCTCGTACTGGAAGCAGCCCACGCGATCCAGTTGCGCCTCGTCGAGCCAGTCCAGCAGGGTCTGGAATTCTTCTTCCGTCTCGCCGGGGTAACCCACGATGAAGGTAGAGCGCAGGGTGATCCCGGGGCAGACCCGCCGCCAGGCGGCAATTTCGTCCAGCGTCCGGGCTGCCGCCGCCGGCCGGGCCATCCGGCGCAGCGTGTCGGGGTGGGCGTGCTGAAAGGGAATGTCGAGATAGGGCAGGACCAGCCCTTCGGCCATCAGCGGAACAAGATCACGGACATGCGGATAAGGATAGACATAATGGAGCCGGACCCAGGCCCCCAGACCGCCGAGTTCGCGTGCCAGATCGGTGACATGGGCCCGCACCTCGCGCCCCCGCCAGGGCGAGGTGTCATGCCTGCGGTCCACTCCGTAGGCGCTGGTGTCCTGGCTGATCACCAGAAGTTCCCGCACCCCGGCCTGCACCAGCCTTTCGGCCTCGCGCAGCACGGCGTTCGCAGGGCGGCTGACCAGTTTCCCGCGCATGTCGGGGATGATGCAGAACTTGCACCTGTGGTTGCAGCCCTCTGAAATCTTCAGATAGCTGTAATGGCGGGGCGTCAGGCTGACGGCCGAGGCGGGCAGCAGGTCGATGAACGGATCCGGCGCGGGCGGCACGGCGGCGTGGACCGCGTCCAGCACCTGTTCGTACTGGTGCGGCCCGGTCACGGCCAGCACTTTCGGATGCGCCCCGGTGATGTAGTCGGGTTCCGCCCCCAGACAGCCGGTCACGATCACCCGCCCGTTCTCGCGCAGCGCCTCGCCGATGGCGTCGAGGCTTTCGGCCTTGGCAGAGTCGAGAAACCCGCAGGTGTTCACGATGACCGCATCAGCCCCCTGATAATCCGGACTGATCGCATAGCCTTCGGCCCGCAGGCGGGTCAGGATGCGTTCGCTGTCCACCAGCGCCTTGGGGCAGCCAAGGCTGACCATCCCGATGGTCGGCTGGCCTGGCCGACGATCATCGGGGACGAGCGCGCGCGCAAGATCGGGGCGAAGGCTGGGCGGGTTCCGGGACATGTGCAGGCGTATAGCTTGGCTGGAGGCAACGTGAAAGGCCAGAAGGCGAGAGCCTGACCCTGGACCGACTGCCCGAGATGCAGATCGCCTGGGCCAAGTTCACGCAACGTGCGCCCCCGCCGACGGGTGGCGGTGCGTGCAAGCACGCACCCTACGGGCGGCGGTGCCTGTTCAAGGTGCCGGTGCGCCCGGAAGGCGACAGACTGCCCCGCGCACCAACGACAGCGGCAGCGGTTACCGCCGCCGGTCGCGCCGGGCGCTCATCGGCTGGAAGGCAACGCCGACATGCGCCTCGCAATAGGGTTTGCCGGGCTGCGAGGGCAGGCCGCAGAACCAGAAATCGGGCGTCGCAGGGTCTCCGATGGGCCATTTGCATGTCCGCTCGGTCAGTTCCATCAGCGTCAGGCGACGGGCCCGCTTTTCAACCTCGCGCACCGAGGCCAGCGCCTCGGGGCTGATCTCGTTGGCCGAGGGCTGCGGCGGCAGCGGCTGGCCCGCAGGAATGATGACCTTGCGCGCAGGCAGGGTCGTGACACTGGCGCCATGGGGGGCGGCCTCGACAGGAAGGTCTTCAGTCACCGGGTCTTCTTTCATCTCCGCCTCGGGTTCCGGGGCAAGTTCGACATCGGGCGGCGCTGCGGCACCGGGCAGCAGGTCTTCATCTTCTGACCGACCCCCGCCGACCCGGTTCGACAGGCCCAGCCGATGCACCTTGCCGATCACGGCATTGCGCGTGACACCGCCCAGTTCCTTTGCGATCTGGCTGGCACTCTGGCCGTCGGCCCACATCTTCTTGAGCGTCTCAACCCGCTCGTCGGTCCAGGACATGTCAACTCCGCTTTTCGGAAGGGCAACCGGCTGACGCCGCAATGAACCGCATCGCGCGGCATACTAACCGCGACGGTGACAGATACAAGGCGCAGGCGGCGGGCACAAGGGCGGCGCGGGGTGGAAACCGGCCAACATGCGTTGACAGCGCGGCCCGCCTTTGGCACCCCTTGATCTTTGCCAGCAAGGAAATCGCCCGATGATCCCGCATGTCCTGCCGACCTACAACCGCGCGCCCCTGTCCTTCGTGTCGGGTGCCGGATCGTGGCTGCTGGCCGAAGATGGCGGTCGATACCTCGACCTTGGCGCGGGCATTGCGGTGAACGCGCTTGGCCACGCGCACCCCGCGCTGGTGGCGGCGGTGACGGCGCAGGCGGCACGGCTGTGGCATGTGTCGAACCTCTACCGCATCCCCGAACAGGAACGCCTCGCCGACATGCTGGTCGCGGCGACCTTTGCCGATACCGTGTTCTTCACCAATTCCGGGACCGAGGCGGCGGAACTCGCGATCAAGATGGCGCGCAAGTACTGGTCCGAAAAAGGTCAGCCGGAGCGGACCCAGATCGTCACCTTCGAAGGGGCCTTCCACGGCCGCTCCACCGGGGCCATCGCCGCCGCCGGGTCGGAAAAGATGGTCAAGGGCTTCGGCCCCCTGATGCCGGGCTTTGATCACCTGCGCTTCGGCGACCATGATGCCCTGCGCTCGGCGGTCACCGACCGGACGGCGGCTGTGATGGTCGAACCGATCCAGGGCGAGGGTGGCATCCGCGTGCTGCCCGACGCCTGCCTGAAAGGCCTGCGCGACCTGTGCGACGCCACCGGCGCGCTGATGATCCTGGACGAGGTGCAATGCGGCATGGGTCGCGCGGGCCGGCTCTTCGCGCATGAATGGGCGGGTGTCACCCCTGACATCATGATGGTCGCCAAGGGCATCGGCGGCGGCTTCCCTCTGGGCGCGGTGCTGGCCACCGAAGATGCGGCCAGCGGCATGGTCGCGGGCACCCACGGCTCCACCTACGGCGGCAATCCGCTTGGCTGTGCGGTGGGCGCTGCGGTTCTGGGCATCGTCGGCGAAGATGCCTTCCTGGCCGAGGTGCGGCGCAAGGGCGCCCTGTTCCGTCAGCGTCTCGAAGGGCTCGTGGCCGCCCACCCGACGATCTTCGAAAGCGTGCGCGGCGTCGGCCTGATCCTTGGCCTGAAATGCCGCATCGCCCCGACCGATGTGGTCAAGGCGGGCTATGCCCAGCACCTGCTGACCGTTCCGGCGGCCGACAGCGTGCTGCGCCTCCTGCCGCCGCTGACCATCACCGACGACGAGATCGCGGAAGCCGTGGCGCGGCTGGACCGCGCCGCCGCCACGCTCGAACACGCGGCAGCCGTCGCCTGATCGTCTTCTGTTCCCAAATATCCCGGGGGTCCGGGGGCTGGCCCCCGGTTCTGTCGGCAACAAGAAGCCCAGAATGAACAACTTCCTCGACATCCACACCACCGACACCACCGCGCTGCGCACGATGATCGACAGCGCCCATGCGATGAAATCCGCCCGCCGGGGCCGCCCGCGCGGCATGCCGGATGACGATCAGCCGCTGGCGGGCCGGATGGTCGCGCTGATCTTCGAGAAACCCTCCACCCGCACCCGTGTCAGCTTCGACGTGGGCGTGCGGCAGATGGGCGGGCAGACAATGGTCCTGTCGGGCAAGGAAATGCAGCTTGGGCACGGCGAGACCATCGCCGATACGGCCCGCGTGCTGTCGCGCTATGTCGACCTCATCATGATCCGCACCTTCGAGGAGGCGACGCTGCTGGAGATGGCGGAACACGCCACCGTGCCGGTGATCAACGGGCTGACCAACCGCACCCACCCCTGCCAGATCATGGCCGACGTGATGACCTACGAAGAACATCGCGGTCCCATCGCGGGCCGCCGCGTCGTCTGGGCGGGCGACGGCAACAACGTCTGCGCGTCGTTCATCCATGCCGCAGGGCAGTTCGGTTTCGACTTCACCTTCACCGGCCCCGAAACGCTGGACCCCGAGCCTGCCGTGCTCGCCTTCGCCCGCGACGCGGGCCGACCCGTCACGATCACCCGCGACCCCGCCCGCGCCGTCGCCGGGGCCGATCTGGTCGTCACCGACACCTGGGTGTCGATGCACGACCCCGAAAGCGCCAAGGAACGCCGCCACAACCAGTTGCGCGCCTATCAAGTGAACGAGGCGCTGATGGCGCAAGCCAAACCAGACGCCCTGTTCATGCACTGCTTGCCCGCCCACCGGAACGACGAGGTGACCTCCGCCGTCATGGACGGCCCGCATTCGGTGGTCTTCGACGAGGCCGAGAACAGGCTGCACGCGCAGAAGGCGGTGATGCGCTGGTGTCTGGGGGTGTGAGGAGTATGGATGCCTCGCGCGCCACAAACCAAATCTGCATGTTCCAGGATCGGGCGCTGTCTTGGATCGTGTCACCCTTCCTTGCTAATGTCCTTCAGGTAGTAAGCTCTCATGAGTAAAGGGGAAGTCTATGTGCCATTTTCACAGAGATCGGGCCTTGCACCTATACCACCACAGCTCAAGCTTGGTGAAGTGTCTGATGAATTGCGTATATTGATTGATTACAGCTTGAGGAGAGAAATCCAAGAAGACGGTGTGGAATCTTGGGGCGGCAAACTTGTTGGAGAGTGGAAAAGGATCGCGACGGATTTTCATGTTAAACTTTTAAGGAAGTCGGTCACTTCCTTTCGGAGTGAAGCTCACTACTTCACTGATTCGATTGGACAAATCGTCTCTGGTGGGCAGCTTGGTATGCTATTTGATTTTGTAGAATTCATTGTTCGCCATCCTAAGTGTAGCGAAACCCTAAGGAGCGAATTGGCTGATGCCTTCGTCAGCGCACGTTCGGCATATCGCATAGTGGACCTGCAGATTGTTGCTATTGGCTCAGGGGGACAAGCGGAAGCATTTTCACAGGCGGTGTTGGATACGAATATTGTGGGCGCATCCGCTGCGCGGCAGCATCTAATTTCTGCTGGTGTAGCATTGCGCGATGGAAACTGGGCGAACAGTGTTCGCGAGAGCATCCACTCGGTTGAGGCTATAGCACGGAGTATCGACCCCGAAGCAAAGACACTAGGACCTGCATTGAAAAGCTTGGAACGAAACGGTTATCTGCATGGCAGTCTTAAGTCGGCATTTGAAAAGCTGTACGGATACACCAACGACGAGGGTGGCATACGGCACGCTTTACTTGAGGATCAAGCGCGCGTGGACGAAACAGATGCACTTTTCATGCTTGGTGCCTGCGCTTCATTTGTTTCATATTTGGTCGCCCGAGTGACTGCGCGTTCTGGAAGGGATTAAGAATAGCCAGTAGTCATCCAAGCTGGCAACCCTTTAACAACCCTCGCCCCCCTCCCCTAGGGTGCCGCGCAGCGACAGCAGGGGGAGACACCATGTCCATTCTGAAAAAAGGCATGACGGGCGCGCCGGTCAAGCGGATGCAGGAAAAGCTCGGGATCGGGGCGGATGAAGTGTTCGGGCCGGGGACGGAAAAGGCCGTGAAGGCCTTCCAGACCGGGGCGGGGCTGAAGGCCGACGGGATCGCGGGACCGGATACCTTCATGGCGATGGGGCTGGAGGAACTCGTCCTGCTACGCGTCGGCACGCGGGGCGAGACGGTGAAGACGCTGCAGACGGCCCTTGGCCTCGACGCCGACGGGCGCTTCGGCCCGGCGACGGCGGCGGCGGTGACGGCGTTCCAGACGGCCAACGGTCTGGTCGCCGATGGCATGGCGGGGCCTGCGACACTGGCCAAGATGGACGCCTTTGCCAGCGTCACGGCAGAGACCGTGACGAGGGCCGAGGTCCGGCCCGACGAGATGGTGTTCGAGCCGGAACCCCTGCCCGAGATCACGGGCACCGAGGTCGTCGCCCCCGCCCCCGTGGTCGAGGCCGCCATGTCCGAGGTCGTGGCGGACCCCCCCGAGGTTGCTGCGGCACCGGAAGAAAAATCCGTCTGGGGCAGGGTCAAGGGCTGGTTTTCGTAACACGCGCCGCAAGGCTGCGACAAGGTTCTGCCGCGCCCCGGACCCCCCGGTGGCGCGGCGTCATGGTCTGCACGAAACGTCAGGCGTGGATGGCCCCGTCGCCGCAGGCGAGCGCGGCCTCGCGCACCGCCTCGCTGAAGGTGGGGTGCGCGTGGCAGGTCAGGGCAAGGTCCTGTGCCGCCGCACCGAATTCCATCGCCACGCAGATCTCGTGGATCAGGTCGCCCGCCATCGGTCCGATGATATGGGCCCCCAGGATACGGTCGGTGTCCTTGTCGGCGAGGATTTTCACGAAACCTTCGCCTTGGAACACCGCCTTGGCGCGGGCGTTGCCCATGAAGGGGAACTTGCCGACCTTATAGGCGCGGCCCTCGGCCTTGAGCTGTTCCTCGGTGCGGCCGACATTCGCCACCTCGGGCGTGGTGTAGATCACGCCGGGGATCACGTCGTAGTTCACATGGCCATGTTTCCCCGCGAGAATCTCGGCCAGCGCCATGCCTTCGTCCTCGGCCTTGTGGGCCAGCATCGGGCCGGTGATGGCATCGCCGATGGCGTAGAGGCCGGGGATGTTCGTGGCAAAGTGGCTGTCGGTCTTCACCTGACCGCGCGGCAGCATCTCGACCCCAAGGGCCGCGAGGCCGAGGCCTTCGGTATAGGGTTTGCGGCCTGTGGCGACGAGGACGACATCGGCCGAAAGGCTCGCCTCGCTGTCGTCCTTGCGGAGCCTGTAGCGCACCGTGGCCCCGGTTCCGGTCAGGTCAGCGCCTTGCACGGCAGCGCCGAGGATGAACTCAAGCCCTTGTTTTGCAAGGATACGCTGGAAGGCTTTGGCGACCTCGGCATCCATGCCGGGGGTGATGGCGTCGAGGTATTCGATCACGGTCACCTTGCTGCCGAGCCGGGCATAGACCGAGCCCATCTCCAGCCCGATCACGCCCGCGCCGATGACGATCAGGCTGGCGGGGATGGAGGCCAGTTCCAGCGCGCCGGTCGAGGTGACGATGGTCTTCTCATCCACCGTCACGCCGGGCAGGCTGGAGGGTTCGGAGCCTGTGGCGATGACGATGGACTTTGCGGTATGAACCTCGTCGCCTACCTTGACCTGACCCGTTGCGGGGATGGTGCCCCAGCCCTTGAGCCAGGTTATCTTGTTCTTCTTGAACAGGAATTCGATGCCCTTGGTGTTCTGGCCGATCACGTCGTCCTTGTAGGCCAGCATCCTGCCCCAGTCGACGGTGGGGGCCGCGACGTTCAGGCCCATCTTCGCGAA
>JAAFHX010000142.1 GCA_013297695.1 Rhodobacterales bacterium | reverse complement strand
GTCTTCCACGGGCAGCACGCGGTCCATCACCTCGACCACCGTGGTATCGGCCCCAAGGGTGTTGAAGAAACTGGCGAACTCGATCCCGATGGCGCCCGATCCGATCACCAGCAACTTCTTGGGCATCCGCACCGGCATCAGCGCATGGCGGTACGTCCAGACCAGATCGCCGTCGGCCTCCAACCCCGGAAGTTCACGCGCGCGCGCGCCGGTGGCCAGGATGATCGCCGGGGCGGTCAGGTCCTCGGTGCCCTTGGCGGTGGTGACCGTGACCTGTCCCTTGGCCGGGATGGTTGCATCCCCCATGATGACGGTGACCTTGTTCTTCTTCAGCAGGTGGCCGACGCCGCCCGAAAGCTGTTTCGCCACCCCGCGCGAGCGGCTGACCACGGCCGGCAGGTCATAGGACAGGCCCGTGGCCGACAGCCCGAATTCCTTGGCGCGGTGCATCAGGTGGAACACCTCGGCCGACCGCAGCATCGCCTTGGTCGGGATGCAGCCCCAGTTCAGGCAGATGCCGCCCAGATTCTCGCGCTCGATCACGCAGACCGACTTGCCCAGTTGCGCGGCCCGGATCGCCGCCACATAGCCACCGGGACCTGCCCCGATCACGATCACATCAAAGGTCTTGGCAGCCATGGGTCCCCTCCCCTGGAAAAGTGGTTTGGTACTAAACCATTCCGACGTTCCCTGCAACGAAGCGAGGCGCGCGACGCCATGCAGTCAGTGCATGGCTTGGTCTCTGAGCGCCGCAACGACCGCGCCGTATCCCCCCGTGGCCAGGTAGGCGGCTTCCTCGGGCGTGTCTGTTCGCCCAAGGGCCGCATTGCGTGTGGGAAAGCGGCCAAAGCGGCGGATCACCTCGCGATGCGCCCGGGCGTGCAACAGGTTGTCGGGGCTTTCCGGCAGCCGGTCGGCCATCAGCGCAACCGAAAGCTCCTGATCGGCGCTGTCTTCGGAATGTTCGAACGGCAGATAGAAGAACTGCCGTTCCGGTTCTGGCGCGCCAAGGTCCCAGCCCGCCTCGACCGCACGCCGCGCTGCGGCCCGGGCGCGCCCGTCAGAGGCGAAGGCCAGGGCCGTGCCACGGTGGATGTTGCGCGGCAACTGGTCGGTCAGGATCAGATAGGCAAGGGTTCCGACCGTCCCTTCGACCCAATGATCCAGCCCGCCTTCGCGCGCGGCCGCCACCGCCTCGGAAAAACGGTCACGGCACAGGCTGTCGATCTCATCGCCGCCGGCATACCAGTCTGCCTCATCCAGATCGCCAAGCCAGAAGTCCAGAACTTCGACCGGGTCTGCCATGGCTGTCCCTCCCTGTGTTGACCGCAAGAGCCTGACAGGCAATCCGCAGTGCCGCAACCGCCGCAAGTCAGGCCCGGCTGTCGGCACCGCGCCGTTCGCGCACCGCCTCTACCGCCATCGCCGAGGCTTGCGGCACCACGTTGCGATAGCCCATGCCCGATGCGGGCGCGACGCGCCGTGTCATCCGCCACGCGGCATACAGCGCCAGCGCCGCAAACAGCAGGCCCAGGAACAGAAAGAACCCCTCTGCCCCCACCTGCGCCATCATCCACCCCGAGGCGACCGGGCCACCGATGGCCCCAAGCCCGTTCAGAAAGATCATGCCGGCGCTGGCCGCCGCCATGTCCTCTTTCCGCAGGTAGTCGTTGGTATAGGCGATCAGCAGCGAATACAGCGGGTTGATGACCCCGCCCAGAATCACCGCCGCCGCGACATAGACCCAGTAGGGCACCGCAAAGACAAAGGCCGCCAGCATGGCGACCGCCCCCAGCAGGCAGACCGCCAGGATCAGCTTGCGCCGGTCCATCCGGTCCGACGCCCAGCCAAGCGGATACTGGAACACCAGCCCCCCCACATACATCGCCGCGATGAAGATGGTGATCTGGCTGACCGACAGCCCGATCATCGCGCCCCAGACCGCCGCCATGCCGAACATCGCCGAAAACACGGAACCGGTCAGCAGCATGCCCACGCAGCCAAGCGGCGAGATGCGGAACAGCGCGCGGAACGGCAGCGGCCGGATCGTGTCGAACACCGGCGCCGGCACCGGGGCCAGCAGGATCGGCATGAAGGCCAGCGACACCAGCACCGACGGCAGGATGAACAGCACAAAGCCCGACGGGTCGGGCAGGTTCAGCAGTGCCTGACTGGTGATGATGCCGATCATCTGCACCATCATGTAGGCCGACATCGCCTGCCCGCGCGTCTCGTTCGTGGCGGTATTGTTCAGCCAGCTTTCGGCGGTGACATAGACGCCAGAGAAACAGAACCCGATCAGCATCCGCATCAGCGACCAGGCGATCCAGTCCGGCACCACCGGATAAAGGATCAGCACCGCCGAGATCAGCGAGCCTAACGCCGCGAACACCCGCACATGCCCCACCCGCCGGATCATCTCGGGCGCGAGGCGCGAGCCGAACAGGAAGCCGACGAAATAGGCCGACATGACATAGGAAATCTCGTAGGTCGAAAACCCGCCCTGCGTGCCCCGGATACCCAGCAGAGAGCCCTGCATGCCGTTGCCGACCATCAGCAGCATGACGCCGAGCAGCAGCGGCCAAGAGGCGGCTAGAACCTTCAGCATCACTCACTCCGGATCAGGTCGCACAAGCCTAAGCCAAGGTCCCTGGGTCACGCGCCACCGGGCGCGACAACCCGCAAGTCATCTCCGTCAGGCGGGATCAGCAGCGACGCATCGCCGTAGGAAAAGAAGCGGTACCGTTCCGCAATCGCGTGGTCGTAGATGCGCCGCACCCGGTCCTGTCCCATCAGGGCCGAGACCAGCATCATCAGTGTCGATTTCGGCAGGTGGAAATTGGTCATCAGCGCGTCGGTCACGCGGAACCGGTAGCCGGGGTAGATGAAGATGTCGGTCGGCCCCTGCCAGGGCTGCATCTGGCCATCCGCGTCCGCGGCGCTTTCGATCAGGCGCAGCGCGGTGGTGCCGACCGGGATGATCCGCCCGCCTGCCGCTTTCGTGGCATTGATTTCGGCCGCCGCTCCGGGTGTCACCTGCCCCCATTCCGCATGCATCCGGTGCGTCGTCACATCCTCCACCTTGACCGGCAGGAAGGTGCCCGCCCCCACATGCAGCGTGACCTCGGTGAAATCGACCCCCATGGCCGCAAGCCTCCGCAACAGCTCCTCGTCGAAATGCAGCGAGGCGGTGGGGGCGGCGACGGCCCCGGCATGGCGGGCAAAGACGGTCTGGTAATCGGTGCGGTCCTGCGCGTCGGGGGCGCGTTTCGCGGCGATGTAGGGGGGAAGCGGCATCGCCCCGGCCTCGGCCAGCGCCGCGTCGAAATCATCGCCGGTCCGGTCGAACACCAGGGTCAGGCCGGTTTCATCCTTTTCGCTGACAGTCGCCGATAGCCGGTCGGAAAAGCGGATCGTCTCGGCCAACTCCAGCTTGCGCAGCGGCTTGGCCAGGGCCCGCCAGCCCTGCGCGCGCGGTTCCAGCAGCGTGATCTCGACCCTTGCCACCGCCGGACCCTGTCCGGTCTCGCGGCTGCGGGTGCCGGTCAGGCGGGCGGGGATCACCCTGGTATTGTTCAGGATCAGCCGGTCGCCCCTGCGAAAGACCTCCGGCAGGTCGCTGACCCGCAGGTCACGGATCGTATCGCCGGTGGCCACCAGCAGCCGGGCCGCGCTGCGCGGACGGGCGGGGCGGGTGGCGATCAGGTCTTCGGGCAGGTCGAAATCGAAGTCGGACAGTTTCATGGCTGCGAGGGCACCTTGGGCGGCGGTTGACGGAAAATCTCGCGGAACATCCCCGGCGTCAGGATCGACAGCGGGTTCACACTGATGACCGGGGCCGCGGACCGTCCGGTGATCTGGTAGTTGACGCCGAACAGCCCTTCGCCGCGCCGGGTGAACACGCTGCCAAGACCATTCAGCAGGTAGATCGGGGAAAACACGCCCTGCAGGTTCATCTGGCCGGTCACAAGGTCATAAACCCCCGACATCGACACCCCGAGCGACGCCCCCACCGCCGAGGCGCGCAGGATTTCAACGGCCTTCGGCGTGATCCGGAAATCCGCCTCGGCATCGCTGAACAGGATGCCGGACCGGTCCATCTGTTCCAGCAGACCCACGACGCTGACAGCACTGATCAGTTCCGCCAGAACGGGCGCATCGACCACCCGCAGGTCGCTGGCCGTGGCCCGCCCGTCATAGCTGCCGCGCGGGCCGCGCGGGGTCAGGGTCAGGTCCAGCGTCCCGCCCCGCGCGCTGTCGAAGATGCCGGCCGCCTGCACCACCCGCCCGGCGTCCTGGGACCGGACGCGCACGGCGGTTCCCTTCGGCGACGGGCCCAGCTCTCCCGTGATGTCCACCGCGTCGTTCACCCGTGCGGTAAAGTCGCCCGACAGGCCGGTGCCCGAGGTCAGATCGCCCCGCAGGCGCGTCAGCGCAATCCCGTCCGAGATGGCAAGCCGGTCCAATGCGACGGCAAGGGGCACGCTGCCGCCGCCCGAAGTCGCATCGGGAAACTCGGGCAGACGCCGCAGATCGGCACGGCCGCCCGCGACGACCACGCCCGGGCTGCGCCCCGCGCCCCGGCCCACAAGGTCAGCCGCGCCGTCGAACCAGTCGCCAAGTACCAGCTTGCCGAACCGTGCCCGGTCCAGTTCGCCCGTGGGGCGCAGCGCGACCGAACCTTCCGCAGACAGCCCGGGTGCCGACAACAGCAGGCGATCCACAACCGGCGGGGACCCGAACCGTCCTGCAACCTCCAGCCGTCCGGTCTGGGCCGCCGGTTTGGACCAGCCCACCGCGTCCAGCCGCAGCCCCAGGCCGGCAAGGTCCGAGGTCAGCGTGAACCCCCCGGCACCGGTACGCGGCAGATCAAGGACGATCTGCCCGACACCCGTTCCGTTGACAGACCCTTCGGGCAGGCCGATGGCGAACTCCTTCACGAAATCGGGCGACAGATCGACCGTGCCGTCGATCCGGCTGCGTCCGTCCGCCTGCGGCCCGAAATCCTGTGTCCAGCGGGCGTTGAACGGCACCCGGCCCAGCCTGCCGGGACCCGAGATCGTGATGCCCGCCTTGTCGGCCGTGACCGCAAGCTGGCGCGCGGTTACCTGCCGACCCGGCACCAGCTTGTCCGAGACCACATCGTACAGCGTCGCAAAGACCGAGTAATCCACCCGGTCAGGGGTCAGTTTCGGCACCAGCGGCATGCGCAACTGCGCCACCGTGACGGCCCGGCCTTCGGCAACATCGACCGGACGCCCGGCCTTTGTCAGAAAGCGGAAGGGCGGCTCGTCCAGCAAGGCCAGCGCCGCCGTGACCGAGCTTGCGGCATGCAGCGTGATCTCGGCCCGGGCAGGTCGCTGACGGATGTCTGGCACCCGGAAGACCGACCCCGAAACGTCGATGTTGCCCCCCTTGGGCGCGGTGATCGTGCCCGCGTCCAGCATCATCGTGTAGGAAAACGCGCTGACGGTCGCGTGCCCGTCCGCATCGCGCACCGGCGGCAGGGTCTTGAGGATACGGACATCGGCCGACGTGAATTCATAACCAAGCGACAGCACCGGTTCGGTTCCGGGCCTGATCCTCAACCCCGCCTGAACGTCGAACAGCAGGCCCTGCTGGACATTGTCCACCAGCCAGTTCCGCGTCGGCGGGATCAGCGCCAGCGGCCACAGCGCGAACAGCTTGTCATGACTGATCTCGTTCAGCGACAGATCGAGCGCCAGGCTCCACCCATCGGGCGTGGCTTCCGCCCTGCCCCGCGCGGTAAGCTGGCGGCCATCCTCGCGCAGGGAAACCTGCCCGATATCGACTTCGAACGGATCAAGCCGCAGACGCAGGTCAACCGCGCCTTCGGAAAAGCGCAAGGGCTCCTGAAACAGGCCGGCGGGGTCAAGCTGCAGGTCGCGGACCTGCATCTGCCCCAGGAACTCACGCGGCAGGCCTGCCGAAAGATCGGCAGCAAAGGTCTGGCCTTCGGCCTCCAGCCGCAGGGACGGACCCTGCACCGTCAGATCGGAAAAGGTCAGCTTGCCCGCGGCCGTGTCCAGCCGGAACGTCAGCCCGGCGCGATCGAACCGGATCGGCGCGGTGGCCGGGGTCGGCTGCAGTGCACCCGCTCCGATCTGCAGACCACCGTCCAGTTGGCTGACCTGACCTGCGGCATCCAGCGCCCCGTTGAACCGCCCCGAGATCGGCGCATCCAGCACCGACAGCCATGCCAGTTCGGGGGCCTGCGCCGCCAGATCGGCCGCCGCCACCTGGTCCACCAGCACCGACACCCGCGCCTCGGGCGACCCGCGACGGCTGATGAAGGTCATTTCCGCCCGCGCCGGAGCGGCACCGCCCGCCACCAGCCCGAAGCCCAGCCCAAGCGCGATCTCCTCCGGGCCGATGTCCAGGGTCAGCCGCCCGTCGCCCACCTGCCACACCCGCCCTGCCCGCTGATCCTCCAGCGAGACGGTCATCCCTTCGGCGTCGATCCGGTCCAGCTTGGCCAGCAGCGGCAGATCGAACGCCGCCTCGACCCGGTCCAGCACCTCTGACAGGCTGCCCGGCGGGGTACCTGACAACCCGCCAAGGGCCAGATCGAACCGGCCGTCGGGCAGGCGTGTCAGCGCCAGTTGCGCGCCAAGGATGCGCAGGCTGCGCGGGCGCAACTGCCCTGCCAGCAGCGATGCCGGGTCCAGCGCAAGGCGAACTTCGGGCAACTGGATGACGGAACGCCCTTGCGGGTCGATCAGGCGCAGGTCATCGGCGACCAGTCGCGGCACCCCGTCACGGTCAAGGGTCGCCTCCACGCCCCCCAGGGCCACCGAAAGACCTGGGACCATTTCCGGCCCCGCAAGCATCCGGTTCACGCGGGCCTCGGCCTGGGCCACGGCCCAGACCGGCAGGCGCACCGTGGCACCGCCAAGTGCCAGGGCGGCAAGACCAACCACCAGGGCCAGCAGAACCAGCGTCACCCCGATGCCGCTCCGTCGCGACCTTCGGCGGCGACGGGCCCGGCGCGGCGCGTGGCGCGGACCGGGGGCTTCGGGTGCAAGCGTCGCGCCGACGGCCGTCGGGTCCGGCAGGGGTGCCGGGCCGGCGGGCTGGTCAGGTCCCCTTGCACCGTTCATCGTGGTTTTAACCTGCATCCTCTGTCCCCGGCAGGACGGTCTCGTGCCCTGACGGAGCCGGTGTTTTCCGGCCCCGCCCCTCCGGGGTTGCCTTTATCTTTGCCAGAAGACCGCTAAAACACAAAGCATCGTGACACCACAACCCAAGGAGTTGCCCATGCCGGCCCTCGGCGAGATTGCCCCGGACTTTACCTTGCCCCGCGACGGCGGCGGCACGGTCACCCTGTCGGCCCTGCGCCCGTCGAATGTGGTGGTCTATTTTTACCCCAAGGACGACACGCCCGGCTGCACCATCGAGGCTGTGGACTTCACCGCCCGTCTGGCCGATTTCGCTGCCGCGAACACCATGGTGATCGGCATGTCGAAGGATTCGGTCAAAAGCCATGACAAGTTCATCAAGAAGCATGCGCTTGGCCTGATCCTGGCGTCGGACGAGAACGGCACGGCCTGCGAGGACTGGGGCGTCTGGATGAAGAAAAGCATGTATGGCAAGGAATACATGGGGATCGAACGGTCCACCTTTCTGCTGGACGGCACCGGCAAGGTCGTCGGGGCCTGGCCGAAGGTCAGAGTCAAGGGCCATGTGGACGAGGTGCTGGCGGCAGCGCAGGCGCTGTGACACTGACCCTTTCGGACATGGCGGTGCAGGTGTTGACCACGGCTGACGGGCGGGCCAAGACCGCGCTTGGCCGCCGCCATGCCGCCACATGGTTTGCCGCGCGCGCCGCCGGAGCGCCGATCCCGCTTGGGAATGCCGTCCCGCCGCTTCGCCCGTCGCGGCCCGACCGGCCCGAACTTCTGTCGCCGCGCGACGTGCCGCGCCGCCGCCCCGGGTCACCCGCCGGGCGCATCGCCCTGCTGCACGCGGTGGCGCATATCGAATTGAACGCGGTGGACCTGCACTGGGACATTCTCGCGCGGTTCGCCGGTGTGCGTATGCCCGCAGGCTTTTACGATGACTGGGTCAAGGCGGCGGATGACGAGGCAAAGCATTTCAACCTGCTGTGCGATTGTCTCGAATCCATGGGCAGTCACTATGGCGCGCTGCCTGCCCATGCGGGCATGTGGCGCGCCGCCGAGGATACCGTGGGCGACCTGCCGGGTCGGCTGGCGGTGGTGCCGATGGTGCTGGAGGCGCGCGGGCTGGATGTGACGCCGGGCCTGATCGAGGTCTTTCGCACCGCAGGCGAGACCCGCGCGCTTGAGGCGCTGCAGGTGATCTACGCCGAAGAGGTGGCGCATGTGGCCTATGGGTCCAAGTGGTTCCACTTTCTGTGCGGACGCGCCGATCAGGACCCGAAAGAGGCGTTTCATGCGCTGGTCCAACGCTATTTCCACGGTGCCCTGAAACCGCCCTTCAACGAGGAAAAACGCGCCGAGGCCGGCATTCCGCCCGACTTCTACTGGCCGCTGGCAGATACGGACCGGGCCGGGCCATAGGCGGAAGTCCGGCCCGGTCGGCAGAAAGCCGCTCATTTTCCCGGATCGGCCGGGACCGCCCGGCAGGGTCGTTCAATTCCGTTGCGACCTTTGCCGACGCTCTGCTAGCAGAAAGGGCGCGCGACGGGCATGGGGATGCCCGCTGCACAGGGGTCGAAAGACCCCGCCCGGGGAAACAATACAGGACGGACCCGTGACTGGACATTTCGCCCTCAGGCTGAATACTGCGCTTGAACGCTGGCTTCCCGAACAACGGCTTTTCCTCAAATCCGACACCGAGACCCGATTTGTCCGCCTGCGCCCGACGACGCAGGCGATAGCCCTTGCGGTTTCGGTTTGCGTCGTGGCCTGGACCATCGTCGCCTCGGCGATCCTGATGATGGATCAGGTCGGCTCCGGATCGGCCCGCGAACAGGCGGCACGGTCGGGCGAGCTTTACGAACAGCGTCTGAACGACCTGTCTGCCGACCGTGACCTGCGCGCCGCCGAGGCGGTCATGGCGCAGGAACGGTTCAACCTTGCGCTGGCGCAGGTATCAAAGATGCAGTCGGCCCTGCTGGCATCGGAAGACCGCCGCAAGGAGCTGGAGACCGGCATCGAGGTCATCCAGAAAACCCTGCGCCGCACCATCTCGGAACGCGACACCGCACGGCACGAGGTTCAGGAAGTCACCGCGGCGCTGCAGCAGGAAACCGGGTCGGCCCGCACCGACAGCAGCCGGGCCGAAGATATGGCGGCAACGCTGGCCGTGGTGACCGATGCGCTGACCGATACCGCGCGGGAACGTGACCGCATGATGGCCGATGCCACCGCCGCCCGCGCCGAAACCGCCCAGATCGCGCTGGAAAAGCGGGTTCAGGAAGAACGGACAGACGAGATTTTCGCAAAGCTTGAAGACGCTGTGGAAGTGTCGATGGAACCTCTGGACAAGATGTTCAAGGCCGCCGGGCTGGAGCCGGAGCGGGTTCTGGACCAGGTCCGTCGCGGCTATTCGGGCCAGGGCGGGCCGCTGGTGCCGCTCAGCGTGTCCACCAAGGGCAGCGACCCGACGGATGCCGTATCGGTGCGCGCAAATGCCGTGCTGTCGGGTCTGGACGAGATGAACATGTACCGGATCGCGGTGATGAAGACGCCTTTTGCGATGCCGCTGCACACCGCCTACCGCATGACCTCGGGGTTCGGATACCGCCGTGACCCGATGG
>JAAFHX010000141.1 GCA_013297695.1 Rhodobacterales bacterium | reverse complement strand
GTGGCACAACGCGGGGCCGACCGGCGCGCAGCAGCTACACCCCTGCGCCAGCCCGCGCGCGGCGATTGCCGGGGCCGGGGCCGGGGTGGTCGCACCCGCGGCCCACCGCAGCGGCGTGGCCAGCGCGGCCTTGCGGCCGTCGGGCGGCAGGATCGGGAAGACGCGGCCTTCGGATACCGTCGCCAGCACCCGGATATCCTTGATCGCCGCCGGTTCGACGGCGAAGGGATCGGCGTCCAGCACGGTAAAGTTCGCCAGCTTGCCCGGCTCGATGCTGCCGACCTCATGCTCCATCCGGATCGAATTGGCGGCATCGATGGTAACGGCGCGCAGGGCCTGTTCCACGCTCAGCCGCTGCTCTGGCCCCGCCACCCGGCCCGAGGTGGTGGTGCGGTTGACCGCTGCCCAGGCCAGGAACAGCGGCTGACCCGGTGCCATCGGCATGTCGGAATGGAACGAGGTCGGAACGCCTGCGCGCGCCGCGTCGCCGATCGGCACCAGACCGTCGGCGCGCGCCTCGCCAAGGCCGATTTCGGCATAGCGGTCGGCCAGCGCGGTCACGTAATAGGGATTGGCGCTGATGATCGCGCCAAGGGCCGCGATGCGCGTGACCTGATCGGGGCGGGCATAGCCGAAATGCACGACCGTTGTCCGGTGATCGCTGCGCGGTCCGCGCCGCATCCCGCGTTCCAGCGCATTCAGCACCAGATCAAGGCCCGCATCGCCGTTCTGGTGAATGTGGATCTGGTAGCCTGCATCCCAGTAGGCGTCGAAGGCCCGGTCGAACAGCGCCGGTTCCATGATCCACTCGCCCTTGTGGCCATCGGTGTAGGGCACCGTCATCTGCATGAGCTGGCTGTAGATCGCGCCGTCGGCGAACAGCTTGACCTGACCCGGCAGATACGCCGTGCGCCCTTCGCCCCAGGTCAGAAGCGCCTGCGTCTGCCCGATCAGGTCGCCGTCGATATGGGCCTGCGCCAGCGACTTGCCGTCGGGCATGTAATACATGCGGAACGGGCTGTCGGCGGCCCCCAGAACCTTGTTCTGCGCCTCTTGCAGCGGTTTCGAGACGATGCCCCCCGGCTCGCAGGCCAGCGTCACGCCGGACCGGTGCAGATAGTCGCGCGACAGGTTCAACCCGGCCATCAGCCGGTCCGGCGTGGCCAGCACGCCGGCCAGCTTCGGCATGACCGCAAAGGCCCCCTGTTCGTAGAAATGCCCGGCGGCAAGGTCCGACTGGCCCTTTGCCGCATCAGAGAGGCCTGCGACGAACGCGGGCGTGATGCCCAGACTGTCCAGCGCCGGTGTGTTCAGGATGAATTCGTGCGCCGACCGGTGCCACAGGATGATGGGTCGCGTGGTGCTGATCGCGTCAAGTTCGGGGCGGCGCACCATCCCGTGCCAGTAGTGATGGTATCCCCAGGTCACAAAGGGCGCGTCGCCCGCGTCTGCGGCCACCGCCTTGGTCAGCCGCGCGCGGTAGCTGTCGGCGTCCAGCGCGGCGGGCGAGGTGCCGGTGGGCAGCACCCAGTCCTCGATCGCGATGATCTCGACCGTCAGGGTCAGGGCGGCCAGCACAGGGTGCACATGCTGGTCGATCAGCCCGGCGATCAGAACGTCATTCTCGAACTGCCGGTCGATCCGGGTCGGCTGGTCGCCTGCCAGCCGAACAAGGTCACCGACCGGGCCTGCGGCCAGAATGCGGGGTCCGACGACCGCCACCGCATCGGCCGGCTGCCCGTCACCTGCCATGGTGATGACACGCCGTGCGGTATAGATGGTGATCTCGGGCAGCGCGCTCAGGCCTGATCCGATGTCCTGCAGGCTGCCCTCGGCTGCCAGAAGTGCCGCGGGCGAGGTGCTGGCGCAGAGCAGCGCCACAAGCTTGAGAAATCCGCGCCGGTCGTTCCGCATCATGCCGCCCTTTCCCGTTGTGCCGCGCATCTGGTGCCGCACGGCTTTCCCTGTCGGCAAGACTGGACCTGCGCGCGGTTCCTGTCCATCGCGAACCGGGGGCATCCGGGGAATGCCGCCCCCCCTTCGCGTCGATTTAGCCGTTTCGCGGGACGGGCCGGGGGGCTATAGGGGACCGGCTCGGATCGGACAGCGGGGAACAAGCATGGCCAATGTCGTCGTCGTGGGCGCCCAGTGGGGCGACGAGGGGAAGGGCAAGATCGTCGACTGGCTGTCGGAACGCGCCGATGTGATCGCGCGGTTCCAGGGCGGCCACAACGCGGGCCATACGCTGGTGATCGACGGCAAGGTGTACAAGCTGTCGCTGCTGCCGAGCGGAATCGTGCGCGGCGGCAAGCTGAGCGTGATCGGCAACGGCGTGGTGCTGGACCCCTGGGCGCTGCTGGCCGAGATCGGGAAGCTGGCGGGGCAGGGGGTGGCGGTGAACCCCGACAACCTGATGATCGCCGAGAATACGCCGCTGATCCTGCCGGTGCATGGCGAGCTTGACCGCGCGCGCGAGGCGCAGTCGGGTGTCGCCAGGATCGGCACGACCGGGCGCGGGATCGGCCCGGCCTATGAGGACAAGGTGGGCCGACGCACGGTGCGGGTGGCGGACCTTGCCGACGAGGCAACGCTCGACCTGCGGCTTGACCGTCTTCTGGCGCATCACGACGCGCTGCGGCGGGGCCTCGGGCTGGACGCGGTGGACCGCGCGGGCCTGAAGGCCGCGCTGCTGGAGGTCGCGCCGCAGATCCTGCCCTTTGCCAAGCCGGTCTGGAAAGTGCTGAACGAGGCGCGCCGCGCGGGCAAGCGCATCCTGTTCGAAGGCGCGCAGGGGGCGCTGCTGGATGTGGATTTCGGAACCTACCCCTATGTCACCAGTTCCAACACGCTGGCCGGCATGGCGGCCACGGGCACCGGTCTGGGGCCGACAGCGGTCGATTTCGTGCTGGGGATCGTCAAGGCCTATACCACCCGCGTCGGCGAAGGGCCGTTCCCGACCGAATTGTTCGACGCCGACGGCGACCGGCTGGGCGCGCGCGGGCATGAATTCGGCACCGTGACGGGCCGCAAGCGCCGCTGCGGCTGGTTCGATGCGGTGCTGGTGCGCCAGACCTGCGCCACCTCGGGCGTCTCGGGCATCGCGCTGACCAAGCTTGACGTGCTGGACGGGTTCCCGACGCTGCGCATTTGCACCGGATACCTGCTGGACGGCGTGGCGCTGGACTACCTGCCGACCGCCGCCAACCTTCAGGCGCGGGTCGTTCCGGTCTATGAAGAGATGGAAGGCTGGTCGGAAAGCACGCAAGGGGCGCGGTCCTGGGCCGACCTGCCGGGGGCGGCCGTCAAATATGTGCGGCGGATCGAGGAATTGATCCGCTGTCCGGTCGCCCTACTGTCTACCTCGCCGGAGCGGGACGACACGATCCTCGTGACCGATCCTTTCGCCGACTGAGGGAGGCCCACGCATGACCCTGAGCTACAAGGCGCGGCGGCGGCTGTCGCTGCTGATCCTGGCGGTGGGAATGCCGCTGTATGTGGTTGCGGCGGTGACGGTGATGAACCAGTTCGACCGCCCTGCGCTGTGGCTGGAAACGCTGATCTATGTGGCGCTTGGGGTGATCTGGGTGCTGCCGTTCCGGTCGGTGTTCCGCGGTATCGGGCAGGCCGACCCCGAGGCAGGGGACGGCCCGGATCGGCCCGGGCCGAAGGGCTGAGCCGGGCCGCGCAGGCACGGGCCGTCAGGCGGTCAGCCGCCGCACAAGGGCCAGCACGGGCGCATCCGGCGGCAGACAGAAGTTCCCCCGCCCTGCCCGCAGGATGCGCCCGTCGCGCAGCAGGATGCCGAAGCCGCGCATCTGATCCTCGGGCGTGCCCCCGCGTGCGGCGGAAAGCGCAGACACCTCGTGCATCAGGTCGGGCCGCGTGAAGCTTTCGCTGTTCCGGGTGCAGGTCAGGACGGCGGCGGCAACCTCCATCAGGTCGGGAAAGTTCTTCGTGCCGATCCGGTCTGCCAGATCGGCAAGGGCAGCGGGAAGGGTCGGGGCAGGTTCGGTCCGTGCCGCGTCTTGCGGCGGGTCCGGCTGGTCTACCCGCAGTTCGGGGACCAGAAGCAGCGGGTCCTGAGGGGCGGGCTTGCGCACCTGGTCCGGCCGGGGCGCAGAGACGGGACGGACCACGCGGGCGAGGTCGGCGCGATAGCGGTCCTGCCGGGTCGGGTCGTCCCTTCCCGCGCCGGGATCGCCTTGGGTGGCGGCAACCGCCGCCTTCAGGTGGCCGAAGGTCGCCAGCCTGCGGCGCTGGTCCGCTCCCTGCATCTCGACCATGGTCTGGCTGAGCAGGCGGCTGACATCGGCGTCGGGGTCCGGGGCGGATGGCCCGCCCCCGACCGGGCTGCCCGGCCTGACCGCAGGCCGCCCCGGGCCGTCGTCCCGAGGGTCCTGCGGCGGTACGTCCGTGTCGGGCAGGCGCAGCAGCACCTCGGCATCGGGAACCCGGCCTTCGGCGGCGAACAGGGTTTCGGGTGCGGCCAGCGACTGGAAATGCCGGGTGACCGCCACCAGCGCCGCGACCGGATCCTCGAATCCTTCCAGAGTGCAGGAAAAGCTGCCGTAGGTGACCTTCAGGGTCTTTTGTGCGCCGACCATCGGACATCCGCTTTCTGCAGGATCGCTGCGGCGGAAAGATTCCCGCCGCAGCCGTTCAATTCAATGGACAGATCAGGGTATTTTGAAGGAGTGATTGTGGCCCCGGGGCCCTGGTCCTGCCTTAATCCGGAAGAGTGCCCGAATGCCCGCGCCGACTGTCGTTTCCGATCTGGGGATCACGCTGGTCGGCGGCGCGCCGGTTGGGGCCCGCGATCTGGGGCTGGCGCTGCGGCTGGCACCCTGTCTGGTGGCGGCAGATGGCGGGGCCGACCGGGCGCTGGCAGCGGGGCTGATGCCGCGCGCCGTGTTCGGCGATTTCGACTCGATCAGCCCTGCGGCGCAGGCCGCCATTCCGCCCGACCGCCTGCACCCGATCCCCGAACAGGAGACCACCGATTTCGACAAGGCGCTGCGGTCGGTTGCGGCACCGTTCGTGCTGGCCCTGGGCTTTGCCGGGGCGCGGATCGACCACGGGCTTGCGGTGTTCAACACCCTTGTCCGGCATCCGGGCCGGGTCTGCCTTGTTCTTGGGGGGCAGGATGTGGTCTTTCTGTGTCCGCCCGAAATCACGCTGCGGCTGCGCGCGGGCGACCGTCTGTCGCTGTTCCCGATGGGGCCGGTGACAGGGTGCAGCACCGGGCTGCGCTGGCCTGTGGACGGGGTGGATTTCGCGCCGGGAGGTCGGATCGGCACGTCGAACGAAGTCAGCACGCCAGAGGTGCGGCTGGCTTTCGACGCAAGCCTGATGCTGGTCATCCTGCCGCGCCTGCGGCTCAGGGCCGCGCTTGCGGCGCTGGTGCCGGGGTGGCAGGCATGACGGTGCGCCGCCGCCGGTCCGACCGGCGCTCACGCGAGACGATGTACAGCCCCGAGGCGCAGATGATCGCGATGCCGGCCCAGGTCATCAGGTTCGGAAAATCGCCGAAGACAAGGAACCCCAGGGCCACCGCTGCCACGATCTCCAGATAATGCAGCGGGGCCAGCGTCGCCGAGGGGGCGTATTTCAGCGCATAGGTCATGCAGATGTGGCTGACCGCGGCCCAGAACCCCACCCCCGCAAGCCACAGCCAGGCCAGCCCCTGCGGCCATACCGGATCAAGGCTGGCGATGCCGCTGCCGTCGAAGGCCCAGATCAGCGGCACGCAGATCAGCGCCCCGGCAAGGGACGTGTGCATCTGCATCGTCACCGGATGCAGCCGGGCGGCCAGTTGCCGGGTGCTGAGCATGTAGAAGGCAAAGCTGAACGCCGTGCCAAGCGGGAACAGCGCCACCGGCCCGAACACCGCCAGCGACGGCTGGATCACCAGAAGCGCCCCGCCAAAGCCCACGCAACTGGCGATGATCCGGCGCGGACCCACCTCGTCGCCGAACAGGAACCGGCCCAGGATCAGCAGGATGAAGGGTTCCACAAAGGCAATGGCCAGCGCATCGGCAATCGGCATGACCTGGATCGCGGCGACAAAGCTGTAGGTCGACAGCATCAGGAACACCGCCCGCAGCCCGACCAGCCCTGCATCGGCGGGGCTGATCCGCCAGACCAGCCGCAACGCCAGGACCACGGGCAGCATGACAAGGCCCTGACCCACGAACCGCGCCACAGTGATCTGCCCGACCGGCACGGTTGCCGCCGCAAGCTTGGCCGACACGTCCAGAAGCGGCGCCAGCACGCAGAAGGCAAGCATCAGGGCGACGCCGTTCAGGACACGATCTTGTGACATCCCCTGTCCCTATCCGGCTGCGGCTGCCCCGTCCAGCCGCAACCGGTCAGCAGTTCGGCACGTTCACCGCCAGCCCGCCCAGGCTGGTTTCCTTGTACTTCTCGTGCATGTCGCGGCCCGTTTGGCGCATCGTCTCGATGCAGACATCAAGGCTGACCAGATGGATGCCGTCGCCGCGCAAGGCGAGGCTGGCGGCGGACACGGCCTTGATCGCGCCAAGGCCGTTGCGTTCGATGCAGGGCACCTGCACAAGGCCCTTCACCGGATCGCAGGTCATGCCCAGATGATGCTCCAGCGCGATTTCGGCGGCGTTCTCCACCTGTTCGGGCGTGCCGCCCAGAACGGCCGCCAACCCTGCGGCGGCCATCGCGGCCGCCGCGCCGACTTCGGCCTGGCAGCCGCATTCCGCCCCCGAGATCGAGGCGTTGTGCTTGACCAGCCCGCCGATGGCGGCGGCGGTCAGAAGGAACTCTCCCACGCGGGAAGGGGCCGCCCCCGGCACATGGTCCAGCCAATAGCGGATGACCGCCGGAACCACCCCGGCAGCGCCGTTGGTCGGGGCGGTCACGACCTGACCCCCGGCGGCGTTCTCCTCGTTCACCGCCATGGCGTACAGGCTCATCCAGTCGTTGATCGTGTGCGGTGGCGTCATGTTCAGCCCGCGTTCGGCCAGCAGCGCCTGATGGATGCCGTGCGCGCGGCGGCGGACCTTTAGGCCGCCGGGAAGGATGCCGGTGCCCGCCATGCCCCGGTCGATGCAATCGCGCATGACCTGCCAGATGCGCGCCATGCCCTCTTCAAGCTGCGCCGTGCTGCGGAAGGCCAGTTCGTTCGCCCGCTTCATCTGCGCGATGGTCAGCCCCGAAGCCTGTGCCATCTCCAGCATCTCGGCGGCCGTCTCGAACGGCCAGGGCACATCGGCCCGCGCCTTCTTCTTCGCGCCCCCGGCTTCGGCCAGTTGCGCGTCTGTCAGCACGAAGCCGCCACCGATGGAGTAATAGGTTTCCTGCAGGATCACGTCGCCCTGCGCGTCGGTGGCGCGCAGGATCATGCCGTTGGCGTGGCCGGGCAGGGCCGGGCCGTAATCGAACATCAGGTCCGCGCCGGGGTCGAACCGCAGCGGCGGCAGGCCGGGGGCATGGATCGTCCGCGTCTCGCGGATCGCTGCCAGCGTGGCTTCCGCCTTTTCGGCGTCATAGGTGGCCGGGTCGAACCCGGCAAGGCCCAGGATCGTCGCACGGTCGGTCGCATGGCCGACCCCGGTGAAGGCGAGCGAGCCGTGCAGGCTGGCGCGCAGCCCCGCCGGGTGGAACGGGCTGGCGCGCAGCCGGGCAAGGAACATCGCCCCCGCCACCATCGGCCCCATCGTATGCGACGATGACGGGCCGACGCCCACCTTGAACATGTCGAACACCGAGAGAAACATCGGACCCTTTCCGGATTGCCGCCGCTGCCGGGATGGTGGCGCGCAGCGCCGCTGCAGGATGCCGCAAATCCGTCGCCTTGGCCATCGGGCGCGACGCGCCTTGGACACGGGCCGCGTCTGCCGCCTGCGGGGTGACCCCGGGGCGGGTCAGGCGATGAAATCGTACAGAAGCTTGATGTTCAGCGCCACGATCACCGCCGCGATCAGAACGGAGACCACAACGAGCCATGGCGGCGCGGCAAGCGCGCCCATCTTGCGCCGGTCGGAAGTGAACATCACCAGCGGCACCACCGCAAAGCTGAGCTGGAGCGACAGGACGACCTGCGTCAGGATCAGCAGATGCCCGGTCTGGGACGCGCCGTACAGGATCGTGACCCCCGCCGCCGGGATGATCGCGATGGCGCGGGTCACAAGGCGGCGCAGCCAGGGCGGGACGCGCAGGTGCAGGAACCCTTCCATCACCGCCTGGCCCGCAAGGGTGGCGGTAACGGTGGAATTCAGCCCGCAGCACAAAAGGGCGATCGCAAACAGCGACGGGGCGATGGACGACCCGAGCAGCGGGCCAAGAAGCTGGTAGGCATCGCCCAGTTCCGCGACGCCGGTCTGGCCTGTTCCGTGAAAGCTGGCCGCCGCAAGGATCAGGATCGAGGCATTGATGAGCAGCGCGAACATCAGGGCCACCGTGCTGTCGATGGTCGAATAGCGCAGGGCCTGGCGCTTTTCGGGCAGGCTGTCGCCATAGGCGCGCGTCTGGACGATGGCGGAATGCAGATAAAGGTTGTGCGGCATGACCGTGGCCCCCAGAATGCCCAAGGCAAGATACAGCATCTCGGGGTTGGTCACGATCCGGGTGGTGGGGGCAAAGCCAAGGATGACCCCGGCCCAGTCGGGATCGGCCAGGGCAATCTGCACGCCGAAGCAGATCGCGATCACGCCAAGCAGGGTGATGATGAAGGCTTCCAGCCAGCGAAAGCCCTTGGACTGCAGCCACAGGATCAGGAACACGTCCAGCGCGGTGACCAGCACGCCGATTTCCAGCGGCATGCCGAACAGCAGGTTCAGGCCGATGGCCGTGCCGATGACCTCGGCGATGTCGGTGGCGATGATCGCGCATTCGGCCGAGAACCACAGAGGGATGCTGACAATCCGAGGAAAGGCATCGCGGCAGGCCTGCGCCAGATCGCGGCCCGAGGCGATGGCAAGGCGTGCGCACAGCGATTGCAGGACGATCGCCATGATGTTCGACATCAGCGCCACCGTCAGCAGCGCATAGCCGAATTTCGATCCCCCGGCAAGGCTGGTGGCCCAGTTGCCCGGGTCCATGTAGCCCACGGCGATCATGTAGCCGGGGCCGAAAAAGGCAAAAAGCCTTTGCCAGCCACCAGAGGGCAGCCGCACGGACCGGTGCACGTCGGTCAGGGCAGGGTCGCCCCGTTCGCCGCGCCAGTTCGGCCGCGCGGCGGACAGTTCGGAAAGGCTGAAACCGTTCTTCACGCCGGACCCCTGCTAATGCGAATTATTCTCAGTACAATCCGGGGCCGCTGCAAGTCAAGCCCAGGTCCCGGTGCCGGGGACGGGGACGGGGACGGGGACGGGCACGGGGGGCGGCATCGGCAATTGGCCCTCGCCGCTGTCCCGGACATTGCCTATAAGCGGGGCGTCAGGCACGGAGGCGCAGGATGACGGCACAACTCTCCCCCATCGAAACGGCAAAGATGGTGGCCGCGAAACGGTCTGTTGCACTGGTCGAGGACGGAATGAAGCTGGGCCTTGGCACCGGATCGACCGCTGCCTTCATGGTGCGCGCGCTGGCCGAGCGGGTTCAGGCCGAAGGGCTGCGGGTGACCGGCGTGGCAACGTCGCAGCGGACCGAGGACCTTGCCCGCAATCTGGGGCTGGAGGTGGTGGGGCTGGACGACGTGCGCTGGCTTGACATGACGATTGACGGGGCTGACGAATTCGACCGCGATTTCAACCTGATAAAGGGGGGTGGCGCGGCGTTGCTGCGGGAAAAGATCGTGGCCAGTGCATCCGACCGGATGGTGGTCATCACCGATGCCAGCAAGGAGGTCGCCACCCTTGGCGCCTTTCCGCTGCCGGTCGAGATCATTCCCTTTGGCTGGCAGGCGACGCGCACGATGGTCGAGGACCTGCTGGTGGCCTTTGACGTGCTGGGGCAGGATTGCGTGCTGCGCCGCGACGGCGACCGCCCGGTCATGACCGACAACGGCAACCACATCCTTGACCTGCATCTGGCGCGCATCGCCGACCCGGCGCTGCTGGCGCTGCGGCTGAACCAGATACCGGGGGTGGTCGAGAACGGCCTGTTCATCGGCATCTGCGACACGGTCGTGATCGGGCATGGCGAC
>JAAFHX010000140.1 GCA_013297695.1 Rhodobacterales bacterium | reverse complement strand
CCCTGCACCGAGTTGACGATGTTGTTCAACTGCACCGTCATCGGATAGACCTCGGGCTTGGTATAGACGACGCCGAAGAGGAAGTCGTTCCAGATGCCGGTCACCTGCAGGATCAGCGCCACCACGAAGATCGGCAGGCTCATCGGCAGCATGATGCGGAAATAGATGCCCCAGAACCCCGCACCATCGACCCGCGCGGCCTTGAACAGTTCCTCGGGGATCGACGAGAAATAGTTGCGGAACAAGAGCGTCAGGATCGGCATGCCGAAGATCGTGTGCACCAGCACAAGCCCCCAGAGCGTGCCGTAGATGCCCATTTCCCGCAGCAGGATCACGATGGGATACAGCATGACCTGATAGGGGATGAAGGACCCGAAGATCAGGATCGTGAAGAACACGTCCGCCCCCTTGAACCGCCAGTTCACCAGCGCATAGCCGTTCACCGAGGCCACCGCGATCGACAGGATGACCGACGGGATCAGGATGCGGACCGAATTCCAGAACCCGCGCGACAGCCCGTCGCAATTGAGGCCGGTGCAGGCCTGCGACCAGGCCTTGACCCAGGGTTCATAGGTGATCTCGACCGGGGGGGCAAAGATGTTGCCCAGACGGATTTCCGGCATGCCCTTCAGCGAGGTCATCACCATCACCCACAGCGGCAGCGCGTAGTACAGGCAGACCACGATCAGCGTGCCGTACAGCATGATGTTGCCGCGCGAAAACCTTCGGACGGGTCGCGCACCGCGCGGGCCCTCCATCCGGTGCATCGCCCGGTTCGGGGTGCCGATGTCAGCCACGCTTGTTGCCTCCGAATTCCAGATAGGCCCAGGGGATCAGCACGATCAGCACCGACAGAAGCATCATCGTCGACGCGGCAAAGCCCTGGCCCAGGTTCTGCGCCTGGAACATGTAGGCATAAACATACATCGCAGGCACCTGGCTGGCCGTGCCCGGCCCGCCCGAGGTCTGCGCCACGACAAGGTCATAAAGCTTGATGATGCCGCTGGCCACGATGACCAGGGTCGTGATGAACACCGGGCGCATCATCGGAATCACGATGAAGACATAGGTCTTCCAGCGCGGGATGCCGTCCACCCGGGCGGCCTTCCAGATATCCTCGTCGATGCCGCGCAGGCCTGCCAGCAGGATGCACATGACAAAGCCCGTGCCCTGCCACAGCCCCGCGATCAGCAGGCCGTAAAGCACCGTTTCAGGGTTGTTCAGCGGGTCGAAGGCAAAGCTGGTCCAGCCCATTTCACGGATGATGTGCTGGATGCCAAGGTCGGGGTTGAGGATCCACTGCCAGACCAGCCCCGTCACGATGAACGACAGGGCAAAGGGATACAGCATGATGGTGCGGAACGTGTCCTCGAACCTGATCTTCTGGTCCATCAGCACCGCCAGCAGAAAGCCGACCACCATGGTGAAGACCAGCGCCAGAATGCCGTAGATCATCAGGTTGTGGATCGAGGTCAGCCAGCGGCTGGACCCCCAGAGCCGTTCGTACTGGTCAAGCCCGACGAAGTTCAGCTTTGGCAGCAGTTTCGAGCTGGTGAAGGAATACAGGATCGTCCACAGCGTGCCACCGACAAAGACGACCAGCGTGGTGGCCACCATCGGGATCGCCGCGATCTTTGCGTTGATGTTCCTGAAGCGTCGCCGCTTTGGCACAGTTCCCGCCATGGTCCGCCTTTCCGGTCAAGATGCAAGGGCCGCCCGTGGCCGGGCGGCCCTTCTGGTCAGGCTTGGGTCAGAGACCGGACTTCAGGATTTCGACATAGCGGGCCTGAGCTTCCTCGGGGGTCATTTCCTGACCCTTCCAGAATTCGGCCTGCAGGTCGCCAAGCTGGGTCTGCACGTCGGGCGACCAGACCATGTCGCCCGCAGGCACGATATTGCCGCCGGCAAGGATCTTCAGGCCCTTCTTCATGCAGTCGTTGGCGGCAGCCAGATCGACATCGCCCCGGATCGGCAGCGAGCCCTTCTTGAGGTTGAAGGCCACCTGCACCTCGGGCGACACCAGTTCCGCCGCAAGACGCTTCTGCGCGGCCGTGATTTCCGGGTCCTTGTTCACCGGGAAGTAGAAGGCGTCGCCCCCGGTCGAGATGTATTCGTTCAGGCCAAGGCCGGGCAGGCAGGTATAGTCCTTGCCGGCCACTTCGCCCGCAACCTGGAATTCGCCCTGCGCCCAGTCGCCCATGATCTGGCCTGCGGCCTGATCGGTGATGACAAGGTTGGTGGCCTGGTTCCAGTCCTGCACCGTGGATTTGGCGGCCAGCTTGCGGGCATCGGCGGCGGCCTGGAACACGACCAGCATCTCGGGCCCGGCTGCGGCATCCATGTCCTTGTCGATGTTGACCTTCTTCCACAGGTCAAGACCACCCACCCCGATGGTCAGCGCACCGAAGGCCAAGTTCGACTGCCAGTTCTGGTTGCCAAGCGCCAGCGGGATTTTCCCCGCCGCCTCGACCTGCGGGGCAGAAGCCACGAATTCGTTCCAGTTGGTCGGAACCGGAATGCCAAGGTCCTCGTACACCTTGTTCGACAGCCACAGCCATTCCGGCGAATGGATGTTCACCGGCGCGCAGTAGATCTTGCCGTCAACCGTGCAGGCATCCAGCAGCGACGGCGGATAGATGATCTCTTTCCAGTTGTTGGCCTCGGCCACGTCGGTCAGGTCCTGCATCAGCCCGGCCTGGACCAGTTCCAGCGCCTGCTGGCCATGGTTGAACTGCGTGGCCCCCATCGGGTCACCGCCGGTGATGCGGCTGATCATGACGGGGCGTGCGGTGTCGCCGCCCCCGGCAATGGCGCCGTCCACCCAGTTGTCGCCGCCGGCGTTGAACGCCTTGGCAAGTTCGGCCACCGCAGCGGCTTCGCCGCCCGAGGTCCACCAGTGCGTGACCTCCAGATCGGTGGCCAGCGCAACGGTCGGCAATGCCACCGAGGCCAAAAGCCCGGCAGCCAGTTTCAAGGTTCTCATCAGGTTCCTCCCGGTTACTATATCGTTATAGGCCGATTCTATAACGTTATAGTTTTTTCAATCAAGCCCATCTTTTCACTTGTTGCGCAGCTTTTTCGGGCGTTCAAATGACGGTGATTCGTCACCTGCGAGGTCTGTTTTCCCATGCGGCGCGACTGTGCCACAGTCTCTGGCCTTGACCTGCAAGCCCTTCGCAGGATTGAGGATTGCGCGGCAGCTCCGCACGGAGGCCGTCATGGATGACCCGCTGCGGTCCGACCGCGAGCCGGTCCGACCGACGCTCAAGACCATCGCAAGCCTGACCGGTCTTGCGGTCGCAACCGTATCGCGCGCCCTGAAGGATGCGCCCGACATTGCCGAAGAGACCAAGCGGCGCGTGCGCGAGGTGGCGGAACGGGTCGGCTATCGTCCGAATCGGGCCGGTGTGCGCCTGCGCACGGGCAAGACCAATGTCATCGCGCTGGTCCGATCCACCGAGGACGACGTGATGAACCACACGTCCCAGATGATAAACGCCATCGCCACGGCGCTGCGCGGCACGTCCTATCACATGATCCTTATGCCGTTCTTCCCTTCGGAAGACCCGATGACGCCGATCCGCTATATCGTCGAGACGGGGTCGGCCGATGGCATCATCATCAACCAGACCACGCCCGATGATCCGCGCGTGCGCTACATGCACGACCGCAACGTGCCCTTTGCCACGCATGGGCGCACGGACATGGGGATCGCGCACCCCTATTTCGATTTCGACAACGAGGTTTTTGCCCGCCTGATGGTTCGCGCCCTTGCGGGGCGCGGGCGCAAGCGCCTGCTTCTGGTCGCCCCGCCCGCCCATCAAAGCTATGCGCTGCACATGCGGCAGGGCTTTCTGTCCGAAGCGGCGGCTCGGGGCGTCACCGTCGAAATTGCCGCCGAGGTGACCAGCGACAGCCCCCCGGCCCTGGTCGAGGCCTTTGCGCTTCGGTCGTTTCAGGGCCCCGCCAGGCCGGACGGCGTCATCCTGGGGTCGGCCACGTCATCCATGGCCATGGTGACGGGCGGCGAAAGCTGCGGGCTTGTCCTCGGGCGGGATTTTGATGTGGCGACCAAGGATTCGGTGCATTTCCTGCGCCGGTTCCGGTCCGAGATGCTGGTCGTCCACGAGGACGTGACCCATGCAGGTGATTTTCTGGCCCGCGCCGTGATGGCCGAGATCGAACATCGCGGCGAACGGCCTGTGGCACAGATGCTGGTCGTGCCGGACCGGATCGAGGGACCCTAGAGAGGGTCGGGTCGCCCGGTCAGGCAACGGGTGACCTGTTGCAGGGTCTGTGCGGTTTTTCGGCCCCCTCCGGCCGGGGAAACACGAACTGCGACGTCACGTTGGCAATTCCGGGCCGCAGGGAACCAATGCGCCCTTTCGCAGGCGGCTTTGCGGGATCATTGGAGAACCGGGATTGTAGACGTCGATGACGGGCACCTGCGTTTCGCGATGTGCAGGATGCCCCTGCGCACGGTCCGCCGTGCCGGCATCAGCCGGCACGGTGGCAGCATCGTGCCAGTCCGGCACCGCTGATTGCCGCGCCGCGCCGTCTCAGGTGGCCTGATCCAGAACGCTGCACAGAACATCGACACCCAGAGCGACCGGATTGGCCTTCATCGACGATGCTGTCAGCGCGGCCTCGGCGACCGCTGCGTGATCGGTCGCGCCAAGGCCCAGTGCAGCCAGCCCCGGCAGCCCCGCAACGCGCGACCAGCGGTGCAGCGCCACGCTGCCCGGTCCGCCGCCAAAGGCTGCGGACAGCAGCGCCTCGACCTCGGCCAGGCGCGCGGCGGCGGGGTGGTCGGCGGGAACTGCGGCGGCATTCGCCTGCAGCACAAAGGGCAGCAGCGTGCCGCAGATCGCGCCATGCGCGGCCCCGGTCATGCCGCCGATCACGCCCGCCAGCCCGTGCACCGCGCCCAGGCCCGCATTGGCCAGCGCAATCCCCCCGGTCAGGCTGACCCAGGCCAGCGCATCTCGCGCGTCCGCATCCTCGGCCTGCATCAGCCGCACCAGCGCCGCAGCCCCCTGCGGGATCGCGGCCCGGCACAGCGCATCGGTGGCGGGGTTCGGGCGGGCGCAGACATAGGGCTCGATCACCTGCGTCAGCGCGTCCAGCCCCGAGGCAAGCGTCACGACGCGTGGGCAGTGATCCGTCAGCGCGGGATCGACGATGGCAACCCGCGCCAGCATTCGGTCATCGCGCAGCGACACCTTGCGGCGGTGTTCGGGCACGTCGATCACGGCGTTCTTCGTGGCCTCGGACCCCGTGCCGGCCGTGGTCGGCAGGGCGATGAACGGCAGGGGCGCCGCTGTCAGCGGCAGCGCGCGCCCCACGCCTTCCAGATGATCCATGACCGGCCCCTGCCCCGGTGCCAGCCCGGCCACGGCCTTGGCCAGATCGATCACCGCGCCGCCCCCCAACCCCAGCACCACGCCGACACCAGAGGCCCGCGCTGCAGCCAGCGCCGCCTCAAGCAGGGGTAGGTCGGGTTCCCTCGGGCAGGCAAAGAGGGTAGCCGAAACCCCCGCCGTTGCCAGATCGCGGATCAGCCAGGCCGCCCGCGCAGCATCACGGCCGTGCACCAGAAAGGCGCGGGAATGAAACCCGGCAGCCAGCGACGCGGCCCTGGCCGCCTCGCCCCGCCCGAACAGGATACGCGGCGGCAGCAGCAACTGGAACGGCGCGATCACGGGTCAGACGCCGATGGTGGCGGCGACGGCGCGCTGCCAGCGGTCGTATTTCGCGGCCCGCATGCCTGTGTCCATGCCGGGGAGGAAACGGCGGTCCAGCGCCCAGGTCTCGGCGAATTCGGCCTGCCCCGGGCAGACCCCGGCGCGGGTGCCTGCCAGCCAGGCGGCACCAAGCGCCGTCGTTTCGCGCACCTTGGGGCGGTCCACCGGGGCACCGATGATATCGGACAGGAACTGCATCGCCCAGTCGCTCGCGGTCATGCCCCCGTCCACCCGAAGGATGCCGTCGGTCGCCCCCGGCCAGTCGGCCCGCATCGCCTCCAGCAAATCGCGGGTCTGGTAGCCCACGCTTTCCAGCGCCGCCCGCGCCAGTTCCGCAGGCCCCGAGTTGCGGTTCAACCCAAAGATCGCGCCCCGGCAATCAGGCTTCCAGTAGGGCGCGCCAAGACCCACGAAGGCGGGCACCAGCACCACATCCTGCGACGGGTCCGACGCTTCGGCCAGGGGCTGCGTCTCGGCGGCCTCGCGGATCATCTTCAGCCCGTCGCGCAGCCACTGCACCACGGCCCCCGCGATGAAGATCGACCCTTCCAGCGCATAGGTCGGCTTGCCGTCCAACTGGTAGGCGATGGTGCCCAGCAGGCGTGACCGGCTTTCCACCAGCGTCGGCCCGGTGTTCAGCAGCGCAAAGCAGCCGGTGCCATAGGTGGATTTCATCATGCCGGGGGCAAAGCAGGCCTGCCCCACGGTGGCCGATTGCTGGTCGCCCGCAACGCCAAGGATCGGAATCTCGTGCCCGAACAGGTCGGCGCGGGTCATGCCGTAATCGGCGGAACAATCGCGCACCTCCGGCAGCATGGCCAACGGGACGCCCATCAGTGCGCAGATGTCGGCATCCCACTGCCCCTGACGGATGTTGTACAGCAGTGTCCGCGCGGCGTTGGTGGCATCGGTCGCATGGGTGCGCCCGCCGGTCAGCCGCCAGATCAGGAACGTGTCAACCGTGCCGAACAGCAGTTCGCCCCGTTCCGCCCGGGCGCGTGCGCCCTCGACATGGTCCAGCAGCCATTTGACCTTGGTGCCCGAGAAATAGGGATCCAGCAGCAGGCCGGTGCGATGGGTCACCATCGGCTCCAACCCGTCGTCCTTCATCTGCTGGCACAGATCGGCGGTGCGGCGATCCTGCCAGACGATGGCGTTGTGGATCGGCTGGCCGGTCTCGCGGTCCCAGACGAGGGTGGTTTCCCGCTGGTTGGTGATCCCGATGGCGGCAATCGCGGTGGTGTCGATCCCCGCCCGCTCGACCGCCCCCCGGGCCGTTCCCGCGACCGAGGACCACAGGTCGGCCGGGTCATGTTCGACCCATCCGGCCTGCGGGTAAATCTGCGGAAATTCTTCCTGCGCCACGGCAACCACCCGCAGGGCGGCGTCGAAGACGATGGCGCGGGACGAGGTCGTACCCTGGTCGATGGCAAGGATGTAGGACATGTAAGACGCTTTCGATCCGTTTCGATCCGTTCGGTTACCCCGGCCCCCGCCCTGGAAAGGGGGTTCGGCGCTAGGGCCGGTCAATCCACTGCAGCACGGCCACCAGCACAATTCCATAAAGCACATGGCCGATCAACGCGACCCAGGTGATGCCGGTAAAGCCCAGAAAGAACGGCAAGCCGGCGATCAGGGTGATGACGCCGATGGCAAAGACCCAGAGCCCGAAGCCGTAGATCGCCGCCGGCAGCAGCCAGTGGGTCTGTGTCATCCGGGGGGCGACCACGGCGCGCCAGATCGGCGCAAAGACGAACATCCAGCCGATTGGATAGCCGACCAGCCCGACAAGGTAGAAATGCATGAAGTAGCCGGCGAAATCGTTGTCGGGCAGACCAAGCGCCGCCAGCAGGCTGCGGGCAAGGCCATGCGGCGACAGGTTGGCAAAGCCCAGGGACGGGCTGATGACCTGTCCCCAAAGGTCGAAGGCGTTCGAGGCAAAGAACCCCGCGACAAACAGCATGCCCAAAGTGCGGGCGTTCAGTGGCGGGAAAGCCCCAAGCGGGCGACGGGTCATTGCAGCGGTGGTCATGGCCGATCCAGTCCTGTTCTGTGGTTGCGTGACATGACGGGAACCGGACACCGGGCACCGTATTCCGGTCAAGGATCGCAACCCAACGTGTCGGGTATTTCAGGAACAGTTGAACGCGTGAAACAAACTTGCTGCAGGCTTGGGTTTACTCGGCCGCGGCCTGCACCTGTTCCGCCGCCATGAACGCGGCGAGCGCGCCGATCTGGTCGGGCGACAGCCGCAGACCCAGTTTCGACCGCCGCCAGACCACATCTTCTGCGGTGCGGGCATATTCGCGCCTGCGCAGCCAGCGCAGTTCGGCCTCGGTCAGCGTGGCCCCGAAATCGCGGCCCAGGTCGGCGGCAGATGTGGCAGAACCCAGAACCTCGCGCGCCTCGGTGCCATAGGCCCGGATCAGGCGGCCTGCCCAGTAGGCATCAAGGAACGGGTAGTCGGCCCGCAGGCCCGCCGTCAGGGCCGCCACCCCATCCACCGGAAAATCTCCGCCCGGCAGCGGGACCCGCGCGGTCCAGGCCCCGCGGTTGCCCGACACATGCGGGGCCAGCTTTTCCAGGGCGGATTCGGCCAGCCGCCGGTAGGTGGTGATCTTGCCGCCGAACACGTTCAGCAGCGGCGCACCATTGGTATCGAGGCTGAGGACATAGTCGCGCGTCGCCGCCGTGGCCGACTTTGCCCCGTCATCATACAGCGGTCGCACCCCGGAATAGGTCCAGACGATGTCCTTCCGTGTGACGGGCTTGGCGAAATAGCGCGAGGCGAAGGCGCAAAGGTAATCCTGTTCGCCTTCGGTGCAGACCACCGCCTCGCCCGGCGGCAGCTTGTGGTCCTGGTCGGTCGTGCCGATCAGGGTGAAGTCCTGTTCATAGGGGATCGCAAAGATGATCCGCCCATCCTCGCCCTGGAAGAAATAGCACTTGTCGTGGTCATAAAGCTTCTTCGTCACGATATGGCTGCCGCGCACCAGCCGCACGCCTTCGGACGAGTTCAACCGCAGCGTGCCGCGCACCACCTGTTCGACCCATGGACCGCCCGCATTCACCAGCGCGCGCGCCGCGATCACCTCGGTCTGCCCGCCGTGATCCACCGTGACCTGCCACAGGTCGCCCGCGCGTTCCGCCGACACCACCTTGGTCCGCGTCATGATCCGCGCGCCCCGCATCTCGGCATCGCGGGCGTTCAGAACCACAAGGCGAGAGTCCTCGACCCAGCAATCGGAGTATTCGTAAGCCTTGGCAAAGCGCGCCTGCAGCGGCTTGCCCGCCGGATCGGATTTCAGATCGACCGTGCGGGTGCCGGGCAGGATCTTTCGCCCGCCCAGGTTGTCATACAGGAACAGCCCCAGCCGGATCAGCCAGGCCGGGCGGCGCCCCTTCATCCAGGGCATGACGGTGGACAGAAGCTTGCCCGTCGGGGTTTGCCCCTCGAACCGCATGTCGGGGTGATAGGGCAGCACAAAGCGCATCGGCCAACTGATATGCGGCATGGCGGCCAGCAGCGTTTCGCGTTCCTGCAGCGACTCGCGCACCAGATGGAACTCGAAATACTCCAGATAGCGCAGCCCGCCGTGGAACAGCTTGGTCGAGGCGCTGGAGGTGGCCGAGGCAAGGTCGCCCATTTCGGCCAGCACGACACTCATGCCCCGCCCCGCCGCGTCGCGGGCGATGCCGCAGCCGTTGATCCCGCCGCCGATCACGAACAGATCGACGGGTGCCGCCTGATTGCCTGCCTTGGTCATTGCGCGCCCCCCAACGTTGCGCCGCACATTCCGGCGCGGCCTGCACCCTGTCAACATCTGTTTTCGTTTATGTTCGTTTTGCCGCCATTCAAGCCGGTGAGCATCGCCTTTTCCCTGCGATACCGCGCGAAATGATGCTACAGGCGGAACGGTCCGGCTTGACCGGGTGGCCCGCAGCCGCCTAGATCACCCCATGGGTCCATCTGGGCCACCGGAGAAACCGCATGGCGCTGAGCTTTCGGCAGACCGAGATTCTCGACATTGCCCGGGTCGAGGGCCGCGTGGTGGTCGAGGCGCTGGCCGACCGGTTCGGCGTGACGCTGCAGACCATCCGGCGTGACCTGACCGATCTGGCCGATGCGGGGCTGCTGGACCGGGTGCATGGCGGGGCGGTGATGCGCACCGGCGTCGCCAATATCGGGTATGAGGAGCGGCGGCGGCTGAATGACGAGCCCAAGGCCGCCATTGCCCGCGCCTGCGCGCGGATGATCCCCGACAATTCCAGCCTGTTCCTGAACATCGGCACCACGACCGAGGCCGTGGCGCGCGAATTGCTGGTGCATCGCAACCTGACCGTCGTCACCAACAACATGAACGTGGCGAACATCCT
>JAAFHX010000014.1 GCA_013297695.1 Rhodobacterales bacterium | reverse complement strand
GCCCCTCGGCCAGGTTCGCCGTCACCCGCAGCGCCGTGTCCACGCCCATGTCGGCGGCGATCAGCATTTCCTCCAGGCTTTCCAGCATGGCATCGTCCAGCACCCGCCGCGCCGCCTCGGGCGCGGCCTGCCCGGTCAGCCGGGCGAGGATGCCCCGCGCGGGCGCGCCAGGGGCCGGGGCCGGGGTCGGGGTCGCCGGGCCGTCCGGCACGGGGGCGGCCTCCACCAGTTGCTCCACCCCGTCCGAGATTTTCTCGGACGAGCGGAACATCCGGTCGCGGAGTTTCTTGAAGAACGACATGGCGTCCCGCCTTCGCTTCCCGGTTGCCTGCCCCCTCACCTAAACGCTGCGCGCGGCAAGGGGAAGGCCCCGGGCGGCAGGCGGGGCCGGGAAGGGACTGGTGCCTGGGTGCAACCGCTGCTTGCAGCAACGGAAAGTCGGCTAAACCTTTGCCAGAAAAGGCCCGGCCGCTGCACAAGAAAGGTCGCACAAAGGGGGGTCAGCACGCCTTGATGCTTGACATGTGACGACAATCCGCAATTTTCGCCAGGCAAGTTTCCATTTCGACAAGCTCTTTCCCAGGGAGACCCCGATGTTCCAAGACCCCCGCCCGCTTCGCCGCTGCCTGACGGCGCTGCCGCTTCTGGTGCTGCTGGGCGCTGCCCCGGGCCTTGCCGCCACCGTCACCATCAACGGAACGCCAGGCACGGCGGGCACGGCGGGCGCGCCCGATGGCGGCCCGGGCGGGGTCGGTGGCGTGGCAGATGCGGTTGCCGATACGGCTGGGGAGGGTAACTATGCCACCGCGAATGGCGGGGCGGGCGGCGCGGGCGGCGACGGGGCACCTACCGGTGCGGGCGGCGCGGGCGGCACTGGTGGCGCGGCGACGGCCGAGGCAACCGCGACCGGGATGCCGGGGATCGTCATAGCCCCCGGCAATGCGACCGCCCGTGGCGGCGCGGGCGGTTCTGCAGGCACGCCGGGCAGCGGCGGTGCCGGGGCCGATGGCGGCAGCGGCGGCGCGGCACTGGCGACCGGGTCGGCCTCGGGGGCGCCGAAGCCTTCGATCACTGTGATCGCGGCCGGCGGGACGGGCGGCACGGGAAAAGGCAGCGGTCGGCAAGGCGGCGATGGCGGCATGGCCGAGGCGTATGCCGACCTCACGTCCCTTGATCCTGAAGAGATCACGGGCATTGCCCGCGCATTCGGCGGGGTCGGCGGGCGCGGCGACGGCGGTGCCGAAGGCGGACAGGGCGGTGCGGCAACTTCCGAACTGACGGTGACCACCGACACGACCCTGACGGCAGGAAACGACCTGACTTACACGCTTGGCTCTTATGCGTTCGGCGGCAGTGGCGGCACGTCCGAAACGGGTGTGACGGGTGACGGGGGAGACAGCACTGCGACCCTGGACGCGCAGGTCCGGGGCAACGCGACAGCGGGCAGTGCCATCGCCTATGCAGATGGCGGCGAAGCATCGGGCGGCAAGGGCGGGAACGCCACTGCACAGTTGGATCTGGTGGAGCAGAAAAGCGCTGCCACGCTCCGCCTGGCAATTGCGAATGGCGGCGATGGCCTTCTGGGCGGCACCGGCGGGGATGCCGTCGCGACCGCAAGGCAAGTGCACGAAGAGGGCGGCGCGAGCAATGCATCGGCCTTCGCTTCCGGCGGCCGCAGCGAGGATGCCGGTACGGCGGGCTCTGCGGTGGCCGTCGCCAGTTCCGAAGGGGCTACGGGCGGCACTGTCCGCGCCGAGGCCCAAGCGCGCGACTCGCGCGGGGGGGTGACTGTCACCGCCAAGTCGGATGCGGCGGGCAGCGGCATTGCCGGCGCGCTCGCAGGGGTGGGCGACATCGACCTGTTCAGCGGCGGGTCCATGCTCGCGAACCTGTCCGGGGAACCGGGGTCGAACATCCACGTCGGCATCGCCGCACCCATCGGGTTCGCCGCCCCGCCGGAGCGCGTCTACGGCGCCGGTGCGATCTTTGCCGTCAGCGATGACACCGGCGCGAAAAAGACCTACTCCGGGTCGGCAACGTACACCTTCCGGGCGGCCGCAGCCGAAAGCCTGTTCCTCGACTTCTTCATCTACGGCACGTCACCGTTGTTCGAAAGCCTGTCTTTCCTTGCCAAGCTGAACAACACGACAGTCGTGAACCAGACCTTCACCAACCCGGGTTCGGCGGATGCGTTCTTCGGCACGCAGCAGGGCCTGGGCTTCGGTCAGATCGGCAGCAACAAGGTCGACATAGAGTACAGCTTTGTTTCGAACGACGAGTTTCAGCGCTTCAACACGCTTTACACCATCTCGAACATCCCCGTCGCGCCCATCCCCGTACCGGCGGCGCTGCCGCTGCTGCTGGCGGCGTTGGCGGCGCTGGCCGGGTTGCGTCTGCGCGCGCAGCGCGCGGCCTGAGGCGGCAGGGCTGCGGGGCGACGGGGCAGGACGGCTTGGCAGGCGCGGGGCAATCTGGCAAGCTCCTGCCCATGCGTCGCACTGCCGCCCTTCTTGCCGCCCTGCTGCTGGCTGCCCCCGGGCAGGCCGCCGACGCCCCGGTCACGCCTGACGCGTTCGAGGCGCTGTCGGTCGGGCGCACGCTGACCTATTCGCTTGGCGGCAAGGTCTATGGCACCGAGCAATACCTGCCCGGCCGCCGCGTCCTCTGGGCCTTCGAGGGCGAAGACTGCCGCACCGGCCAATGGTACGAGGACGAGGGCCGCATCTGCTTTGTCTACGAGGCCGGGTCCGACGCGCAGTGCTGGACCTATTTCCGCGACGCGGGCGGGCTCAGGGCGCAGTTCGCGGGCGACCCGCCGGGGGCCGAGGCGGCAGCGGTTGCCGAAATCCCCGGACCGATGGACTGTCCCGGCCCGCAGGTCGGCGTCTAGGGTCCGGTGGCCGCCTGTCGGGGCGGCGGGGCCGCATCCCGCTTTTGCCGCGCAGGCTTCAGAACAGCGACCCCTGGCCGGGCGGCGGGGCCTTGCCCTTGCGCGGGCGCGGGACCAGCGGCAGGCGGCCGTCGGCAAACTCAAGCTCCAGCGCGGTTGCCGCCTCGGCCCCGGCACGCGTTGTCACCACATGCCCATCGCCGCGCACGATGGCAAAGCCGCGCTTCAGGGTTTCGGCATGGCCCAGGCTGGCGCGGGTGCGGTCCAGCGCCTCCAGCCTGCCCTCGCGGGCGCGCAGGGTCTGGGTCATCGCGGCCTCCAGCCGGGCCTCGGCCGCCGTCAGCCGCGCCTTCCCCTCGCGCCCGCGCCGGTCGGCATCGGCGATCAGCCGGGCCAGCGCGCCGCGCAACCGCTGGTCCTGCCCGGCCAGCCGGTCGGCGCGCCGGTCCAGCGCGCCCAGCAGAAGTTGCGGGCGGATCAGCGCCGCAACCGGATCGAACCGGGCCCGCCGGCGCGCCGTGGCGGCGGCAAGCGCGCCGCCCATCCGCCCCGACCACAGGTCGAACCGCTGCCGCGCCGTGCCGGTCAGCGTCTCGGGGCGCGGCAGGGCGCGGGACAGATCGCGCAACCGCTGGCGGCGCTGCGCCAGCGCCTGCGCCAACCCGCGTGCCAGCCGGGCGCCGAAATCCTCGACCTGCGCCACAAGGTCCAGCCGCACCGGCACCGCCATTTCCGCTGCCGCCGTGGGGGTCGGCGCGCGCCGGTCGGCGGCAAAGTCGATCAGGGTGGTATCCGTTTCGTGTCCCACGGCAGAGATCAGCGGGATCGCGCTGTCCGCCGCCGCGCGGACGACGATTTCCTCGTTGAAGCCCCAGAGGTCCTCCAGACTGCCGCCGCCCCGCGCCACGATGATCAGGTCGGGGCGCGGGACCGCCCCGCCGGGCGGGATCGCGTTGAACCCCCGGATCGCCGCCGCCACCTCGGGCGCGCAGTTTGCCCCCTGCACCGCCACGGGCCAGATCAGAACATGGCGCGGAAAGCGGTCGCGCAGGCGGTGCAGGATATCGCGGATCACCGCGCCACTGGGCGAGGTGACCACCCCGATCACGGCGGGCAGATAGGGGATCGGCTGTTTTCGGGCGGCATCGAAAAGCCCTTCCGCGGCCAGCGCCGCGCGGCGTTTCTCCAGCAGCGCCATCAGCGCCCCGGCCCCGGCCAGCGCCACATCCTCGACGATCATCTGGTATTTCGACTGGCCGGGGAAGGTGGTGAGCCGCCCGGTGGCGATGACCTCCATCCCCTCTTCGGGGCGCGCCTGCAACCGGGCCGCCTGACCCTTCCAGCAGATCGCCGCCAGAACCGACCGGTCATCCTTGAGGTCGAAATACAGGTGCCCCGAGGCGGGCCGCGATACGCGCCCCACCTCGCCCCGCACCCGGACAAGGCCGAATTCCCCCTCGATCACCCGCTTTACCGCGCCCGACAACTCCGACACGGTGAATTCCGGCGCATTGCCGGGGGGGCCTGGGTCTTCGAACAGGTCAGACATGGTACCTCTGGCCGGGCAACGTCACGCCACCCGACATAGCACCCGCCCCGGCGCGACTGTCAACGCCCCGGGGCGGCTGGCACAGCGGCCCGGGTGATCAGTTCCGCAGCGACATCGCGGCGTCGATCGCCATCATCTCGGGGTTGCCCTCGCAGACCTGCATGATCGGCCCGGTCGCGGTGCCCTCGGTCACCAGATCGTTCAGATCCAGCGCATCTGCCGATGCCTCCACCAGCGCCTGCAGGAACTTCTGCTGGGCTCCGGCATCCATCGCCATCAGTTCGGCGCAGGTGACCAGCTTGGGGTCCTTGTCCTGGGCAAGGGCAGCGGTCGGTCCCGCCAGGATCAGGGCCGCAAAAGCGAAGGCCAGCGTCTGTGTCATCTTGGTCATCATCATTCCCCGTGCGTGGTCACTGTTTCAGGTCGGATCGCGCAGCCGGTGCCGACATGGCGGCACCCCGGCCCGCAGGCAGGCGCCGCAGCCCCGCCGCCCCAACCTTGCACCACCGGCTGTAACGGTTTCTTGGCCTTTCCTTCGCTTCCGCTGCGCGCGCGGCAGATCGGCCCGACACGCGCACCGGCCGTCCGACTTGTCATCGGCGGTCCGACCCCCTACGAGGCGGCCATGGCATCGGGCAGGGACAGCGGCGGCATGAACATCCTCATCCTTGGCGGCGGCGGCCGGGAACATGCGCTGGCCTGGGCGGTCAAGCAGAACCCCAAGACCGACCGTCTGATCGTCGCCCCCGGCAATGCGGGCATTGCCCTGCTGGCGGAATGCGCCGACATCGACATCCTTGACAGCGCGGCGGTGGTGGCTTTCTGTGAGGAAAACGCCATTGATTTCCTCATCATCGGCCCCGAGGCCCCGCTGGCCGCAGGGGTCGCCGATGCCACCCGCGCGGCAGGCATCCTCACCTTCGGCCCCTCTGCCGCTGCCGCGCGGCTCGAGGCATCAAAGGCCTTCACCAAGGAGATCTGCGATGCCTGCGGCGCGCCCACCGCCGCCTGGGCGCGCTTTGCCGATGCCGCCGCCGCCCGCGCCCATGTCCTGGCGCGGGGCGCGCCCATCGTCATCAAGGCCGACGGGCTGGCCGCCGGGAAGGGCGTGGTCGTGGCCGCGACCGAGGCCGAGGCGCTGGCGGCGCTGGACGACATGTTCGGCGGCAGCTTCGGCGCGGCGGGGGCCGAGGTCGTCATCGAAGAATTCATGGCCGGTGAGGAAGCGAGCTTCTTCGTGCTGACCGACGGTGTGACCTGCCTGCCCCTTGGCACCGCGCAGGACCACAAGCGCGCCTTCGACGGCGACACCGGCCCGAACACCGGCGGCATGGGGGCCTATTCCCCCGCCCCGGTGCTGACCGACGACCTTGTCGCGCAGGTCATGGCGCAGATCGTCCGGCCCACGATGGCCGAGATGGCCCGGCGCGGCACGCCCTATCAGGGGGTGCTTTATGTCGGTCTGATGATCGACGGCGGCGCGGCCCGGCTGGTCGAATACAACGCCCGCTTCGGTGACCCGGAGTGTCAAGTGCTGATGATGCGCCTTGGCGCGCAGGCGCTGGACCTGATGCTGGCCTGCGCCGAGGGGCGGCTTGCGGAAACCGGCGTGAACTGGGCCTGCGACCATGCGCTGACCGTGGTGCTGGCCACGCGCGGCTATCCCGGCCCCTGTCCGAAGGGCAGCGTGATCGCCGGGCTGGAGGCCCTGCCCGAAGACAGCTTTCACATGGTCTTTCACGCGGGCACGGCCGAGGCCGAGGGCCAGATCATCGCCACCGGGGGGCGCGTGCTGACCGTGACCGCGCGCGGCGACACGCTGGCGCAGGCGCAGGCCCGCGCCTATGCGATGGTCGACCGGATCGACTGGCCGGAAGGCTTCTGCCGCCGCGACATCGGCTGGCGCGCGCTGTAGCGCAGGTCTTGCGCCCTGTCGCCCGCGCGCATAGAGAGGCGCGCGAAAAGCAGGCTTTGCAACGGACGGATGACGGATGCCGCTTCTGGTGATGAAATTCGGCGGCACCTCGGTGGCCGACCTCGGCCGGATCGCCAATGCCGCCGCCAAGGTCAGGCGCGAGGTCGCGCGCGGCTATGATGTCATCGTCATCGTCAGCGCCATGTCGGGCAAGACGAACGAGCTTGTCGGCTGGGTCGAGGCGACCTCGCCCCTGTTCGATGCGCGCGAATACGACGCGGTCGTGTCGAGCGGAGAGAACGTGACCGCCGGCCTGATGGCCCTGACGCTGCAGGAAATGGACGTGCCAGCCCGGTCCTGGCAGGGCTGGCAGGTGCCGATCCTGACCACCAGCGCCCATTCCGCCGCCCGCTTCATCGACATTCCGCGCGCCAGCATCGACGCCAAGTTCGCAGAAGGCTTCAAGGTCGCCGTGGTCGCGGGCTTTCAGGGCGTCAGCCCCGAGGGGCGCATCACCACGCTTGGCCGCGGCGGGTCCGACACCACCGCCGTCGCCTTCGCCGCCGCCTTCGGGGCCGAACGTTGCGACATCTACACCGATGTGGACGGCGTCTATACCACCGACCCGCGCATCACCGACCGCGCCCGCAAGCTGGACCGCATCGCCTTCGAGGAGATGCTGGAACTGGCCTCCTTGGGGGCCAAGGTGCTGCAGACCCGCTCGGTCGAACTCGCCATGCGCTACAAGGTGCGCCTGCGCGTGCTGTCCTCGTTCGAGGACAATGACGAAAGCTCCGGAACCCTGGTCTGCGACGAGGAAGACATCATGGAATCGAAAGTGGTCTCGGGCGTCGCCTATTCGCGCGACGAGGCGAAGATGACGCTGGTCAAGGTGCAGGACCGCCCCGGCATCGCCGCCGCGATCTTCGGGCCCCTGTCCGACGCGGGCGTGAACGTGGACATGATCGTGCAGAACATCTCGGAACAGGAAAATGGTGGGGCCTTTACCGACATGACCTTTTCCTGCCCCACCAATCAGGTGATCCGCGCCCGCAAGGCGATGGACGACGCCCGCGCCGCAGGGCTGATTTCCTATGCCGACCTGGTGCAGGACACCGATGTCGCCAAGGTCTCGGTCGTGGGCATCGGCATGCGCAGCCATGCGGGCGTCGCCGCCACGATGTTCAAGGCGCTGGCGGCCGAGAACATAAACATCAAGGTCATCGCCACGTCCGAGATCAAGATCTCGGTGCTGATCGACCGCAAGTACATGGAACTCGCCGTCCAGGCGCTGCACGACGCGTTCGAGCTGCAAAAGGCCTGAGCGCCCGTAGGGTGCGTGCTTGCACGCACCGCCCCGCACCGCCCCGCCCCGGGTCCCTGCCGCGCGGGCGGTGCGTGCAAGCACGCACCCTACGCGGGCCCACCCCTGCCCTGCCCGGTGTCCAACCCGTTTTACTTCTCCTGCGGTTGTGGTCTAACTGGGGCATGGAGGGGATCGCGCCCATGCCGGAACGCAGCGAAAGTGAAAGCCGCAAGCTTCTGCGCAGCCTGCGCGACACCCTTGCCGAAGGCGGCAAGGGACAGGACAGGCTTGACCGGATCACCCGCATCATCGCCCGGTCCATCGGGACCGAGGTCTGCTCGATCTACCTGTTCCGCGATGCCGAGACGCTGGAGCTGTGCGCGACCGAGGGGCTGAAGCGCGCGGCCGTCCACCAGACGCGGATGAAGCTGGGCGAAGGCCTCGTGGGCCGCGTCGCACGCACGGCAACGCCGGTCAACACCGGCAACGCCCCCGCCGAAAAGGGCTTCCGCTTCATGCCCGAGACGGGCGAGGAAATCTATTCCAGCTTTCTTGGTGTGCCGATCCAGCGCGTCGGCGAACGGCTTGGCGTGCTGGTGGTGCAGTCGCGCCAGTCGCGCCAGTTCTCGGACGACGAAGTCTATGCGCTGGAAGTCGTGGCCATGGTGCTGGCCGAAATGACCGAGCTTGGCGCCTTCACCGGCGAGGGCGAGGCGATGGCGGCCAAGCACAAGCAGCCGGTGATGTTCCGCGGGGCCACCGGCCAGGAAGGCGCCGCCGAGGGCCGGGTCTGGCTGCACGAGGCGCGCGTGGTGGTCACCAACCCGGTGGCCGACGATCCGGTGGCGGAAACCGAACGGCTGCGCGCCGCCGTCGGCCAGCTCCGCGTGTCGGTCGATGACCTGCTGTCGGCGGAATCGCTGGACAAGGACCAGAAGGCGGTACTGGAAGCCTATCGCATGTTCGCCCATTCGCGCGGCTGGCTGCGCCGGATGGAGGAAGACGTGGCCAATGGCCTGTCGGCCGAGGCTGCGGTGGAAAAGGAACAGTCCGCCACCCGCGCCCGTCTGGAACAGGTCCCCGACGCCTATCTGCGCGAACGCCTGCACGATCTTGACGACATCTCGAACCGGCTCCTGCGCATCCTGACCGGACAGGGGCGCGAGACGGGGGCGGCGATGCCCGACAATCCGGTGCTGGTGGCGCGCAACATCGGCCCGGGCGAATTGCTGGAATACGGCCGCAAGCTGCGCGGCGTGGTGCTGCAGGAAGGGTCCGTCGGCAGCCATGCCGCCGTGGTGGCGCGGGCGCTGGCCATTCCCCTGGTGATCCATGCCGAACGGATCGTGACCGAGGCGCTGAACGGCGATCACATCATGGTCGATGGCGATCAGGGCATCGTGCACCTGCGCCCCGAGGAAACCGTCGCCCGCGCCTTCCGCGACAAGATCGCGATGCAGGCGGCGGCGCAAAACCGCTATGCCAGCTTGCGCGACCTGCCCGCGCAGTCGAAATGCGGCACGGTCACCGCGCTGCACATGAATGCGGGCCTGATGGCCGACCTGCCCAGCCTGGAAGGCTCGGGGGCCGAAGGGGTCGGACTGTTCCGCACCGAGCTGCAATTCCTCGTCCGCAGCCAGATGCCCAAGCGCAGCGAACTGGCCGCGATCTATGCCCGCGTGCTGGACGCCGCGCGCGGCCGCCGCGTGGCGTTCCGCACGCTCGACATCGGGTCGGACAAGGTGCTGCCCTACATGAAGCCGCAGGACGAGCCGAACCCGGCGATGGGCTGGCGCGCGATCCGGGTGGGGCTGGACAAGCCGGGCGTGCTGCGCATGCAGTGCCAGGCGCTGATCCGGGCCGCGAACGGGCGCAGGCTGACGGTGATGTTCCCTTTCATCGCGCAGATGGACGAATTCACCGCCGCCCGCGCGCATTTCGACCGCGAACTGGCGCGCGAGGCCGCGCTTGGCCATACCGTCCCCGAAAGTGTCGAGGTCGGTGCGATGCTGGAAACCCCGTCGCTGGCCTTTGCGCCGGATGCTTTCTTCGATCAGGTCGATTTCGTTTCCATCGGCGGGAATGACCTGAAACAGTTCTTCTTTGCCGCCGACCGTGAAAATGAACTGGTGCGGCGGCGCTATGACACGCTCGATACCGGGTTTCTGCGGCTGATCGACCACATCGCCCGGCGCTGCGCCGCCACCGGCACGCCGCTGTCCTTCTGCGGCGAAGACGCAGGCCGCCCGATCGAGGCCGTGGTGCTCGCGGCCCTGGGCCTGCGGATGCTGTCGATGCGCCCCGCCTCGGTCGGCCCGGTCAAGGCGCTGTTGCGCCAGATCGACCTGACGGCATTGCGGGCGCTGCTGGATGATGTGCTGGCCGGGTCCGCGCAGACGGCGCGGCCTGCGGTGATGGACTGGCTGGCGGGGCAGGGCGGGTAAGGCCGCTGCAGGTCACGGGCCGGGCCGATGCGGCATGGGCAGAAGCGGGGGGTTTCACACCCCCCGCACCCCCCGTGGGATATTTATGAACAGAAGACAGCAGGCGACAGGCGGCAGGCCTCGGGCGACCGGGGCTGTTTCGTCTGGCTGGCTTCAGGCCCGCGTCACCTGCGGCGCTGCGGCGGCCTTCGCAAACGCCGCCAGCACCGGCCCCGGGCCATGCGTTTCGGCCAGCCGGACCAGACCGAAGCGCACATGCGCGACCTCGCGGTAATAGCCGATGAAGGCGGCGTTCAGGCCTGCCCCGGCCACCGCGCCCAGAAGCGGCACCGATTGCGCGAGCAGTTTCTGCCCCAGCACTGCCGCAAGGCGCGGTGCGGCTGTTGCCAGCAGGCGCTGCAAGGCCGGGCCGGTCAGCGCCACCCGGGCGCCCAGAAAGGCGGTGTTCACGCCGTCATCGCTGGCCAGCGGGCTGCCGGCGGCAAAGATGCGCAGCACCTCGGCCCGGGTGGCGGGGTCGTCGGGGTCGAACCCCTCCTCCGCCGCCACGCGGCGGATCGCGTGCAGCATCACCGTCACCGTCACCGGCAGTTCGGCCACCGAGGTCGCAAGCCCGCCCGCGCCGCCCGCTGCCCCGGTCAGCATGGCCAGCGCCATGGGCCCGCGCGCGCCCAGATCGGGCGCAAGCCGCCCGGCCCGCGCCACGCCATAGCCGCGCTCCAGGGCGCGGAAGGTTGCCGCCTCGATCCGGTCGCGAAAATCGCCCGGCAGCATCGCCATGCGGGTTTCCAGCGCACCGCCCAGCCGGTTCATCAGCGCCATCACCGGGCCGTTCGCCCGCCGGAACCGCAACGCCAGCCGTGCGATCTCGGCCTCGGGCAGGTTTGGCAGGACGGCGGGCAGAGAAGAGGCAAGCCTGTGTTCCATACCCGCAAAGCTAGGCGCGCGCGGGGCATCCCGCAATGCCCTGCGTCAGAGGAACCGCGTCACCATCCCCGCCACCCCGGCCCAGGCCCCGCGCACCAGGTCGAACCCCAGAATCCGGTCCGGGTTCGTGGGCGGCGGCATGATGACCCCTTCCAGCCGCCGAAAGCCGAACCGCCCGTAATAGGGCGCATCGCCCACCAGCATCACCCGTTCCCAGCCCAGACGCCGCCCCTCGGCCAGCGTTTCATGGATCAGCAGGCCCCCCAGCCCCTCGCCCTGCCGCGTCGGGTGCACGGCCACCGGCCCCAGCAGCAGCACCGGCCTGCCCGCCACCCGCACCGGCCAGTAGCGGATCACCGCCGCCAGCACGCCCTCGTTGTCGCGGCAGACGGTGCACAGGTCCCTGACCGGGTCGATCCCGTCGCGCAGCCGGTAGGACGACAGCGCCGTGCGCCCGGGGGCAAAGCACAGGTCGTACAGCCCCTCCACCTCCCACCAGTCGCCGGGGGTCTCTTCTTCCAGCCTGTAGGCCACCGCCCGCCCCCGCCGTTCCGGCCCGAATCTGCTGGAAGCGCGCTTAGCATGGGCTTACGTCAGCTTCAAACCACCCCCGAGGTCCCCGATGTTCTACCGCCCCGCCGACGGCCACGGCCTGCCGCACAACCCGTTCAACGCCATCGTCACCCCGCGCCCGATCGGCTGGCTTTCCACCACCGGCAGCATGGGTGACAACCTCGCGCCCTATTCCTTCTTCAACGCCGTGGCCTACAGCCCGCCGCAGGTCATGTTCGCCTCCACCGGCATCAAGGACTCGCTTTTGAACATCCGCGAAACCGGGGTCTTTGCGGTCAACATCGTCGAAGAGGCGATGCTGCACCGGATGAGCGAGACCTCTGCCCCCCTGCCCCGCGACACGGATGAATTCACCCTTGCGGGCGTGGACCGCCTGCCCTGCACCACCATCCGCTGCCCGCGCGTCGCCGATGCCCCCGCCGTGCTGGAATGCGTCGTCACGCAGGACATCGCGCTGAAGGGTCGCGACAACATCCTGATTGTGGCCGAGGTCACCGGCATCCACCTGCGCGACGACTGCCTGGTGAACGGCCGCTTCGACGTCACCCGCTTTCACCCCGTCGCCCGCATGGGCTACCGCGACTACGCCCTTGTGCGCGAGGTGATCGAGGTTCCGCGCCCCGGCGAGGCCAGGGGCTGACCCCGGCCCCCGGCACTGCTATCCTCGCCCGCATGACCGCCCCTTCCCCCGACCCGCGCCGCGTCGTCCTGCTGGGGGCCACCGGCACCATCGGCCGTGCCACGGCCCGCGCGCTGGTGGCCCGGGGCCACCGCGTCACCTGCCTTGTCAGCCCCGGCACCGCCGCCCTGCCCGGCACCGACACGCGGCCCTGCAACGTGACCGACCCCGCATCCCTGGCGCGTGACGGCTTCCGGGGCGGGCGGTTCGACGCCCTCGTCTCCTGCCTCGCCTCGCGCACCGGCACCCCCGCCGATGCCCGCGCCATCGACCACCGCGCGCAGTCCCATGCCCTCGCCGCAGCACGCGCCGCCGGCATCACGCAGATGGTCCTCCTTTCCGCGATCTGCGTGCAGAAACCGCTCCTCGCCTTCCAGCAGGCCAAGCTGGCGTTCGAGGCGGAACTGGCCGCCTCCGGCCTCACCTTCTCCATCGTCCGCGCCACCGCCTTCTTCAAGTCGCTCTCGGGGCAGGTCGAACGGGTGCGGCAGGGCAAACCCTTCCTGATCTTCGGTGACGGCACGCTGACCGCCTGCAAGCCGATCAGCGACGACGACCTCGCCGCCTACCTCGCCACCTGCCTCGACGACCCCGCGCGGGCGAACCGCATCCTGCCCGTCGGCGGCCCCGGCCCCGCGATCACCCCCCGCGACCAGGGGATGGAACTGTTCCGCCTGACGGGCCGCGAACCCCGCTTCCGGTCGGTCCCCGTGGCCCTGCTTGACACCATCATCGGCGGTCTGTCCCTCGCAGGCCGCATCAGCCCCAGGGCACAGGCCAAGGCCGAACTTGCCCGCATCGGCCGCTACTACGCCACCGAATCGATGCTGGTCCTGAACCCCGCGACAGGCCGCTACGACGCCGATGCCACCCCCGAAACCGGCACCGAGACCCTGTTCGACTACTACGCCCGCCTCATCCGGGGCGAGGCGCAGGCCGAGCGCGGCGACCACGCCGTATTCTGACCGTAGGGTGCGTGCTCGCACGCACCGTCCGACCGCCCCGACCGCCCGCACCCAACCCGGCGACAACCCGGTTTTCCGACCTGGGGGCCGGTGCGGTGCGTGCCAGCACGCACCCTACGCCACGGTTCCCCCCGGCCACTGCCTGCGCTAACCTGCCGTCAACCACGATCAGCGCAGGCTGACGGCATCGGGCGCGGGGGCAGCATGAACCACCTGTATTACGGCGACAATCTGGGGGTTCTGCGCGACAGCATCGCGACCGACAGCGTCGATCTGATCTACCTCGACCCGCCGTTCAATTCCAACGCCAGCTACAACGTGCTGTTCAAGGGCGCGTCGGGGGCAGGGTCCGCCGCGCAGATCGAGGCGTTCGATGATACCTGGCACTGGAACGACTCTGCCGAGGAAGCCTTCGGCGAGGTGATGCGCGGCCCGAACCAGAACGCCGCCACCATGCTGCGCGCGATCCGCACATTCCTTGGCGACAATGACATGATGGCCTATCTGGCCATGATGGCCGTGCGGCTGATCGAGTTGCACCGGGTTCTGAAACCGACCGGCAGCCTCTATCTGCACTGCGACCCGACGGCGAGCCATTACCTCAAGATTCTGCTGGATGCGGTGTTTGGGGCGAAGTGTTTCAGAAACGAGATTATTTGGAGGCGTACTGGCTCGCATAACTCGGCCAAACGCTTTGGTCCAATTCACGACGTTATCTTATTTTACGCCAAGAGTGACCAGTACAAGCACAAGTCAGTCTTTACTCCTTATTTGAAGGGCCATGTTGATGGATACTTCAAACGTTCAGATAAAAATGGGCGATATTGGACAAATAATATCCATGGTGCCGGAACCAGAAACGGTGACAGTGGTAGGCCCTGGCAAGGCTATAACCCAACTGATGCAGGTAGGCATTGGGCCGTTCCTAGTGAACTCGTTCTTGCATTTGGTATCGACCCGGACTTACCGCAACATGAAAAACTGGACGCACTTCTAGAATTGGGATTGATAGACCTGCCAGAGCGGAGCGGAAAGAACTTGCCAACTTACCGCCAATATCTCGAAAGAAGCCCTGGACAACTCTTGCAAGATTTATGGGCCTTTCAGCCGCATACAAAGGGCAGTCTCTATGGAACTGACGCTGGCATTGACGAGGATGTTCGCTGGATTTCCCCTCGCGACACTGTCGAACGCCTCGGTTACCCAACCCAAAAACCCGTGGCCCTGCTGGAGCGCATTCTGAACGCCTCGTCCAACCCCGGCGATACCGTCCTTGATCCGTTCTGCGGCTGCGGCACCACCGTCCATGCGGCGCAGAAACTGGGGCGCAACTGGATCGGCATCGACGTGACGCACCTCGCCATCGGGCTGATCGAAAAGCGGCTGCGCGATGCCTTCCCGGGGGTGCAGTTCACCACCCACGGCACCCCGCAGGACATCGACGGCGCGCGCGACCTTGCGGCGCGGGGCAAGTATCATGAATTCGAGAAATGGGCGCTGTCGCTCATCGCCGCCCAGCCCGGCAACCTGTCGAAAAAGGGGGCCGACAAGGGGATCGACGGCAACCTCTGGTTCGGCGCGAAGTCCGAAGGCCGGGCCATCGTCAGCGTCAAGGCGGGCGACAATGTGGGGGTCGGCATGATCCGCGACCTGCGCGGCGTGATCGAACGCGAAGGCGCGGGGATCGGGGTGTTCCTGACCCTGGCCGAGCCGTCGAAACCCATGGTCACCGAAGCCGCCGGGGCCGGGCAGTTCGAGCTTCCGGGGTTCCAGCCGGTGCCGCGCCTGCAGATCGTCACCATCGACCAGGCCATGCGCCTGCGCGACCGCGCCGTGCGTCTGCCCGCAAGGCGCGACGACGGGTTCCGCCGTGCTGCGCGGGAAGACGACAAGGGCGCGCAGGGGGCGCTCGATCTGTAACGCGGGCGCGGCGGCGGGGTCGCGCCGCCGCAATTCCCGACGCATTCTGTCGCCATACATTTGCCAGATACTTTCCAGACAGCTTCCACCCCCCACACCCGCCGCCATCCCACCCTTCCTGCGCCCCGTAGGGTGCGTGCTCGCACGCACCGCCCCGCCCCCCGGTTCCGCTTGTCGCGCCCGCCGCAGCGGCCTATTCTGCCGCCATTCGGGTGCCGTCACGGCTGCCCCGACTCCCTCCCCCCGAACATCCGGAGACATGCGATGCGTTACAGGGCAATGGGCCGGTCCGGCCTCAAGGTTTCCGAGCTTTGCCTCGGCACGATGACCTTCGCCGGGGGCGAGGGAATGTGGAAGGCCATCGGCCAGGTGCCGCAGGACGGGGCCGATGCCCTGGTCAAGGCGGCCTTCGACGCCGGGATCAACTTCTTCGACACGGCGGATATCTATTCCGAAGGCCAGTCCGAGATCATGCTGGGCCAGTCGCTGAAGAACCTCGGCCTGCCCCGCAATGAAATTGTCATTGCCACCAAAGCCTTCGGCCGCGTCCACCCCGGCCCGAACGGGCGCGGTGCCTCGCGCGGGCATCTGATCGACGCCTGCCACGCCAGCCTGAAACGGCTTGGCACCGACCATATCGACCTCTACCAGTTGCACGGCTTCGACGCCGACACCCCGCTCGAGGAAACGCTCGAGGCGCTCGACACCCTCGTGCGGCAGGGTGCGGTGCGCTATCTCGGCGTGTCGAACTGGGCCGCCTGGCACCTGCTCAAGGGTCTCGGGATCGCGCGCCAGCGCCAGCTTGCCCCGGTCTGCTCGATCCAGTCCTACTACACCATCGCGGCCCGCGACCTGGAACGCGAGCTTGTGCCCGCGCTCCTGTCCGAAGGCGTCGGCCTGATGGTGTGGAGCCCGCTGTCGGGCGGCTATCTGTCGGGCAAGTATACCGGCACGAACCAGGGCGAAGGCCGCCGCACCAATTTCGATTTCCCGCCGCTCGACCGCGACAGGGCCGACCGGATCATCGCCGCGATGCAGCCGATGGCGCAGGCGCGCGACGTCTCCGTCGCGCGCATTGCCCTGGCCTGGCTGCTGCACCAGCCGGCTGTGACCAGTGTCATCATCGGCGCGAAACGGATCGACCAGTTGGAGGACAACATCGCGGCGACCGAGGTGCAGCTTGACGCGGCAGAGCTGGCGACGCTCGATGCCGTCTCGGCGCTGCCCCCGGAATACCCCGGCTGGATGATCCGGCGCCAGACCGACGCCGCGCGGGGCTGACCCCGCCACCCGTACAGCCCCCGCCCGGGCGGGGCGGTGCGTGCAAGCACGCACCCTACGGCTGGGGGCAGGGTGCGTGCTTGCACGCACCTCGGAAACGCCCCCAGCGGGCCGCGGGCGCTTCCCTCCTGCCCGATGCCCCCCTAATCTGGCGGTGGAACAGCGGCAGGAGAAACCCATGCAGACCATGATCGGCGTCATCGGCGGATCGGGGCTTTACCAGATCGACGGGCTGGAAGGCGCGTCCTGGGTCACCTTGGAAACCCCCTGGGGCGACCCGTCGGATCAGGTGCTGGTCGGGCGGCTGGACGGCGTTCCCATGGCCTTCCTGCCGCGCCACGGGCGGGGGCATGTGCACAGCCCCACCTCTGTGCCCTACCGCGCCAACATCGACGCGCTGAAGCAGTTGGGGGTGACCGATGTGATCTCGGTTTCCGCCTGCGGATCGTTCCGCGAACAGATGGCACCCGGTGACTTCGTCATCGTGGACCAGTTCATCGACCGCACCTTTGCCCGGGAAAAATCCTTCTTCGGCACGGGTTGCGTTGCCCATGTCAGCATCGCGCACCCGACCTGCCCGCGCCTTGGCACGGCCTGCGCCACGGCGGCCCGCGCAGAAGGGATCACCGTGCATGACGGCGGCACCTACCTGTGCATGGAGGGGCCGCAGTTCTCGACCCTCGCCGAAAGCCGTCTGTACCGAAGCTGGGGCTGCGACGTGATCGGCATGACCAACATGCCCGAGGCGAAACTCGCGCGCGAGGCCGAACTGTGCTATGCCTCTGTCGCGATGGTGACGGATTACGACTGCTGGCACGAAAGCCATGGCGCGGTGGATGTGTCGCAGGTCATCGCCGTGCTGACCGGCAATGCCGCCAAGGCGCGCAACATGGTCGCCCGCCTGCCTGCCCTTCTGGGCGCAGACCGCAACCCCTGCCCCCACGGCTGCGACCGGGCACTTGATCTTGCGATCATGACCGCCCCCGACAAACGCGACCCCGCACTGCTGGCGCGGCTGTCCACCATCGCCGGGCGGGTCCTTGGGCCCGCACCCCTGCAGACCGGAGCCTCGCAATGAAGCTGCTCGACCCCGACCACCCGTTCTTTGCCAAACCCTGGCGGCGGTGGGCCACGGTGCTGTTCCCGCTGGCCTGGGCGGGGGTGGAGTTCTACCACAACAGCCCCGGATGGGCGATCCTGTTCGCCGCGGCGGGCCTCTATGCGGGCTACATGCTGTTCCTGAAAAAGCCTCAGGGCTGAAGCAGCGCCAGAACCTCGTCCATCAGCGCCAGAACCTCGCGGCTTGCCGGCGACGGCCCGGCCTCCAGCACGCCCAGCCCGGTGCCCATCGTCTCGGCATAGACCACGCGCTGCCCCAGGCGGGTCGTCGCCACCTCGGCCTCCAGCGCGGCTGCGGCCTGCGCCACCTCCTCGCCCAGCCTCGTGCCCGCCTTGGCGCGGTTCAGCACGATGGTCGCCCGCTTGCGCTCGCGCCGCGTCAGGTCCAGCACGCCGTCGGTGGCCCACAGATCAACATGGCTCGACGCGACGGGAATCAGCACAAGGTCTGCCTCGCGCAGTGCGGGCCGCAGGTCGGCATCCACCTTGGGCGGCGTGTCCACGATCACGAAATCCGCCGTCTTGCGCAGCTTTTCGCACTCATAGCTGACCCCCCAGGCGCTCGCGGTCGAGAACTCCATCCCCGGATCGCCCAGAAGGGCGCGCCGGGTCAGGAACCAGCGGCCCAGGCTGCCCTGCGGATCGGTGTCCAGGATCGCCACCGTCCGGCCCCGGCGCGACAGCGCGACCGCCAGATTGACCGCCAGCGTGGTCTTGCCCGACCCGCCCTTCTGCTGCGCGATGGTGATGACCTTGCCCATACCGCCCCCTCATGCCGCGATGCAGCATAGGCGGCTTTCCGGGCGAATGCACGCCCATTGCGCAGACCCTCAGCCAGAGTAGCCGGGCCGCTGGCTCCAGGCCCAGGCGTCCGAGATCATCTGCGGCAGGGTGGACCGTTCGGGCACCCAGCCCAGTTCCGCCCGCGCCCGGTCGCTGCCGCAGACCAGCGCCACCGCATCGCCCCCCCGGCGGGGGCCTTCGGTCACCGGCACGGGCCGGTTCGTCACCACCCGCGCGGCATCAATCACCTCGCGCACCGAAAACCCCGTGCCCGTGCCCAGATTGAACGACCGCCCGCCCCTGCCCGCCATCAGCCAGCGCAGCCCGCGCACATGGGCATCGGCCAGATCGGTCACATGCACATAGTCGCGCACGCAGGTGCCGTCGCGCGTCGGATAATCCGTGCCATGCAGCACCAGCCCCGACCGCTTGCCTGCAATCGCGTCCAGCATCACCGGAATCAGATGCGTTTCGGGCCGGTGCTGTTCGCCGATCTCACCCTCGGGGTCGGCACCCGCCACGTTGAAATAGCGGAAGATCACGGCCTCCAGCCCATGGCTGGCGGTGAAATTCCCGATCATGTCCTCGATCGCGCGTTTCGACGCGCCATAGGCGTTGATCGGAAACTGCGGCGTGTCCTCGTCCGGCAGCACGCCGTCCTGATCGCCATAGGTGGCGCAGGTGGACGAAAAGATCAGCTTCCGGCACCCTGCCTCCAAGCCTGCCTCGATCAGGTTCAGCGCGCCGCCCACATTGGCGCGCCAGTAGCGGCCCGGATCGGTCATCGCCTCGCCCACCAGCGACAGCGCGGCGAAATGCATCACCGCCACCGGCTGCCATTCCGCAAAGGCCGCATCCAGCGTGGCACGGTCGGCCAGATCGCCGCGCACCAGCGGGCCGTATTTCACCGCCTCGGCCCAGCCGGTCGACAGGTTGTCAAAGCACACCGGCACGAACCCTGCCCGGGCCAGCGCCTTGCAGGCATGCGACCCGATATAGCCGGCCCCGCCCGTCACCAGAACATGCGCACCCGTTGCCATGTCGAACTCTCCTTGCCTCAGGTTTCGGCGACGACAGCCGGGGACACCGCCGCCCGCAGCACCCGCGCCTCGCGCCAGGTGATATAGCTGATCGCCCCGATGATGACCGCGCCGCCCACGATCACATAAGGATCGACCGGCTCGCCAAAGGCCAGTGCGCCCAGGGCCGTCGCCCAGATCAGTTGCAGGAAGGTAACGGGTTGCGTCACCGACAGCGGGGCCGCCCGAAAGGCCCGCGTCATCGCATAATGCCCCGCCGTGGCAAACCCCGCCACCAGCGCCAGCCAGCCCGCCTGCGTCAGGCTGACCGGCACCCAGACCGCCCAGGCGAGCGGGGCCAGCCCCAGGGTCACCGTCAGCGACAGCATCGCCACCACCGTGCCTGCGCCGACCATCCTGCTCAACTGATTGGCAAAAAGATACGACCCTGCGAACAGCACCGCCGCGCAGAGTTGCGCCAGATGGCCGTCCGTCACCGCACGCAGACCCGGCCGCAGCACGATCAGCGCGCCAACCGCCGCCACTCCCACCGCCGCCACCCGCCGCCAGGCCAGCCTTTCGCCGAAGAACACCACCGCCCCCAGGGTCACAAGCACCGGGTTCAGATAGCCGATGGCCGTCACCTCGGCCACGGGAATGCGCGCCATGGCGTAGAACCAGAAGATCACCGCCCCGGTATGCACCACGCCACGTCCCAGAAACAGCGGAACAGACCCTTTGGGCAGCCCCTGCCGCAGGATCGGCAGCAGCGCCGGGATCAGGAACACCACCCCCCAGGCAAAGCGGATGAAGGCCGATTGCGCCGCAGGCAGAGTCGTTCCCAGATAGCGCACCACCCCGGTCACACCCACAAAGCACAGCCCCGCAAGCAGCATCCACAGCATCCCCGATATGGGGCGCTGCGCGGGGGCAAAGGCGGAAACAGCAGTCATGCCGTACATGACCCCACGGCCCGTCCGGGTTCAACCCCCCGCCAGAAGGGCTGCCGCAATCGTCCACATCGTGACCCCCACAAGAACCTCCAGCCAGACCCAGGCCACCGGCCTTGCAAACACCGGGGCCAGCAGCCGCGCGCCAAAGCCAAGCGTGCCGAAGAACACCGCCGAGGCCGCTGCCGCCCCGGCCCCGAAGGCCAGCCCGAACGGCGCATATTGCGCCGAAAGCGACCCCACCAGCACCAGCGTATCCAGATAGACATGCGGGTTTGCCCAGGTCAGCAGCAGGCAGGTGACAACCACCTGCCGCAGCGGCACAGACTCGCCCGCCGAAGGCACCAGAGCATCCCCGCCGCGCAGCGCGGCGCGGAACCGCAGCGCCCCATAGGCGAACAGGAACGCGGCCCCCCCCAGACGCATCACCTCGGCCAGAACCGGAATTCGTTCCGCCACCGCGCCAAAGCCGGTGACGCCGATCCCGAACAGCAGCGCGTCCGACAGCGCAAAGATCGCAACCACCCAGCCCACATGCTCGCGCCGCAGCCCCTGCCGCAGCAGGAAGGCATTCTGCGCCCCGATGGCAAGGATCAGGCTCAGCCCGACCATGAAGCCTGACATCAGCGCGAAGATCACGCGCGGTGCACCCCGGTCAGATGCCGCACTGCGGCCATCGCCGCGTCGCGCCGGTCCCACTGGACAAAGAAGTGGTCATGATGGAATCCCGCCACCGCATTCGCGCTGATCCCTTCCCGCGTCAGCGCCCCGGCGACCGCCGCCGTCAGGCCCACCGCCTCCAGCGACGAATGGACCTTCAGGCTGATCCGCGCCCATGTTCGGTCGTACGGAATGCCGCGCGCCGCCAGACTTGCCGCCGGGGCGATCACCGAAAGCCCCTCGTCCTCGCGGATCACCGCAAAGGCATCCGCCAGGGGCGGCTGCCCGTCGGGCAGCAGGCCATAGGCAAAGGGCACGTCCCACAGAACCGGCTCCATCGTCGCCAAAAGAACCGACAGATCACGCTCGCCCGTCATTGCAACCCCTCCGCCTTGTGCAGGATGGGCCTTGCATACACTCCGGCGTAGGATAAGAGAAATTAAGTTTCCTGCTGCCGATTAAGGAAAGCTCATGTTCCTCGATCCCCATCTTGCCGCACTCGCCGCCGTGGACCGGCGCGGCAGCTTCGAGGCCGCCGCCTCCCTGCTCGGCGTTACCCCTTCGGCCATCTCGCAGCGTATCCGGGCGCTGGAAGATCGCATCGGCTGCCTGCTGATACGGCGCGGCCCCCCGGCACAGGCCACGGAAACCGGACTGCGCCTGATCCGGCACCACGATCAGGTGGCGCTGCTGGAACAGGCGCTGGCCGCCGACATGGCCCTTCCTGCCACGGGGGCGGCCACGCTGCGGATCGCGGTCAACGCCGACAGCCTGGCCACCTGGGTGATCCCGGCGCTTGCGGCCACGCCGGGGCTGCTGTTCGATCTGGTGATCGACGATCAGGACCATTCGCAGGACTGGCTGCGGCGCGGCGACGTGGCCGCCGCCATCACCGGCCACCCCGGCCCCCTGCAGGGGTGCGAGACGATCCCGCTTGGCCGCCTGCGCTACCGCGCCACCGCCAGCCCCGGCTTCCTGTCCCGCCACTTCGCCGAAGGGGTCACGGCGCAGGCGCTGGCCCGTGCGCCCTCGCTCAACTTCTCGAACAAGGACCGGCTGCAAGAGGTCTGGGCGGCTCAGGTCACCGGGCAGACGCCTGTCCTGCCCGCCCACCGGATCGGCTCGACGCAAGGCTTCGTCGATGCGGCCCTGGCCGGCCTTGGCTGGGGCATGAACCCCGAACCGCTTGTGGCCGGCCATCTGGCGGCCGGGCGGCTGGTCGAACTGGTGCCCGACCGCCCGCTTGACGTGCCGCTGTGCTGGCAGTTCAGCCGCCTTGCCGCCCCTGCGATGACCCCCCTGACGCGCGCCATCCGCACGGCGGCCGCCCGGCATCTGCTGGTCTGAAACCTATTCCTGACCCATTCTGTCGCCATACTGTTCCCATACTGGAACCAGACTCTTTCCAGCACCCGGTTCCAGCGGGAAATCAAAGCTTTGCGGCGACATCCTCGGGCACGTCGAAATTCGCCGTGACGGTCTGCACGTCGTCATCTTCCTCCAGCGTGTCGATCAGCTTCATCAGCTTGACCGCCGTGTCATAATCCACTTCGGTGCGGGTCTGCGGTTGCCAGATCAGCTTGCTTTCGCTGCTTTCGCCCAGGGCCTTTTCCAGCGCATCGCTGACCTCGCCCAGCATGGTGTCGGGGCAGGTGATCCAGTGCCCGTCCTCGTCGGTCTCGACATCCTCAGCCCCGGCTTCCAGCGCCGCCATCATCACCGTATCGGCATCGCCCGCCGTCAGCGGATAAGATATCTCGCCCACCCGGTCGAACATGAAGCTGACCGATCCGGTGGTGCCCAGATTGCCGCCGTTCTTGGTGAAATAGCTGCGCACGTTCGATGCGGTGCGGTTCAGGTTGTCGGTAAGCGCCTCGACAATCACGGCAATTCCGTTCGGGCCATAGCCCTCATAGCGGATTTCCGTATAATCGTCGCCCTCACCGATCTGCGATTTCTTGATCGCGCGGTCGATCACGTCCTTGGGCATCGACTGCGCCTTGGCGGCCTTGACGGCCAGCCGCAGGCGCGGGTTCTTGTCGGGATCGGGGTCGCCCATCTTGGCGGCGACGGTGATTTCCTTCGCCAGCTTCGAGAACATCTTGGACCGCAGCTTGTCCTGCTTGCCCTTGCGGTGCTGGATGTTCGCCCATTTCGAATGGCCTGCCATGACCCCGTCTCCGATCGCCTGTCCGTATTCTGGCGCTTCTATATGCCAGCGCCGGGCCGGGCCGCAACCCCGCGCCACGGCGGGTCAGGGATACAGCGGCCAGATCAGCGGGATGAGAGCCGAACACAACAGCCATGTGATGATGTTCAACGGCACACCAATTCTGGTAAAGTCCAGGAACTTGTACCCGCCCGGGCCATAGACCATCATGTTGGTCTGGTACCCCACCGGCGTCGCGAACGCGAGCGTCGCCGAGAACATCACCGCCACCACAAAGGGCCTCGGGTCCACCCCGAGCGAGTGCGCAAGCTGGATCGCGATGGGGGTATAGATCACTGCAACCGCATTGTTCGACAGGAATTCCGTCAGGATCAGCCCCAGAAGATACACCGCCAGGATCATCGCAAAGGGTGAAAGCCCCTCCATCCAGGGCCGCACGGCGGTCACGATCAGCTCGACCGCGCCCGACTGGTCCAGCCCCTCGCCCACCGCCAGCATGGCAAAGATCATCGCCATCAGCCGCCCGTCGACAAAGCCGAACGCTTCGTCGGTGTCGATGCAGCGGGTGACCAGGATGATCGCCACCGCCAGAAACCCAAGCGCGATGATCGGCGCCACGTCGAACGACGACAGCACCACCACGAAGGCCAGCGCGCCGATGGCGATGGGGGCCTTGTTGCGCCGATAGGCCTTTTGCGTCGGCTGGGAAATGTTCACCAGCTCCATGTCGTCGGCCAGCCGCTGGATGTCTTCCTGCGTGCCCTCCAGCAGCAGCGTATCACCCACCTGCACGTCAAGATCGTCAAGCTGACGCCCGATGTTCTCGTTGCGCCGGTGCGCGGCGATCACATAGACGCCATAGCGGCGACGCAGGCGCAACTCGCCCAGGGTGCGCCCGATCATCCGGCAGCCGGGGGTGATCAGCACCTCGACCGTCTGCGTTTCCACCGACGACAGCTTGTCGACCATCTGCATGTCGCGCCGGGCCTGCATGCCCAGCAGCTCCGACATGTCCGACCGCAGCACGACCCGGTCACCGGCCTGCAGCACCGCCGCCGACATGTCCCGCCGCAGCGAGGCATCGCCACGCAGCACGTCGATCACCCGCACGCCGCTGCGCTTGAACTGTGCCACGTCCAGCACCTTCTGTCCGATCAGCGCCGAATCCTCGGGGATCGCCACTTCGGTGAAGTATTTCATGTTCTTGCGGTTGCTCAGCAGGGTCCCCATCGACTGCCGCACCGGCAGCAGCCGGTTGCCGAACAGCCCCAGATACAGCCCGCCCGCCAGCGTCACCGCGATGCCAAGCGGCGCGATCTCGAACAGCGAGAACGGGGCCAGCCCCTGATCTTTCGCCACGCCATCCACCAGCAGGTTGGTCGAGGTGCCGATCAGCGTCACCATCCCGCCCAGAACCGTCATATGGCTCAGCGGGATCAACAGTTTCGACGGCGCGGTGCCCAGACGCAGCGCGATCTGCATCACCACCGGGATCATCACGGCCACAAGCGGCGTGTTGTTCATGAAGGCCGAGGCAATCGCCACAAAGCCGAACAGCACGACGATGGTCGTCTTCGGGCGGTTGCCGACATGCCTTTCGGCCATGCCGATGACCATCTCGACCGCCCCCGTCCGGACCAGCCCGCCCATCACGAGGAACATCAGCACGATGGTCCAGGGGGCCGAATTCGACAGGACCGACACCGCATCCTTCACCGGCAGAAGGCCCAGCACGATCATCACCGCCGCCCCGGCCATCGCCGTCACCTCGACCGGATAGGTCTCGCGCACGAACATCACGAACATGACCGCAAGAATGACCAGCGCGATGATCGCCTGTGTGGACCCGGAGTATTCCATTCCGATCATGCAGCCGCTCCGCAGGAAATCACGACTTTCCTAGCAGAGATTACCAAGAGATCAATCTTCCTCGCGCGGCGCGGTGCGGCCACGCGGTTGCACCAGCGCCACACCGGCAAAGATCAACCCGACGGCCAGCCAGACCAGCGGGCCGAACCGCTCGCCCATCAGCAGCGCCGCCCAGCCGACGCCGGAGACGGTGACCACATATCCCGTCTGGGCGGCAAACACCGCGCCCGCCGCCTGCGCCAGCCAGATATAGACAACATACATTCCCACATTGATCGCCGAATTCAGGATCAGCGCGTATTCCGGCGCGCCCCAGGGCCAAACAGGGTCGATCCACTGGCCGCTGGCCAGCGCCAGGGGAAACACCAGCGCCATCGCCACGGTGCTTGCCGCAAGGATCGTCTGGACCGGATCAAGACCTTCGGTTCCCCATCTGGCCACCACATTGCCTTCGACGGCATAGAACAGCGGCCCGATGATCGCGACGGCAAGCCACATCACCTGCGACTGGCTGGGCAAGGCCGCTCCGGGGAATGCGATCAGGACGACACCGGCAAAACCGCAGACCAGACCCAGAACGCGCGCCGGGCGGAACCGGTCCGTCCCAAGCGCCACCGCGATCGGCAGCGACAACAGCGGAACGGTCGAGATCAGGATTGACATGATGCCGGCCGGAAGATGCGTGACGCCAAGATAAAAGGTGGTGTTGGGGATCAGCGTCCCGATCAGCGCGATCATCACCGCGAAGCGCAGGGTGCGCCGGGTCACCGGCAGGCCCCTGCCGCGGATGACCTGATAGGCCCCCAATAGCAGGACTCCGATCACCGTCTGCCAGAAGATCAGCCCGAACTGCCCGTAACCGGTGGAAACCGCAATCTTTCCAAGGGATTGCGTACTGCCCCATCCGACCCCGGTGAACAGCAGTGTCGCCGCATAAAGTGCGCGGCGGTCACGGGTCACGGGCGGGCCCGTTCCAGCCGCCCGCCGATCCGGATCATGCGGACCCGCAAGGCAAGCCCCGTGCGGTCGTCCGTCTCGACATAAACGCCCGACAGGGTCGCCTCGCCCGCCGCCGGTTCAAAGCGCGCCTTTGCCATGCCGGTGATGAACCGGCGCAGCGGTTCGGCCTTGTCCATCCCGATCACCGAGTCATAGTCGCCGCACATTCCGGCGTCGGTCAGATAGCCGGTGCCCCCCGGCAGGACCTGCGCATCTGCGGTCGGCACATGGGTATGGGTGCCCACGACAAGGCTTGCCCGGCCATCGCACCAGTGACCCATCGCCATCTTTTCGCTGGTCGCCTCGGCATGGATGTCGACAATCGTGGCCTGGGCCATGCCGCCCAGAGGATGCGCCTTCAGAACGCTTTCGACCGCCGAGAACGGATCGTCGAAGGGCCGCTTCATGAACACCTGACCCAGGGCCTGCACCACCAGCACCCTGCGCCCGCCCGTGGCCGCAAACAGCCGTGCCCCGCGCCCCGGGGCGGCCTTGGCAAAGTTCAGCGGGCGGATCAGGCGCGGCTCGCCGTCGATATGGGCCAGCATGTCCTTCTGGTCAAAGGCATGGTCGCCCAGGGTCACGCAATCGGCCCCGGCATCCAGCAGCAGCTTTGCATGTTCAGGCGTCAACCCGGCACCCGACGACGCGTTCTCGCCGTTCACCACGACGAAATCGAGACCCCAGTCCGCCCGGAGACCGGGCAGCCGTTCGGCAATGCCGACGCGTCCGCTGCGGCCCATCACATCGCCAAGGAACAGGAGCTTCATGGCCCAAGGGGATAGGCGGCGGCCCGGCCAAGGGCAAGTGAAATCCCGTCAGACGTGCCGGATCGGCACCGGCCCGGCCTCGGTCAGGATGGCATCCAGCCGCTGATCGGTGGGTTCGGTCGGAACCTCGGGCACTTCCTGCAGGGCAAAGGCAAAGCCCACGGCCAGACGCGGGCGGCGCGCCCGCAGTCCCTCCAGCGTGCGGTCATAGAACCCGCCGCCGTAGCCCAGCCGATACCCGCGACGGTCGAATGCCAGCAGCGGCACGATCAGCACATCGGGGTCGATCCAGGCGCCTTCCGCCGGGATCAGCGCGCCGAATTCGCCCGCCACCATCGCACAGCCCGGCGACCATTCGCGAAACCGCAGCGGCTGGCCCGGCCCGATGATGACCGGCACCCCCACGGGTCCGTCATGCGCGGCCATCGCCCGCAGCGGGTCAATCTCGGTCCGCATCGGCATGTAGGACGACAGAGCCTTGCCCCGGTGCGCGGCCAGAAAATCCGCCAGCAATTCTGCCGCGCGACCCTGACCGGCCGCGAAGGCCGCCTTGCGGGTGGCAAAGGCGGCCTTCCGCGCCTCGGCCTTGATCCGGGCCAGCGTCACAGCAGCAGCAGGGTCGCGAACCCCAGAAAGGCAAGGAATCCCATGACATCGGTCAGTGTCGTCACAAACGTCCCCGAGGCCAGCGCCGGGTCAAGCCCCAGCCGGTTCATCGTCAGCGGCACCAGCACCCCGCCAAGCGCCGCGACGATCTGGTTGCAGATCATCGCCAGCCCCAGCACCAGCCCCAGCCAGGGATCGCCCAGGATCAGCATCGCGCCGCCCCCCAGGATCGCGGCAAGCGCCAGCCCGTTCAGCATCCCCGCCCCCAGTTCGCGCAGCACCACGCGCCGGGCATTGGCCGAGGTCAGGCTGCGCGTGGCGAGCGACCGCACCGCCACCGCCAGCGACTGCGTGCCCGCAATCCCGCCGGTCGAGGCGACAATCGGCATCAGCGCCGCCAGCACGACCAACGCCGTGATCGTGCCTTCGAACTGCGTGATGACCAGCGCCGACAGCGACGCCGTGAACAGGTTCACCACCAGCCAGGGCAGACGCTGCCGGGCCGTGGCCAGCGGCCCGTCCGACAGGCTGCTGTCATCCCCCACCCCGGCCAGGCGCAGGATGTCTTCCTCATGTTCCTCGTCCAGCACGTTCATCGCGTCATCGATGGTGATGACCCCCACCAGTCGCCCGCCGGCATCCACCACCGGGCAGGAAATCAGGTGATACTGGTTGAAGATATAGGCCACGTCGGCCTCGGGGTCGGTCGCCTCGACGGTACGAAAGCTGTCCTCGGTGATGTCCCGCAACAGCGCGTCGCGCGGAGAGGACAGGATGCGGCCAAGCGTGACGTAGGCCTGCGGCTTCATCCGGGGATCGACCAGGATCACATGATAGAACTGTTCCGGCAGCCCTGCGGCGCTGCGCAGATGGTCGATCGCCTCGCCCACCGTCCAGTGCAGCGGGGCCAGCACCACCTCGCGCTGCATCAGGCGACCGGCGGAATGCTCGGGGTAGCCCATCGCCGCCTCGACGGCGACGCGGTCGGCATCGTCCAGGGCGGCCAGGATGATGGCCTGCTGCGGTGCCTCGACATCTTCCAGAATGTCTACAAGATCGTCGGTTTCCAGTTCGCGGACAGCTTCGGCCAGCACCTCGGGCGACAGGTTGCCGATCACCTCTTCGCGGATCGAGTCGTCGATTTCCGACAGTATCTCGCCGTCGATCTCGCCTGACCACAACGACAGCAGCGCCCGGCGTTCCGACGGGCCGATCTGTTCCAGAAGGTCGGCGATGTCTGCCGGATGCAGCGGCTCCAGCAGCGCGGTCAGACGGGCGGTATCGCGCGCCTCGACCGCCTCCAGGATCGGCTCCACGCGCCGGGGATCAAGGCCCATCGGGTCCTCGTCTGCCGCATCGCGTTCGCTGCCGGTCTCGGCCATCCTGTCCCCGTATGCTGATTGCGCCGACCTTAGCGAAAGGTGTTTCAACACAACAGGGCCACTCGGGAAATTTACGTTCCTGCGCAAAGACCCTAGGGTCTGCCGGGGGCAAGCCGGGGGGCAGGTATGGGCGATCTTCTTCTGGGGCAGGTTCTGCGGTTCGACGGCGACCCCTTTGCGGACGGCGAAGGCGTGGCGCGCCATGAAAGCCACGGGGCCGTGCTGGTGCAGAACGGGCGGATCGCCGATGCAGGCCCGGCCGACCGTCTGCGCACGGCCCACCCACAGGCCCGGATCACCGATTATGGGCGCGCGCTGATCTCGGCCGGGTTCGTCGACGCGCATGTGCACTATCCCCAGACCGCCATGATCGCGTCCTGGGGCAAGCGGCTGATCGACTGGCTGAACCTTTACACCTTTCCCGAAGAAATGCGATTCGGCGACCCCGCCCATGCCGCCGACATCGCCAACCGACACCTCGACCTGACGCTGGCGCATGGCACCACCTCGGTCTGCACCTATGCCACGATCCACCCGGCCAGCGTGGACGCCTATTTCACCGCCGCAAAGGCGCGGGGTCAGCGGGTCTGGGCAGGCAAGACCTGCATGGACCGCAACGCACCCGAAGGTCTGCGCGACACGCCGCAATCGGCCTATGACGACAGTCGGGCCTTGCTGCAGAAATGGCACGGGGTTGACCGGCTGTCCTACGTCATCACGCCCCGCTTCTCGCCGACCTCGACCCCCGAACAGCTTGCTGCCCTGGGGGCGCTGTGGCGCGAGCATCCCGACTGCCTGATGCAGACCCATCTTTCCGAACAGACAGACGAGATTGCCTGGGTGCAGGCGCTGTTCCCCCAGTCGCGCGACTATCTGGACACCTACGAGGCGCAGGGCCTGCTGCGCGAGGGCGCGGTCTACGGCCATGCCATCCATCTGACCGCGCGCGAGCGTGCCCGCCTGATTGAGGCGGGGGCGAGCCTGGTGCATTGCCCGACCTCGAACACCTTCATCGGGTCAGGTCTGTTCGACATGGGGCTGGCCCGGTCGCTGCGGGTCGGACTGGCGACCGACACCGGCGGCGGGTCGTCGTTCTCGATGCTGCGCACGATGGCCGCGGCCTATGAGGTGGCCCAGTTGAACGGCACCGCGCTGCACCCGGCACAGCTCTGGTGGCTGGCGACGCAAGGCTCTGCCCGCGCGCTGCATGCGGAAGACCGGATCGGCAACATCGCCCCGGGGATGGAGGCGGACCTTGTGGTGATCGACCTCGCCTCGACCCCTGCCATCGAACAGGCAACGCGCCGGGCCGAAAACATCTGGCAGGCGCTGTTTCCGACGATCATGATGGGGGACGACAGGGCGATACGCTCGGTCTGGGTGGCTGGCAGGGAACGCTGACCCGAACGTCCGGCCAAGAAGGCCCGGACCGGGACAGCAAGGGGGGCAAGGCGTGGACATGCACGAGACTGTTCAGATGGAGACGCCGGCGGATGTCCAGGCGGTGCGCGCCCTGGTGCGGGGCTATGTGCAATGGCTGTACGACACCTTTCCGCAGGAAACCGAAGACATTTCGTCCTACTACAGTCCCGAACGACTGCAGAAGGCGCTGGACGAGATCGGCCCGGCCTACTGCCCTCCCGATGGGCTTGCCTTGATCGCGCGGCGGAACGGTGCCCCGGTGGGCTGTGTCCTTTCCCGCCGGATCGCTCCCGGAACGGCCGAGATCAAGCGTCTGTTCGTCGATCCCGCCGCCCGGGGCCGGGGCATCGGTGGTGCGCTGGTCGATGCCGTCATCACGGGAATGGGGGCTGTCGGCTGCCCGGTCGTCAGGCTGGACACGGCGATCTTCCTGACCGACGCCATCGCGCTTTATCGCAGCCGGGGCTTTCGAGAGATCGCCGCCTATGCCGAAGTCCCCGCCGGGGCGGCCAAGAACGCGCTGTTCATGGAATGGCGGCAGAACCCGGATTAGTCCTCGGCCAGTTCCCAGCCGTCGGGGAAAAAGTCATGCGCCAGCGCGATGGTGGTCGCTGTGCGTTCCCTGTCCCAGATCGCTTCCGGCGTGACCGGGATCGGGCCAGTGCGGGCGATCAGGGTGATGCCGTCGCCCACCCGGCGCGGGCGGAACCCTTCGGCGCGCAGGGCCTTTTCCAGCGCATTCCAGTCGGCGTCCAGTTCCTCGATGAAGAACATGAAATCGACCTCGGCCGTTTTCGGCAGCTTGACCGACCCCGACTGCTTGAAGGTCGCATAGGTCTCGCGCCGCTGCGTTTCGTAATTGTGCGACATTCCGCTCTCCTATCCTGCCAGGGCTTGCGCCAGCCGGTTCTGCCGCTCGACCACGGCGGGCAGGTCGATGGTCAGCATCTGCCCGCCCCCCACCACCTGCCGCCCTTCGACGAACAGTTCGCGCACCCTTGCGGGGCCGCACAGGATCAACGCCGCCACCGGGTCCCAGGACCCGGCCGCCTCGATCCCCGACATATCCCAGACCGCCAGATCGGCCCGCCGCCCGACCTCCAGCGCGCCACAGTCTGACCGGCCCAGCACCCGAGCACCCCCAAGCGTCGCAATCTCCAGCGCCTCGCGCGCGCCCATGGCATCTGCCCCGCGCGCGACCCTTTGCAGCAACAGCGCCTGCCGCGCCTCGGCGATCAGATTGCCCGCGTCGTTCGACGCGGACCCGTCCACCCCTAGCGCCACCTTCACCCCCGCATCGCGCATCGCGCGCACCGGCGCAATGCCTGACCCCAGGCGGCAGTTGGAACAGGGGCAATGCGCCACCCCAGTACCCGACCGCGCGAACAGGTCGATCTCGGCAGCGTCCAGCTTGACGCAATGGGCATGCCAGACATCCGCGCCGGTCCAGCCCAGGTCTTCGGCATATTGCCCGGGGCGGCAGCCGAACTTCGCCAGCGAATAGGCAATATCCTCGTCATTCTCGGCCAGATGGGTGTGCAGCATCACCCCCTTGTCGCGCGCCAGCAGCGCCGCCTGCCGCATCAGGTCGCGGCTGACGGAAAAGGGCGAACAGGGGGCCAGCCCCACCCGCAGCATCGCGCCGGGGCGGGGGTCGTGAAAGGCATCGACCACGCGGATGCAGTCTTCAAGGATCGTCTGTTCCCGCTCCACCAGACTGTCGGGCGGCAGGCCACCTGCCGACTCGCCGATGCTCATCGCCCCGCGCGTCGGATGAAAGCGCAGGCCGACTTCGGCAGCGGCGGCGATGCTATCATCCAGACGCGCGCCGTTGGGGTAAAGGTACAGGTGGTCCGACGTCATCGTGCAGCCCGACAGCGCCAGTTCAGCCAGCCCGATCTGCGCGCTGACGAACATCTCTTCCGGGCCAAACCGCGCCCATATCGGGTAAAGCGTCTTCAGCCAGCCGAACAGCAGCGCATCCTGCCCGCCCGGCACCGCGCGGGTCAGGGTCTGGTACAGGTGATGGTGCGTGTTCACGAGGCCGGGCGTCACCACACAGCCCCGCGCCTCGACCACGCGGCCCGTGGTCGTCAGCCCCTGCCCCACGGCGGCGACCACGCCACCCCGGATCAGCACATCGCCGCGCGCAATCTCGCGCCGCGTGCTGTCCATGGTCACGACGACCTCGGCCCCCCGGATCAGCGTCTCTGGCATGTGGTGCTCCGACCTGCCTCTTGTGGTGGAAATGCCGCCACCGGACGCGCCCGGGCGTTGCCGCGCAGCTTACGCAAAGCTGACGGGCCGGGGCAACCTCGGCCTGACCGGAAAATCGCTCATCGTCCTATGGAACAGTCTTCTGCAGCAGTGTTCTGAAAGACCGGGGACGGCGCGGCACCCCAAGGCAACGCCGACGCGCGGCACTTCCTCTGGCCCGCAGACGGCTCAGGCCAGCAGGGCCAGCGCCGCCGCGTGAACCTGCGGGTTCGCTGCGGCGATCACCTGCCCGCCCTCATGCACGGGGCGGCCCTGCCAGTCGGTCATGATGCCGCCTGCCGCCTCGACCACGGCAATGGGGGCCATCACGTCATAGCTTTGCAGCCCCGCCTCGATCACCAGATCGACCTGCCCCGCCGCCAGCAGGGCATAGCCATAGCAATCCATGCCATAGCGGGTGAGGCGCACCCGGTCTGAGACCCGGCGGAATGCCGCGCCCTCGGCCTCGGTGCCGATTTCGGGAAAGGTTGAAAGAAGAATGGCCTGATCCAGCGACCGTGCGCCCCGGCAGCCAAGCGCGCGCCGCCCCATCGGGCCCGTCACGCAGGCCCGGCCAAGCCCGCCCTCGAACCGCTCGCCGATGAAGGGCTGGTCGATGATCCCGTAGATCGGGCCGGAGTCATCCGCGACGGCGATCAGGACACCCCAGGTCGGCGCGCCGCACAGGTAGGCCCGCGTGCCGTCGATCGGGTCCAGATGCCAGGTCAGCCCCGACGTTCCGGGCCTTGCCCCGCGTTCCTCGCCCCGCACGGCATCCTGCGGACGGCGGGCCGCCAGAACCTCCAGCATCCGGTCCTCTGACAGCCGGTCGGCAACGGTCACCGGGTCGAAGCGGTCGGTTTCCTTTGTATCGGCCATCAGGCCCGCCGCGCGAAAATGCTGCAGGGTCGCCTGACGCGCCGCATCGGCCATCGCGGCAGCGGTCGCAAGCACGGCATCGCGATCGGAATTCGACAGTTGCGGCATCACCCGACCCTCCTTGAACGCACCCTGCCGCTATCGCGCGCGGCAGGGTCGGTCAAGAGGAGCACGGGCCGTGCCGTTCGTCAGGCGGCGGCGTCGCTCAGCACGCGGGCCAGGTCGAACAGCCTGCGGCGCTGCGCCTCGGGGATCGCATAGTAGGACCGGACGAGTTCCAGCGCCTCCTTGTCGCCCAGGATGTCACCCACCTGTGCGCCCGAGGTTTCCCGCGCGTCGTCCAGCCCTTCGAAGAAAAAGCTGATCCCGACGCCAAGCGTATCGGCAATGTCCCACAGACGCGAGGCACTGACCCGGTTCATCCCGGTTTCGTACTTCTGGATCTGCTGGAACTTGATCCCGACCTTGTCGGCCAGTTGCTGCTGGGTGATCCCGACCATCCAGCGGCGGTGCCGAATCCTTTTGCCGACATGGGCGTCAACGTGATGCTTCATTTCAATTTCCGTTCTACGAGTTGTGTCCCCTACCCTTCTATAAGCAATTTGCGTGCCAGATTTTCACGCGCTGCGGTTGTTTCCAAGAATCTGCGCGTGCCCCGAAAAACCTGTCTTTTCGGATATGTCGAATTATACAGACGGGTAACAAGGCGATCCAATCGCGCGCTGGCTTCATCCTTCGTGCGAGACTCGCGCATAAGGATGTGTTCAAATTGCGATGCAAAATGCGAAGCTTTCATCCCTTGATTGTTGCGTTTTGCAACATTCATCCTCTGGTTGCCAGTGGAACCGCCTGCTACTCTTGTGCATGACCGTGCTGGAGGAATGATGCGTGCCTTTCTTGTCCCTGAAGGCGACAATGCGCCTCGGTTTGCCGATGTTCCGATGCCCGAGCCCGGGCCGGAGGAGCTGCGCATCCGGGTCGCAGCCTGCGGGTTGAACTTTGCCGACCTGCTGATGCTGAACGGAACCTATCAGGACACACCGCCAAGACCCTTCGTGCCGGGGCTGGAGATGGCGGGAGTTGTCGAGCACCCCGGGCCGGGCGTCACCGGTCCGGCACCCGGCACGCGCGTTGCGGTGGTCGCGGGGAAAGGCGGTCTTGCCACCCATGCCGTCGTGCCCGCCGCACGCTGCGTCACGGTGCCTGACGAGATGTCGATGGAACAGGCGGCGGGCTTTCAGATCGCCTATGGTACCTCGCACCTTGCGCTGGACCGCCGCGCGGGCCTGCGGCCCGGGGAAACGCTTCTGGTCACGGGCGCGGCTGGCGGGGTCGGCCTGACGGCGGTCGAGATCGGCGCACGGATGGGCGCGCGGGTGATCGCCTCGGCGCGCGGGGCGGCCAAGCTGAAGGTGGCCCGGGCGGCCGGTGCGCTGCACCTGATCGACAGCGACGATCCGGACCTGCGCGGCCGGCTCAAGGCACTCGGCGGCGTCGATGTGGTCTATGACACCGTCGGCGGGCCTGCATTCCTGGAGGCGCTGCGCGCCACCCGCCCCGAAGGCCGGCTGCTGACCATCGGCTTTGCCGGGGGCGAGGTGCCGCAGATTCCGGCGAACCTTCTGCTGGTCAAGAACCTGTCGGTCATCGGGCTGTACTGGGGCGGGTACATGACCTTCCGCCCCGATGTGCTGACCGACAGCCTTGCCACGCTGACGGAATGGTTCCGGCAAGGCAGCCTGCATCCGCACATCAGCCATGTCCTGCCCTTTGACCGCACGCCCGAGGGGCTGGACCTGCTGCGCAGCCGCAAGGCCACGGGCAAGGTGGTCATCCGCATCGGCTGACCGGCACGCGCCCCGTGCCGCGACGCATCGCCGGGGACAGGTGCCAGGGGTCCGGCGCGGGGGCCGGGCAGAAGGCCCCGGATCAGGTCCGGGGCTGCGGCGCGCCGCCTCCGCCCGCCGCGCGTCCGGCATAGGCGCGGCGGACCAGGTCGGCCAGAACATCGACCACCGGGCTGTGCACCGGGTCCGCGACGTAAAGGTTCACCTTGGTACGGGCCAGATCGGGCAGGGTGCCGTGATGCGCGATCCGTTCAAGCTGTGGCGGTTCCGATCCGGCCAGCACGGTATGCACCGCCAGATCGGCGCTGACGCTGGCTTCGATGGCGCGCGTCTGCTCGCTTTCCACCGCCATTTCCCAGGCGATGCCGGCAGCGTCCAGCCGCGCCTGCACCCCGGTCCGGAAGATGCAGTGATGTTCATAGGCCAGCCGCAGCGGCCGCTGCTTCCATGCACTGCCCCCGGGCGCGCCGATCCAGACCAGCGGCAGTTCCACCAGCGTCTCGCCGCCGGGATCAAGGTCATCTTCGGTGGTCAGGATGATGTCGCATTCGCCCCGCGCGAACTGCGCCTTCAAGACCCGGGTGAAGGACGATATCAGGTTGACCTTCATGCGGGGATAGTCGGCGTGCAACCGCTGCAGCACCTGCGGGATGGCCGGATAGACAATGTCATGCGGTACCCCCAGAACGATTTCGCCTTCATAGGCATCATGAGTCAGCCGCCCGAAGACCTCGTCGTTCAGATGCAGCATGCGCCGCGCATAGCCCAAAAGCTGCTCCCCCGCCGCCGTCAGCGCGACCTTGCGGGCCGACCGGTCAAGCACCTCGATCTCCAGCATGTCCTCCAGCCGCTTGATCTGCATCGACACGGCGGATTGCGTCAGGTTCAGGAACCCCGCCGCCCGGGTCACCCCGCCGGCATCCGCCACCGCCACGAAAGACCGCAGCGCGGTCAGGTCCAGATTGCGCGGCATATCACGATTCCTGATTCCAGCCGTCAAAACCATTCATTTCACTCATGCTATGCGATCTGGCAGAAGGATCAACAGATTTGATGCCCGGCACGAATCACATCACCGCTTGCAAATGAACCCCTGGAAGGAAAGACCATGTTCGCCTCGCTTCACACCGCACAACTGACCTATCGTCAGGTGCAGAAGGAAGGCACCCTCGACCGGCTGGCACGCCGCATTGCCCTTGCGCTGACCGCGCGGCACCAGCGCCAGCACCTTGCCCGCCTTGACGACGCCGCCCTTGCCGATATCGGCCTGTCGCGCCGCGCCGCCCGGGCCGAGGCCGCACGCCCGGTCTGGGACGTGCCTGCCGAGTGGCATCGCTGACGCTTCACCCTGTCTTCAGGATTTCTGACGAAAATCCTTGAATATCGCCCTCCCGCTTCCAATATCGCGTGACACGAGGCTGTGCCCAACGGGGATGCGGCCCTTGGGAACAACATCGGAGGCTTCACATGGCTGAATACCAGAATATCCGTTCGGTCGGCGCAGGCGCCCGGACGGCTCAGATCGACGAGGGCCTTCGCGCCCACATGAACAAGGTCTACGGGCTGATGTCCGTGGGCATGCTGCTGACCGGCGGCGTCGCCTGGGCGGTCGGCAACAACGAGGCGCTGTTCTCGGTCCTGCGCAACCCCGAAGGCGGGATGACCATCGTCGGCTGGATCGTCATGTTCCTGCCGCTGATCATGGTCTTTGCCTTCGGCGCGATGATCAACCGCCTGTCGGTGGCAGCGGCGCAACTGTTCTTCTACGCCTATGCCGCCGTGATGGGCCTGTCGCTCGCCTGGATCTTCCAGGTTTTCACCGGCGTGTCGATCGCGCAGACCTTTCTCGTGACGGCCATCGCCTTCGCCGGGCTGTCGCTCTACGGCTACACCACCAAGAAGGACCTGTCGGGTTTCGGCACCTTCCTGATGATGGGCGTGATCGGGCTGATCGTGGCCTCGATCGTCAACATCTTTCTCGCCTCTTCGGCGCTGATGTTCGCGATCTCGGTTCTGGGCGTGCTGATCTTCGCGGGTCTGACGGCTTATGACACGCAGAACATCAAGAACACCTACATCCAGATGGCGTCGCAGGGGAACGAGGAATGGCTGGGCAAGGCCGCCATCATGGGCGCGCTGCAGCTTTATCTCGACTTCATCAACATGTTCATGTTCCTGCTGCAGTTCATGGGCAACCGCGAGTAACGCAGGCCACATCGCAGGACGTTCAGGGGCCGGTCAGTTGACCGGCCCCTTGCTTTTGTGCGGGATCAATTCATGCTGCATCCGCACCGCCGGAAAGACGATCCCGGGCCGCAGCGGAACGTCGACCGGGCCCAGGGCCCGAAAGCCAAGCGCCTTGTAGAACGGCACCGCCGTGCGGGTTGACAGGCAGTCAAGCCGACGGATGCCGGCAGCCTGCGCATCCTCCATCGCGCAGCCCATCAGCGCACGGCCGATCCCGCGCCGCACCTCGCCAGCGCGCGTCACCACATGGCGCACATGGCCGATTCCGCCCGACATGTCCCCGCCGTCTGGGGCGCCCCGGGTCCAGCCGCCCGCGCCGACCATCCGCCCCGTGCCATCCAGCGCCACGAAATAGCTGCCCGAGGCCAAAAGCTCAGGCCGCGCGCGCGAGATGATCGGCAGCGCCAGCACCAGGACCGATGGCGCATAGTCCGCCGCCAGCAGCTTCGGATAGCTGTGGGCCAGCAGCGCATCCACCTCGGCCAGATCGGCGGGCGAAGCAAGGCGGATCGTCAGGGCATGAACCGGGTCCATCGCCGCAGTCTGCCGCCCTGCAGCGGAATTGGAAAGACCCCGTCAGCCGACTGCGCCGAAGATCATACCCACCCCCGCCGTCACCGCCATGGCGACCGCGCCCCAGAACGTCACCCGCAGCACGCCGCGCCCCACCCAGGCACCGCCTGCCCT
>JAAFHX010000139.1 GCA_013297695.1 Rhodobacterales bacterium | reverse complement strand
GATATGCCGACGGGCTGCGGAATGCAATTCTGCCGGGCTGGAATGAGTCTGGAAAGTGTATGGCAGGAATATGGCGACAGAATGGGTCAGGAATTGCGGCGGGGGCGGGTCCGTAGGGTGCGTGCTTGCACGCACCGCCCGCGGCCCGAGGGTGTGACGGGGGGGCGGATATGCCGACAGGCTGCGGAATGCGATTCTGCCGGGCTGGAATGAGTCTGGAAAGTGTGTGGCAGGAATATGGCGACAGAATGGGTCAGGAATTGCGGGATTGGGGCGGTTCCGTAGGGTGCGTGCTTGCACGCACCGCCCGCGGCCCGAGGGTGTGACGGGGGGGGGCGGAGCGGTGCGTGCGAGCACGCACCCTACGTGCGGCGGGGGTGTGACAGGGGGCAGGGATCAGTGGCCGCCCGAGAACACCAGCGTCTCGAACGGCAGGACGATCATCTGGATGCGCAGGATCAGGGCGTGGACCATCGCCAGCGCATCGACGGCATGGAGGTAGGCCGCGCGCAGGCCGCTGACCTGGCCCGAAGCGAGCAGGTCGTGGTTGTTGGAATAGACATTGGCAAGGCAGGTGCTGCCGCGCGGCACCCCGTCGAGCCCGCCCTGATAGAGCGGTTCCAGATAGACCAGGATCGACCCGGGCTGTGACAGTTGCGTGGGGTCGATCAACTGGTCGGTGACCCGCACCTGCCCGCCCGCGATCACCGGCTGCACCTGCGAGACGACCATGGGAATGATGGTGAAGGGCTTGGTCACACAGGTGACCTCGGCGGGCAGGCCGACCCGCAGCACCTGCGACTCGATCTGGCCGAAGCCTGCGACAAGCGCGGTGTTGCCTTCGGCCTTGGGAACCAGAAAGCCTGCGGGGCGGAGCATGGGGTTCACCACCTCGCCCACCCGCAGGGTGAACTGTTCGACCCGGCCATCGACCCCGGCGCGGATCACGGTCTTGTCCAGATCGACCCGTGCCTGGGCCACGGCGGCGTCGGCGCTGGCCTTCTGGGCGGGCAGCAGGACCCGGATCTTCGCCAGCACCGCATCGCGCGACGCCAGCGCCGAGGTGACGGACCCCTGCCGGGCGGCGACGGCGGTTTCAAGCTGCTCGATCTCGCGCTTCGTCACCACGCCGGGGTTCTTGGCCTGAAGCTCCAGCTTTGTATCCAGTTGGTCCTGCGCCTGTTTCAGCGCGCCCTGCGCCTCGGTCACATGGCCTTCGGCGGCGGCCAGGTCGGTCTGCGCCACGACGGCGGCGGCGTCGACCTCGTCCGCCCGGCGCTGCGCGGCATCAAGCGCGGCGGCCTGTGCGCTGCTGTCAAGCCGGACGAGCGGCTGGCCTGCGGTCACGTCGTCGTTCACGGCAACAAGGATTTCGGCCACGCGGCCCGTGGTTTCGGACAGGATCGGCACGATACGGAAGGCCGAAGTCGCCGTGGACGAGGACGGGTGGTTGTAGAACACCACGGTGATGAGCATCACGGTCAGCAACAGGCAGCCGATGATGCCCCACCGCAGTTCGTACCAGACCGAAAACAACGTGATCTCGGCCCCGATCCGCTTGCCTTGCACAAACCGTCGAAACAGGTAGTCGGGCAGCAGGGTGACCGACGAGCACAGCAGAAGTTCAAGCATCGCGCGGCTCTGCGGCAATGGCGGCCGTCGCGGCCGGAGCGGGCGGCAGCGGGGCCGCGATGGCGACAGGAGGTTCCGCCACGCTGCCCGGCGGCAGGTCGGTGAACCTCGCCTCGTCGCCGTTGCGGCCCGACAGACGCCCGAGCGAGGCCGCCATGCTGCGCAGGGGCCCGGCGAAATCGGGAATGTCGATGAAGGCAAGCAGCAGCCCCGCCACCCAGAACAGGTGGTTGTGCGTCAGCAGCGACAGAAGGCCCAGGATCGCCACCACCTCGAACTGGATCTTGCGCCCGGCATGGGCGCTGCGTTCGGGCAGCGAGTGGATGCGCAGGTAGATCACGCCGACCCCCATAACGGCCACCAGAAGGAACCCCCCGGCAAAGACCGAAAGCATGTCGGTCTGCCCGGGCGACGCGATGAACCAGGGTAGCGAATGGGGGGCCAGCGGGTTCAGGATGGCGTCGGTCATCCGGCGGTCCTTCAGGTCAGGCCATGCGGCGGGGCAGGCCCGTGGTGTCCGAGGCCGTGGCCAGACGTTACGCAGGCCTCGGGGTGGGGGCAAGGGCGAAGTCCGCCCTGCGGCCGGGCCCCCGGTCCTCTGGCCCGATGCCGTCCGGCCCCGCAGGAAACCGGCTGGGCGCGGGGGGCGGTCCGGTGTTATGGGGGGCTGTGTGATCGTCGGGCACCCGGGTTCCGCCCCGGCCCGGCATCTGCCGCAGGGAAAGGGATGCCATGTCCACCACCGCGATCCTGCACGAGACGCTTGCCGGGCTGATCCAGTCGGCCCTCGCCCCGGTATTCCTGCTGTCGGCCAATGCCTCGACCCTGATCCTGATCGACACGCGGCAGAACCGGATCGTGGACCGGCTGCGCGTGCTGGAGACGCAGGCCCTGACGCGAGGGGGCATTCCGGGGCAGATCGCGCAGGAGGCAACCTTTTATGCGGCCCGCGCGCGCCGCGTGGGGCGGGCGGCAGCGGCCTGTACCCTGTCGGCGCTTGGCATCGCCTTTGCCGTCGTGGGGCTGTTCGTGGATGCGCAGGTGGCGGTTTCGCTGTCGGCGCTCGTCGAGGGCACCTTCACCGTGGCGGTGCTGGCCTATGTGGCCGCGCTGGCGATCTATCTGAAGGATGTCTTTGCGGTGAACGACGGGCTGCAGTTCCTGCAGGTGACCATCGATGCGGCGCTGGAGTCGCGCGACAAGCGGCAGCCCTGAGGCGCGTTGCGCCATTCCCGCCTTGCCCGCCCTGCGCCCTGCCTTTATCTGCGGGGTGCGGACAGTTCCCGGGGAGGATGCGCCATGACTAACCAGCGTTTCGACAAATCGAAGTTGCCCTCGCGCCATGTGACCGAAGGCCCGGCCCGCGCGCCGCACCGCAGCTACTTCTACGCCATGGGCATTTCCGAGGAAGAGATTCACCAGCCCTGGGTCGGCGTGGCCACCTGCTGGAACGAGGCTGCGCCTTGCAACATCGCGCTGAACCGGCAGGCGCAGGTGGTGAAGCACGGCGTCAAGAAGGGCGGCGGCACCCCGCGCGAGTTCACCACGATCACCGTGACCGACGGCATTGCGATGGGGCATGAGGGGATGCGGTCATCCCTCGCCAGCCGCGATGCGATTGCCGACACGGTGGAACTGACGATGCGCGGGCATTGCTATGACGCGCTGGTGGGGCTGGCCGGCTGCGACAAGAGCTTGCCCGGCATGATGATGGCGATGGTGCGGCTGAATGTGCCGTCGGTCTTCATCTATGGCGGGTCGATCCTGCCGGGCCGCCTGAACGGCAAGGATGTGACCGTGCAGGACGTGTTCGAGGCCGTGGGCAAGCATCAGGCGGGCCAGATGAGCGATGCCGAACTGGAGATTCTGGAACGGATCGCCTGCCCGTCTTCGGGGGCCTGCGGTGCGCAGTATACCGCCAATACCATGGCCTGCGTGTCGGAAGCCATTGGCCTTGCGCTGCTGAATTCCTCGGGCGCACCCGCGCCCTATGAAAGCCGCGACCAGTATGGCGAGGCTTCGGGCGTGGCGGTGATGAACCTGATCGAAAAGAACATCCGGGCGCGCGACATCGTGACCCTGAAGTCGCTGGAGAATGCGGCGCGCGTGGTGGCCTGCACCGGTGGGTCCACCAATGCCGCGCTGCACCTGCCCGCAATCGCGCATGAGGCGGGGATTGCCTTCGATCTGTTCGACGTGGCCGCGATCATGCGCGACACGCCCTATTTCGTCGATCTGCGGCCGGGCGGGAAATATGTGGCCAAGGACCTGTATGAGGTGGGCGGCGTGCCGGTGGTGATGAAGGAACTGCGCAAGGCGGGCCTGCTGCACGAGGACTGCATCACCGCCAGCGGCAAGACCCTGGGCGAGGAACTGGACCGGATCACCGGCGAGGCGGACGGGCGGGTGATCCACCCCGTCGCCACGCCGATCACCCGGACCGGCGGCGTGGTGGGGCTGAAAGGCAACCTGTGCCCCGACGGGGCCATCGTGAAGGTGGCGGGCATGACCGAGGCCGAACAGGTCTTTACCGGCCCCGCCCGCGTGTTCGAATGCGAGGAGGATGCCTTCGAGGCGGTCAAGGCGCGCGCCTACAGGGAAGGCGAGGTGATCGTGATCCGCAACGAAGGGCCGGCGGGCGGGCCGGGGATGCGCGAGATGCTGTCGACCACCGCCGCGCTGTCGGGTCAGGGCATGGGCAAGAAGGTGGCGCTGATCACCGACGGGCGCTTTTCGGGCGCGACGCGGGGCTTCTGCGTGGGCCATGTGGGGCCGGAGGCGGCGCATGGCGGGCCGATCGCGCTGCTGCGGAACGGCGATATCATCACCCTGAACGCGCTGACGGGCGAATTGTCGGTGGCGCTTTCGGATGCCGAGCTTGCCGCCCGCAAGGCCGAGTGGAAGGGTCCGCGCAAGACGGTGTACGAGACGGGCGCGATCTGGAAATTCGCGAGGCTGGTCGGCGGGGCGCGCTGGGGGGCGGTGACCCATCCGGGTGCCAAGGCCGAGGCGCATGTGTACATGGACCAGTGACACCGGGGAAACGGACGGCATCGCGGCCTGATCCTGCGGAAGGGCGAAAAAACTTAGCCATCTGACAAGGTTTTTCTTGCCTTCTGCGGGATCAGGGTATCAGTTAGCCTTATGGCTAAGCATGATCCCGACCTTTCGCTTTTGTTCCACGCCCTGTCCGATCCGACGCGCCGGGCGATCCTGACGCGACTGGCGGATGGGCCTGCACCGGTGACGGCGCTGGCCGATCCCACGGGGCTGCGCCTGCCGACCGTCATGCGGCATCTGTCGGTGCTGGAAGAGGCGGGGCTGATCGCCACCACCAAGGATGGGCGCGTGCGCACCTGCGCCATCGTGCCCGAGGCGCTGGCCCCGGCGCGGACCTGGCTTGATGACCAGCGCGCGATCTGGGAAGCCCGGCTGAACCGGCTGGACGCCTATGTGATGACCCTGATGAAGGACACCGAGTGATGACCCCCGACCTGGATCCGACAACCGACCTCAGCTTTACCCGGACGCTTGCCGCGCCTCGGGCGCTGATCTGGGAGTGCTGGACCCAGCCCCGGCACATTCCGCATTTCTTCATCCCCGCACCCAACAGGGTGACGGCGGTAGAGATCGACCTGCGCGTCGGCGGGCGATTCAACACGGTCTTCGATGTGGACGGCAGCGTGATGGAGAACAAGGGCGTCTATCTGGAGGTGGTGCCGGGCGAAAAGCTGGTGTTCACCGACACCTACAGCGAAGGCTGGAAACCCGCGCCCGACCCTTTCATGACCGCGATCCTGCTTTTGTCGGATGCGCCGGGGGGTGGCACGACCTATACCGCCATTGCCCGCCACCGCAGCGCCGAGGCTGCGAAGACCCACGCCGACATGGGTTTCCATGACGGCTGGGGCACGGTGGCGACCCAGCTTGAGGCCTATGCGAAAGGGCTGATGACATGACCGGACATTTTGCAACGCTGACCTTTGAACGGGCGGTTGCGGCCCCCGTGGCGACCCTGTGGCAGGCCTGGACCGCGCCGGCCGCGCGCGCGGTCTGGGCACCCCCCACGGCGTCGGCGACGGTGGAGTTCGTCGAGTCCGACCCGCAGGTCGGCGGGCGCGAGGTGTCGCTGTGCAAGGTCGCGGGGCAGCCCGACATCCGCTGTGACGCGGGCTGGCTGGAAATGCTGCCCGGTCAGCGCAGCGTGGGATACGAGGTGATCTCGGCGCAAGGGGTGACGCGGTCTTCGGCGCTGGTGACGGCGGATTTCGCGGCAGAGGGCGACGGCAGCCGGCTGGTGGTGACGGTGCAACTGTCGGCACTGGCCGAGAATATGGCGCAGGGCTATCGGCAGGGTTTCGGCGCGGGGCTGGACAATCTGGCAGATGTGGCCGCGCGCACGCTGCTGCTGCAGCGGGTGATCCGTGCCCCGCGTGCGCTGGTCTGGGGGGCCTGGGTCAATCCGGAGACCCTGCCGCACTGGTGGGGGCCTGACGGATTTTCGTGCAGGACCAAGCGGATCGACCTGCGGTCGGGCGGCGATTGGGTGTTCGACATGATCGCACCGGATGGAACGGTGTTTCCGAACCATCACCGCTATGGCGAGGTTCGGCCCATGGAGCGTCTGGGCTATGCGCTGCTTTGGGGCGAGAACGGTCCGAAACATGCCGATGCCTGGGCCGCCTTTGAAGATATCGCGGGGGAGACCCGTGTGACCCTGGGGATGGTCATGGCAACGCGGGAAGAGTTCCTGAATGCGCGGGGGTTCGGTGCCGAGGCACTGGGGCTTCAGACCCTTGGCAAGCTGGCGCGCTTTGTCGGGGCCGACTGACACGATCCGGCCGGCTGCCGGTCGCGGGGACCACTGGGCAGACGGCGGACGGGAAGGACCCGAGGCATCCGGCTGGCCGGGTGGCCGCAGCAACCGGCGACGACGTGCGGCCTGCCGCAAGGGCGGCGCGGTCGGGGCGTCACGACTTCGCGCCCCGCCGCGCCGCGTGGCGGCATGTGCCGGACAGACGAAACGGACGGGCCGGGTTCAGGCCGGCCCGTCCGCCACGGTTTTGCCTTCTCAGTTGACCCGGGTGATCTCTCCCGGTTTCCAGCTTCCGTCGAACCAGGGCTCCAGCGGGCCATAGAGCCGCAGGATCATGAACCAGCCCTTGCCGGGGATGGTCTGGACCCAGTTGCTTTCCATCCCCTCGGGTGCTTTCGGCCCGAAGAACACGTCCACCGAGCCATCGGCGTTCTTTTTGACCGCAGGGTTCTGGCTGGTGACACTGGGTGCCTTCTGGTCGGTCTGCACCATCGACCGGGTCTGGTTGTCATAGACGATGACCGACCAGAAATCCGCGACCGGCACATCGGGCGGCAGCGTCAGCCGGTAGGTCTTGCCGCCATCGAAGGGTTTGCCTTCGGCATCGAGCGCGGTCCAGGGGTATTGCGACCCCTTGCCGACCATCTTTTCCTCCATTGCAGGCGTCACGCCGGTTGCGAAGAAATAATAGAAGGCCGCGCCGTCGAGGTTTGACACACCGGGCTGCGACTGGAACTTGTAGCCGCCGAAGAACGGCAGCCGCCACTGGCTGGTGCTGTCGGGATAGTAGAACGCCTCGCGGTTCCGCGCGCTGTAGGCCAGCGCCCGGGCGGTGGCCGCCCCGATGTTGGCGGCATCGGTCAGAATTTCCTTCATCCGGGCGTCGGGGGCAAAGGGCTTGCCCTTCTCGATCCCGATCGAGGCAAAGAGGCCAAGCGTGGTCGGGTCCGACCCTTCGGGCGGCTCTTCCTGGATCACCTTGTTCAGAAGGTCCCAGAAGGAATAGTCGGTCGGCATCACGAAATTGGCCGGAACGCCCGACGCATTGACCAGCGTCGCGGGCTTGGGATTGTCCTTTTCGGCCAGCGGATAGATCTTCAGGTGGTCGCGTACCCCCTGCACGGCCGGTTCGGTCTTGCCGTCCACGAGAAAGGACCGGAACACGACCCAGGTGCCATAGGTCGTGGGCCGCACCACGGTAAAGCCTTCGGGCACCTTGTCGGCATAGCCCGGCGGCAGGATCAGGTACTTGCCGCCCGCGCCCTTGTCCGGCCCGGTGACGCCCACGTCAACGACCCATTTGTACCAGAAATCGTTGATCGTCCCCAGCACCTTGGGCGGAATCTCCACCACGATGGGGCTTTCCCTGGTGTCGATCCAGATGAAGCTGTAGATCGTGTTGTCGTTCGCGGTCAGTTCGACCGTGCGCGGATCGACAAGGTTTTCCCAGATCACGTCGGTCTGGTTGACGGGGCCGAACTTCAGAATGCTGTCGCGCATTCCGGCCTGGTTCACGATGGGGATCGCCAGCAGATAGGCCTGAAGCGCGCGCGACCGGTCAAGGTTGTCCCACAGCTTTTCGCTGGTTTCCGGCCTGGGTACGCCGCTGTCGAGTTTCAGCGTGCCGATCGAGGTCTGGAGCGTATCGGGCGTCTCGACCCCCGGCGCGATTTCGGTCGTCATCTTGTAGGTCTCGGCCCGAACCGGCAGGGACAGCGTGGCCAGTGCCACCGATCCGGCAACGATCAGGAGAAGATGTTTCAGTCTGGGCATCGCGGGGTTCTCCGTTCCCGTTTTTCGCGCCTGGACCCTATGCGCCGTGATTGGCCCGGACAATCCCGTTTCTGCAAGAGGAGAGGTGCAGTTTCGGTCCCGTTTCGCGGTGGTGGCACGACAGGCGCGCCGAAGCGGGAGTGGCAGCCGGCAAGCCGCAGGGGTCGCGCCGTGAGCCTTGACGGCACGTCCCATGCAGAAGGTGCCCTGTGCTTGGCACCGGACAGACGCGACAGGGCGCGCCAGCCCCGCAAGAACCCAGCCCCGCAAGGATATCGCGCGGCGGCGAGAGGGCGCCGGGTTGGTCCCGCCGGGTTGGTCCCGCCGGGTTGGTCCCGCCGGGTTGGTCCCCTTGTGGCAAGGGCTTGGAAAGGAAGTTCCGGCAGAACGGAACCGGGACAAATCCCTTGCTGCGCCACCGCCCCGGGGGGCCCGGGAAAGGTGGCGCGAACCGGCGGGTGTGCATGAACAACGCGGCCGATACCATCCTGCAACGCCTCTGCCACCGGCGCGCGCTGGCCGGGTGGCAGCGCCGCGCCGACCGGGTGGCAGGCATCGGGCCTGCGCGGCTGGAGAGGTTGCGGGGCCGCGCGGTCGAACTGCGTCGGCACATCGACCGGTTTGTTCTGGTGGCCGACGGGCGGCTGGAACGGGGCATGGCTGCGGCAGGGGATGACGGCGTGCCGTTGGGCACCGACTGGGTCTGGCGGCCCGATCCCTGGACCGGGCGGCTGGCGGTGCCGGGGCTGGCTCCGGCGGGGTCGGGCTCGGCCCTCGGGGGGGGCGTGCACCTGTTCCACGATTGCCCGCTGGCCGAGATTGCCGTTCGGCAGCGGCGCAATCCTTGCGCGGCGGGTCTGCCGCCGTTCGGGGTGGCGGTGGAGGTTTTCGGTTTCGGCGGCAGCTTTCTGTCGCTTGCGCTGGACCTTCCGCAGGCGGCGGCGCAGGGGTTGGGCCCGCGCCATCTGGTCCGGCTTGAGACCGTTGCGGAATGCGAGCGTCCGCTTGGCCTGTTTGCCCGGTTGAACCTGCAGCAGGGGCCGAATGTGGCGCAGGTGCTGCGGCAGGTGTCGGCAGACCGGGGCGGGCGGGTGGTGGCGTTCGACCTTGCCGCCCTGCCCGGTGTGCCGGTGGACCGGCTGTGGCTGGACCTGATCTTCGAGGCACCCGCGATGAACCGCATCGTGCTGCAGGATGTGCGGCTGTGCCGTCATCCGCGCGCGGCGCTGTAGGGGGCGGGTTCATGGCGGTCACGCTGCATCCGGGTCGTCTGCGCGCCGGGGTCTGGGAAGCGGTGGTCAGCGCCGGTTCCGAACCCGACCTCGAGGCGCTGCATCAGGGCAGCCCCTTGCCTGGCCTGACGGTGGTCGCCCTGGCCGGGCGGACAGGCGAATGGCTGATGCGCCTGCCCATTCCGCCGGACCGGCTGGACGACGGGGTGCAGACCTTCGTTCTGCGTGCCCGCGACGGGGGGCAGGCTCTGGGACATTTCAGCATCGTGTCGGGCGTGCCGCTGGAGGCGGACCTGCGGGCCGAGATCGACCTTCTGCGGGCGGAGCTTGACCTTCTGAAGCGCGCGTTCCGGCGGCATCTGTGCGAGGGCGAGGGTGGATGACGGTGGAAAGGGGTTGGTCAATCCGACGACGGCGGGCAGGTTCCGAAGCGGGGACTGCGGGGATGAAGCCGGCAGGGTGTTGTGCGGGGCGGCGGCGGACGGCGGCCGGTGGCCGGTGGTGCGTGCGAGCACGCACCCTACGGGGTGATCGGTGTGGCGGCGGGGCGTGGGGGATGTAGGCGGCAGGGTGTTGTGCGGGGCGGTGGCGGACGGCGGTCGGTGGCCGGTGGTGCGTGCGAGCACGCACCCTACGGGGCGATCGGTGTGGCGGCGGGGCGTGCGGGAATACGGCCTGCCGGGAACGGGGCCGAGACGGGAAGGCTGACAGCGGCTGTCGGTT
>JAAFHX010000138.1 GCA_013297695.1 Rhodobacterales bacterium | reverse complement strand
TGCTGCCCTTCCTGGTGCTGGCGGGCGGGGCGCTGATCTGGCTGGTGATGCAGCCGCGCGAGATGCGCGCGCGCTGACCTTCTACCACCGCCCCGTCAGCGCGGCCCGCAGCAACCCGCCGCGCCGGGCGAATTCCGAAGGGGCCAGTCCGCCTTCGGCGACCAGATGCGGCGCGCGCTGTGCCCGTTTCAACGTGGGTCCTGCCTGCCACCCCGCCAGCATCGCGGCAGCCGGCAGGGCGGCCCGGTTGGCGCGCGCGCGGCCCAGCCGGGCCAGCCCCTCGGTTGCCAAGGCGGCCACCGCCTGGGCCCGCCCGTCGATCAGCGGAATGCGGCCGCGCGCCTCCAGTTCCGGCACGGCACGCAGATACCCTGCCAGCCCTGCGGCCCAGCCTGCATCGCGTGCGGCCGCTTCGGCCGCAGCATCCGCGCCAAGCGCCCGTGCCGCCAGCCAGGCCAGCCCACCCCCGGTGTCGTCCAGATAGGCTGCAAACGCCGCCCCATCGGCGAAGGCCTCGCGATAGACATCCCATCGCCGCGCCAGGATCAGCCGGTCCATCACCTCGACCGGCAGGCTGGCGCTGCGGATCAGGTCGGCCAGCGGGCCTGCAACCTCATGCGCGCGCGTGGCCCCTGCGGGGGCGCCGGCCACCGCATCGCGCCACCATTGCAGCCGCATCTCGGCAATCACCGGTTCCTGCGTGACCCAGGGGGCGCGTGCCACCTCCAGGTTGAAGGCATAGAGTACGAACAGCGGCCCCCGCGCGGGCGGCGGCGCGGCCATCACTGCAAGATGCCGGTCGGGATCGCCGCGTTCCACCAGTGCCGCGCAGGCATCGATGGTCATGCGGCCACCGGCGCGCCCACATCGCGGATCAGCTTCCAGACGATGGCATCCAGCAGCGCCTCGAAACTGGCATCGACGATGTTGGCCGAGACGCCCACGGTGGACCAGCGGCGGCCCTGCCCGTCTTCGCTGTCGATGATGACGCGCGTGACCGCCTCGGTGCCCCCTTGGGTGATCCGCACCTTGAAATCGACCAGCCGCAGATCGTCGATCACCGCCTGATAGGGGCCAAGGTCCTTGGCAAGCGCCTTCGCGAGCGCGTTCACCGGCCCCCGGTCGGTGCCTGCTTCGTCCATGCTTTCGCTGACCGACAGCATCTTGCGCTCGCCGATCTTCACCACAACCACGGCTTCCGACAGGCTGACCATGCGGTTGTACTTGTTCTTGCGCCGCTCCACCGTCACGCGATAGCGCTTGACCTCGAAGAACTCGGGCAGCAGGCCCAGTTCGGCGCGCGCCACCAGTTCGAAACTGGCCTGCGCGCCGTCATAGGCATAGCCCTGATCCTCGCGCTCCTTCACGATCTCAAGAATGCGACCCAGACGCGCGTCGCCCGGCGCAACCTCGATCCCGGCGGCGCGAAGGCGTTCGCGCAAGGCTGACTGCCCGGCCTGATTGCTCATCGGGATGACGCGCGCATTGCCGACCACTTCGGGCGGCACATGTTCGTAGGTGGCGGGGTCCTTCAGGATCGCGCTGGCATGCAGCCCGGCCTTGTGGGCGAAGGCGCTGGCGCCGACATAGGGGGCTGCCCGCTGCGGCACGCGGTTCAGGATGTCGTCCAGCATCCGGCTGGTGCGGGTCAGCCCGGCCAGCGCCTGCGGCGTGATCCCGGTTTCGAACCGGCTGGCATAGGGTTCCTTGAGCAAGAGCGTCGGGATCAGCGTCACAAGGTTCGCATTCCCGCAACGCTCGCCCAGCCCGTTCAGCGTGCCCTGCACCTGCCGCGCCCCGGCATCGACGGCGGCCAGCGAACAGGCCACCGCATTGCCGGTATCGTCATGGCAGTGAATGCCCAGCCGGTCGCCGGGAATGCCCGAGGCGATCACCGCGGCGGTGATCCGCCCCACATCCGCAGGCAGCGTGCCGCCGTTGGTGTCGCATAGCACCACCCACCGCGCCCCCGCATCGAGCGCCGCACGAAGGCAGGCCAGCGCATAGGCCGGGTTCGCGCGGTATCCGTCAAAGAAATGCTCGGCATCGAACAGCGCCTCGCGTCCCTTCGCCACCAGATGGGCGATGCTGGAACGGATCGCCTCAAGGTTCTCGTCCAACGTCACCCCGAGCGCGGTTGTCACATGAAACTCATGCGTCTTGCCCACAAGGCAGACCGCCGGTGTGCTCGCATCCAGCACCGCCGCCAGCACGTCATCGTTCTCCGCCGACCGCCCGACCCGTTTGGTCATGCCGAAGGCGGTCATGGTCGCCCGCGTCGGCGACACCTGAGCAAAGAACTCCGAGTCCGTCGGATTGGCTCCCGGCCAGCCGCCTTCGATGTAGTCCACACCCAAAGCGTCCAGCGCCTGTGCCACCGCCAGCTTTTCGGCGGCAGAGAACTGCACACCCTGGGTCTGCTGCCCGTCGCGGAGGGTGGTGTCGAAGAGGGAGAGGCGTTCGCGTGTCACTTAATCTCCTATCCCTTACTCTTGACATCATTGGACTCAGCTTGGGCAGCACTTTCAATTAAAAAATTCGTACTGCGAGCATCGGCAAGGATCTTTTCCGCATGCCGATAGTCTACTATCGCAGTTGGCAAAACCATTGTTCCATCGTGCAGACCGGCCAGAAGTTTTCTAATCTTCATTTGATCCGTCTCGATCTCGCCATGCACAATAGGCGAATAGCCACCCTCAAGTATTTCCAAAGCATCCTTTTTATAGCCGAGATCATCAGCCATAGCCTTCAGTAACTTCGTCAAAAGGCTTGCGTGATGCTTTGCTTTCCTGTCGAGATACTGCGCGATATCCTCATCAGCGCGCTGCGCAATATCATTGACGAAGTAATCGAATAGGCTTCGGTAGGCAGCAACAACCTCTGGCCGATTGTGGAAATCGACTTCAATCAAGTTAAGTGCTTCAACGTGCTCAATACTGCCCCAGCTTCTTCTCGTTTTCATCAAGGTGCGAAAAATTGCCACACGTCTTTCTCGCTGACCTCTCCGACGATCCAACCAGCCGGTGATCAAGACCGCAGCCAATGGTCCAACGACAATTGCGGCAGTCGTTATCCAGAACTCGACGGTCAGGTTTCCCATTTCATTTCCTCTAGTTTCCGAGAGTCGAACCTAGTACCCGGCAAAAGTCTTACTTCTGACCTTGTCATTTGTACTTCAACACCGACTGCCGACAGAGCAGTTTTCATCGCGTCGACGCGAGAGTAGTCCTTGGAAGCTATGGCTGCGTCTCTTGCCTGTTGAAGTCTTCCAGACCAATCTGAAAGTGTCCGACTTGACTTCAAGGAAAGATGTTCGGCATTGCCAAGTATGTTGAACCCGAGAAAATTCATTGAGCCCGCGATGTCAGCATCGCTCTTGTACCCCAGCAGCAAAGCAATTGCGCCAGAAATGTTGAGGTTGTCAGCAACTTCTAGGATAAATTCCTTTGGTGGCAGAGAAGCAAGGTGCACTTCTGGTGCCTTGATCCTGTCCCTAAGCCGCCGCAAAGTCGCCTCAGCCTGCGCCGCCTTCTCCGCCGTCCAGTCCATCGGCTTCGAATAATGCGTGCTCAGCAGAACGAACCGGATCACCTCGCCCGGCACGCCCTGATCCAGCAGATCGCGTACGGTAAAGAAGTTGCCGAGCGATTTCGACATCTTCTTCCCCTCGACCAGAAGCATCTCGTTGTGCATCCAGACCTGCGCGAACCCCTCATCCGGGTGGGCGCAGCGGCTTTGGGCGATCTCGTTCTCGTGGTGAGGGAATTGCAGGTCGATCCCGCCGCCGTGGATGTCGAAGGCGGGGCCGAGCAGGTCGTGGCTCATGGCGCTGCATTCGATGTGCCAGCCGGGGCGGCCCCGGCCCCAGGGGCTGGCCCAGCCGGGGGTTTCGGCATCGGACGGCTTCCACAGCACGAAATCCATCGGGTCGCGCTTCCAGGGTGCCACCTCGACCCGCGCGCCCGCGATCATGTCGTCGACGCTGCGGCCCGAGAGCTTGCCGTAAGCGGCATAGCTGCGCACGTCGAAAAGGACGTGGCCCTCGACCTCATAGGCATGGCCCCGGTCGATCAGCGCCTGGATCATCGCCACCATCGGGCCGATGAACTCGGTCGCGCGCGGCTCGTGCGTGGGCCGCAGCGCGCCGAGCGCATCCATGTCGGCGTGATACCAGCCGATGGTTTCCCCGGTCCGCTCGTGGATCAGGTCCTCCAGCGACCCGGGCGCGCCCGCCTGCCGCCGCCGCAGCGCCTCGGCGTTGATCTTGTCATCGACGTCGGTGAAGTTGCGGACATAGGTCACATGGTCCGCGCCATAGACATGCCGCAGCAGGCGGAACAGCACGTCGAAGACGACGACGGGCCGGGCATTGCCCAGATGCGCGCGGTCATAGACGGTGGGGCCGCAGACATACATGCGCACATTCGACGGATCGAGCGGTGCGAACACCTCTTTCGACCGGGTGGCGGTGTTGTACAGGCGGATCGTGGTCATCGTCGTTTCCCCTCGCGGCAGGTGCGCGGTCCCGGGGCGGGCTGTACCTTCTTCGTGGATCGTTGGAAACAGAAGACCGGGCCCGCCTGACTGTCGTCAGCGGCAAATGCAACAGGTCATCAGGGTTGCAAGTCTTTCCATGCCGGGCACATAGCACGCGACGGCACGGCTGCAAAGCGAAACCGCCGACGCGGACGGTTTGCGGCCGATCAGGTCGGCGGCCCCGGGGTCGGCGGGCGGGCTAGACCCCAAGGCGGTGAAAGCTGCCCCTGGGGTCGGGGCCGATGCCCAACCATCCGGCAAAGACCGCCTCCAGATGCGCGGTGATCTGCGAGCGCTGCGATTCGCCGCGCAGGCGGGCGGCGGTCATCTCGGTTCCCGCCAGCGCAGGCAGGGCCGCCTCGATCCGGTCGGGGCCGGCGAGGACAGCGCCCGTGCGCGCATCGACGACCTGCGCCACGAAGGCGATGTTGTGCACGCCCGCATGGGTCGCCCGCGTCTCGGCCTCGAACGTCAGGGCGTGAAAGCGGGTGATCGTCACGTCGATGAAGACCGGACGGTTGCCGTGCAGCCCCCGCGCGCCGCGCTGTGCGGCGTTGCGCACCACCGCCGCGACCTGTGCCCGGCGGTCGCCCGGCGGGTCCTCGCGCCAGACGATATCGGCGTTGGGGGCCAGCACCCGCGCCTCGCTGACCGTCAGGGTTTCGGGGGCCGCGACCCGCACATCGGCCACGCGCCAGCCGCGCGACACCCCCGCCGGGATCGGTGCGGCAAAATCGGTCCGGAAATCGGTGCTGCATCCGGCAAGGGCGAAGACTCCGCCAAAGCCAAAGCCCAGAAACAACCGCCGCGATACCGCCATACCCGATGCCCCTTGCCAGACCGGTCCGGGCGCAGGATGCCGGGCATTCCATAACAAAACACTTAACGCCACCGTCTTTTTCCGCCCCTTGCGACGGAACGGGCCGGATGGTTCACTGTTGCGGACCGCCGGGGAGAGGCAACGCATGGACCACGACGATCTGCGGCACTGGTCACGGCGTGCGGCGGACTGGGCACATGCCTATCATGCCGGACTGCGCGACCGCCCCGTGCGCGCGCCCCTGAACCCCGGCACCATTGCCGCGCAACTGCCCGTCTGCGCGCCCGAAGCGCCCGAGCCGATGGACGCGATCTTTGCCGATTTCGAGCGGATCGTGCCTGCGGGCATGACCCACTGGCAGCATCCGCGCTTTTTCGCCTATTTCCCGGCCAATGCCGCCCCGGCCTCGATGCTGGCCGAGCAACTGGCCAATGCCATCGCGGCGCAGGGAATGCTGTGGCAGACCTCGCCTGCGGCGACCGAAATGGAACAGGTGATGATCGGCTGGCTGCGCGATGCGCTTGGCCTGCCGGGGCAGTTCACCGGCACGATCCATGACAGCGCCACCACGGCCACGCTGTCGGCGGTGCTGACGATGCGGGAACGGGCGCTGGACTGGGCCGGGGTGCGCGACGGGTTGTCGGGCCAGCCGCGCCTGCGGCTGTATGCCAGCGCCGAGACGCATTCCTCGGTGGACAAGGCCGCGCGGATCGCGGGCATCGGGCAGGACAATCTGGTGAAGGTGGAAACCGGGGCAGACAATGCGCTGGTCCCGCAGGCGCTGGCGGCGGCGATCACGGCGGACCGTGCGGCGGGGATGCTTCCGGCCGGGGTGATCCTTTGCGCGGGCGGCACCTCGATCGGGGCCTTCGACCGGATCGGCGACAGCATCGCGGTGGCAAAGGCGGCCGGGCTGCCGGTGCATGTCGATGCCGCCTGGGCGGGGTCGGCGATGATCTGCCCCGAGTTCCGGTTTCTGTGGCAGGGGGTGGAAGGGGCCGACAGCATCGTGTTCAACCCGCACAAGTGGCTGGGTGCGCAGTTCGACTGCGCGGTGCAGTTCCTGGCCGACCCTGGGCCGCAGATCCGCACGCTCGGCCTGCGGCCCAGCTATCTGGCGACGCCGGGGGCGGAGGAGATCACCAATTTCAACGAATGGACGGTGCCTCTGGGCCGCCGCTTCCGCGCGCTGAAGCTGTGGTTCCTGCTGCGCGCCTATGGGCTGGAGGGGCTGCGCAGCCGCATTCGCAACCATGTCGCCTGGGCCGCAGCGGCGGCGGATGCGCTGGCTGTCCTGCCGGGGGTCGAGATCGTCACGCCGCCCGCGCTGTCGCTCTTCACGTTCGCCCTGACGGCGGGGGATGCGGCGACCGAGGCGCTGCTGGCGCGGATCAACGATGACGGGCGCATCTATCTGACGCCGACGCGGGTGCGGGGCCGGTCGGTGATCCGGGTGCAGGTGGGCCAGTTCGACTGCACGGCAGAGGATGTTGCGGTGATCGCACGGGTGGTGGCGGACCTGCTGCCGGGGGCGTGATCTCAGCCTTCGGCGCGTTCGGCCAGCGCCAGCCAGTCTGCCTCGGCCGCCGCCAGCGCCGCCTGCCGTTCCGCCATCGCCTCGGTCGCCTTGCGGAACTTGGCGGGCTGGCGGCCGAAGAGGTCGGGATCGGCCAGCAGGTCTGCCAGCTTCGCGATCTCCGCCTCCAGCCGCCCGATCAGGTCGGGCAGGGTTTCCAGCCGCTTGCGCTCGCTGAAGGTCAGGGCCTCCTGCGACTTGCGCGCGGGCGGTTTGGCATTGCCCGAAGCGACCGGCGGGCGGGCGTCCTGTTCGGCCTGCACCACGCCGCGCTGCGCGGCATAGTCGGACCAGCCGCCGGGATAGGCGGTGGCGCGGCCCTGCCCCTCCAGCGCCACGGTGGCCGTCGCCACCCGGTCGATGAAATCGCGGTCATGGCTGACCAGCAGCACTGTGCCGTCATAGTCGCCCAGGATATCCTGCAAGAGGTCAAGGGTTTCGACATCCAGATCGTTCGTCGGCTCGTCCAGGATCAGCAGGTTCGACGTGCGCGCCATGATCCGCGCCAGCAGAAGTCGCGCTTTCTCGCCGCCCGACAGCGACTTGACCGGTGCGCGGACCTGCCGTTCGTCGAACAGGAAATCCTTCAGGTAGCCGACCACATGGCGCGGGGTGCCCCGGACCATGACCTGATCGGCCTGCCCCGAGACGCGCATGGTCGGATCGCCGGTCAGGTTGTCCCACAGGGTCGCTTCGGGGTCCAGTTGCGCACGGGTCTGGTCGAAGACGGCAACCTCGAGGTTGGTGCCCAGCGTCACCGTGCCCGCGTCGGGCGCAATCTCGCCGGTCAGCATCTTCAGCAGCGTGGTCTTGCCGACGCCGTTCGGGCCGACGAAGGCCACCCGGTCGCCGCGCAGAACACGCAGGTCAAAGTCGCGCACCACGGCCAGCGGCCCGAAGGCCTTGGTCAGCCCCTTCGCCTCGATCACCCGCTTGCCCGAGGTCGGCCCGGCTTCCAGCTCCATCGCCGCCGTGCCCTGACGGCGGACCTGGGCGCGGCGTTCCTCGCGCAGCGCGGCCAGCGCGCGGACGCGCCCCTGATTGCGCTTGCGGCGGGCAGAGATGCCTTCGACCGCCCATTTCGCCTCGGCCTTGATCTTGCGGTCAAGCTTGTGGCGCGCCTCGTCCTCTTCGGCCCAGACGGTCTCGCGCCAGTCCTCGAACCCGTCGAACCCCGCCTCGCGGCGGCGCACCTGCCCGCGGTCGATCCAGAGCGTCGCCTTCGACAGCGCCCGCAGGAAGGTGCGGTCGTGGCTGATCAGGACAAAGGCGCTGCGGCTTTCGGCAAGCTGCGCCTCCAGCCATTCGATGGCCTGGATATCCAGATGGTTCGTCGGCTCGTCCAGCAGCATCAGTTCCGGCGCCTCGGCCATCAGCTTGGCCAGCGCCGCGCGCCGCTTCTCGCCGCCAGAGGCGCTGTTGACGGGGGTGTCGGCGCGAAAGCGCAACCCCTCGGCGGCCATGGCGACGCGGTATTCCTCGCCTTCCGGCAGGCCGCTGGCGGCGTAATCGCCAAGCGTGGCATGGCCTGACAGGTCGGGGTCCTGTTCCATGTAGCCCACGCTGACAAAGGGCGGCACCACGCGGTCGCCCCGGTCGGGCTCCACCAGCCCTGCCATGACCTTCATCAGGGTCGATTTGCCCGACCCGTTGCGGCCGACAAGCGCCACCCGGTCACCCGGCTGGACGACAAGGCTCAGGTCGTCGAAGATCGGCGCCCCCCCGAAGGTGAGCGAGATGCCGGAAAGCTGCAGAAGCGGTGCGCGTGCCATGGGCGCGAGGTATGCGGGGCCGCGCAGAAGGTCAACCTGCTGCCGGACGACCGGCCGGGACAGAACGATTTTTCTGCGAAAAATCCCAGCGTTCGGGTCAGGCGGATTTTTCGGAGAAAAATCGTGGGCGCTCAGGTCAGACGCCGCGCGATCTGGCGCAGCATCCCGTGCAGGGTCTGCACATCGGCGCGGGTCAGGTTCAGCCGCGCCCACATGTTGCGCAGGTTGAGTTTCATCCCCGGGGCCTTGTCGGGCGGAAAGAAGAACCCCGCCGCATCGAGCCGCTCTTCGAAATGGTCGCCCAGCTTGTCGACCTCGACGCGCGAGGCGAAATCGGTCCCGGCCAGCGCCATGACCTCGGGCGGCACCGTGTCGGTCTGCCGCCGCCATTCGTAGCCCAGCAGAAGCACGCATTGCGCAAGGTTGAGCGAGGGGAAATCGGGGTTCACCGGCACGGTGACCGTCGCATTGGCGGGCGCGATGTCGGCATTCTCCAGACCCGTCCGCTCGGGTCCGAACAGCACGCCCACCCGCTTTCCGGCGGCCGACAGGGCGCGCGCATGTTCCATCGCGCGTTCCGGGGTCATCACCGGCTTGGTCAGTTCGCGCCCCCGCGCCGTGGTGGCAAAGACATAGTCGCAATCGGCGATAGCGGTGTTCACATCCGCGAACAGCCCCGCCACCTCCAGCAACCGCCCGGCCCCGCTGGCCATCGCCACGGCCTTCGGGTTCGGCCAGCCGTCGCGCGGGGCCACGACCCGCAGCCGCTCCAGCCCGAAATTCAGCATGCCCCGCGCCGAGGCACCGATGTTCTCGCCCATCTGCGGGCGCACGAGGATGAAGACGGGGGGCACAAGGTCGGGCGGGATCATGCGGGTCCTGTGACAGGCGGGGCTGGGGCCTGATAGCCGCCCGCCTTTTGCCAGACAAGTGCCCCCGCCCGCCACATGGTCAAGCCCGGCATTCTGCGATAGACCACCCGCACCACCGCAAGGAACGCCCGGATGACCGAACCAGACCGCCCGCAGATCTACCTCATCACCCCGCCCGAGCTTGATCTGGAGGTCTTTCCCGACCGGCTGGCGGCCCTGCTCGACGCCACCGAGATCGCCTGCGTCCGCCTTGCGCTGTCGTCGCGCGACGAGGATCACATCGCCCGTGCGGCCGACGCGCTGCGTGCCGTGGCCCATGCCCGCGACGTGGCGCTGGTGATCGAGGCGCATGTTCTGATGGTCGCCCGGCTGGGCCTTGACGGGGTGCACCTGACCGACGGGGCGCGGTCGGTGCGCAAGGTGCGCAAGGACCTGGGGTCCGATGCCATCGTCGGCGCGTTCTGCGGCATCTCGCGGCACGAGGGCATGAATGCGGGCGAGGCGGGGGCCGATTATGTCGCCTTTGGTCCGGTGGGCGAGACGCCGCTTGGCGATGGCAGCCGGGTCGCGTTCGATCTGTTCGACTGGTGGTCGCAGGTGATCGAGGTGCCGGTGGTGGCCGAAGGCGCGCTGACGGCGGATCTGGTCGCGCAATACGGCCCGGTCACCGACTTTCTGGGACTGGGGCCGGAACTGTGGTCGGCCCCCGATCCTGTTGCAGCACTCAAGGCGCTTCTGGCGGCGCTGGACTGATCCGCCCCCGGGGATGCGCCGACCGCACGGCAGCTTCGCAGGCCGCGGCCAGCACCTTGCGGTCCGCCGCAGCCTCGACCGCGATCGGCGGGTGCAGCACAACCGTCACCGCGCCTCCGGGGCGCGCCAGAACAGCCAGCAGATGCGGCGCAAAGTCCATGTCGCCCCACCAGCCGTAGAACCGCCGGTCGGTTCCTGCGGGCGGGGAATAGATGACCGTCACCGGCTGGACATACAGCAGATGCTGCAGACCATGCGT
>JAAFHX010000137.1 GCA_013297695.1 Rhodobacterales bacterium | reverse complement strand
GGGCATGGATACCAGCAAGATCACCAACTACGACAAGATCAGCGGCATCTTCCGCAACGGCAAGCTGACGCCCGAGTCGGTCATCGCCCAGGGCACCGCGCCCCATACGGTGGGCTTCACCTCGGGCAAGGACGGTGTGGATTTCCTGCCCGAGGAATCCGGCTGGATGACCCTGATCCCCACGATCTACAACGCCGACACCCTTGGCATCCGCCCCGACCTGATCGGCCGGCCGATCGAGACCTGGGCCGAACTGCTGAACCCGGAATTCAAGGGCAAGGCGTCGATCCTCGACATCTCGTCCATCGGGATCATGGATGCCGCGATGGTCTGCGAGTCGATGGGGGCCATCAAGTATGGCGACAAGGGCAACATGACCAAGGAAGAGATCGACAAGACCATGGCGATCTTTACCGAAGCGAAGAAGGCCGGCCAGTTCCGCGCCTTCTGGAAGACCTTCGACGAAAGCGTGAACCTGATGGCAAGCGGTGAGGTGGTGATCCAGTCGATGTGGTCGCCCGCCATCACTGCCGTCAAGACGCAGGGCATTCCCTGCGTGTATCAGCCGCTGAAGGAAGGCTACAGAAGCTGGGGCGGCGGGATCGGGTTGTCGAAAAACCTGACCGGCCTGCCGCTGGATGCCGCCTATGAATACATCAACTGGTATCTCTCGGGCTGGGTCGGCGGCTTCCTGATGCGGCAGGGCTATTATTCGGCCGTGCCGGAAACCTCGAAGCTGTTCATGTCGGCCGACGAATGGGGCTACTGGTTCGAGGGCAAGCCCGCGACCGGCGACATCACCAGCCCGCAGGGCCAGAAGCTGGCAGGCGCGGGCGACACCCGCGACGGCGGCGACTACTACAACCGCATGGGCAAGGTGGCCTGCTGGAACTCGGTGATGGACGAGAACCAGTACATGGTGCGCAAGTGGAACGAGTTCATCGCCGCCTGATGTCAGGCGACGGTCTTTGCCGAGAGCGCCGGGGGGCCGTCTGCCCCCCGGACCCCCCGAGGATATTTGTGAACAGAAGACAGGGTTTTCGCGAAGGCTCTGATTTCTGGCGAGAGACCGCAGCCATGCGTCGCCTGATGCAATCCCCGAATGTGACAGGCTGGCTTCTGGCCGCGCCGCTGGCCGCCGTGCTGGCGGTGTTCCTGATCCTGCCGATTCTGATGATCGCGGTCGTCAGCTTCTGGACGGCGACCGAGTTTTCCATCGTGCCCGCCTTTTCGCTGGAGAACTACCAGTTCCTGTTCGGATCGGGCGTCACCTATTCGGTGTTCCTCAACACCTTCAAATATGCCGCGATCACCTGGGCGATCACGCTGACGCTCGGGTTTACCATCGCCTATTTCCTGGCCTTTCATGTCCGCAGCCAGACCTGGCAGACGGCGCTGTTCCTGCTGTGCACCATTCCCTTCTGGACCTCGAACATCATCCGGATGATCTCGTGGATTCCCTTCCTGGGGCGCAACGGCATTGCCAATTCCACGCTGATCTCCTGGGGCGTGATCGACCAGCCGCTGGAATGGCTGCTGTTTTCCGACTTTGCCGTGATCCTGGCCTTCGTGCACCTGTATACCCTGTTCATGGTGGTGCCGATCTTCAACACCATGATGCGGATCGACCGCAGCCTGCTGGAGGCCGCGAATGATGCGGGCGCCTCGGGCTTCCAGACGCTGGTGAACGTCATCATCCCGCTGACCAAGCCCGGCATCATGATCGGATCGATTTTTGTCGTGGCGCTCGTGATGGGCGATTTCATCACCGTGCGCTTCATGTCCGGGTCGCAGTCGGCCAATGTGGGGCGGCTGATTTCCAACGACATCGGGCTTCTGCAGTACCCGTCCGCCTCGGCCACGGCCATCGTTCTGCTGGTGACGGTGCTTCTGATGATCTCTGCGCTGCTGCGCCTCGTCGATATCCGCAAGGAGCTGTGATGGAGCCGCGCCCGCGTTCCTTCTATGTGCTGGCCGCGATCTTCGCGCTGTTCCTGCTGTTTCTGTATGGCCCGACGATCACCATCGCGATCCTGTCCTTTCAGGGGCCGGGCGGCGGGCTGACCTTTCCGATGCGGGGCGTCTCGCTCAACTGGTTCCGGGAACTGTTCATGCAGCAGGCGGTGGGCGACATCTGGGGCAGCTTCCGGCGGTCCTTCGTGCTGGGGCTGATGGTGATGGTGACGACGGTCGTGGTGTCGGTGATGGGGGGCCTTGCCTTCCGCAAGCGCTTTGCCGGGTCGGCGCTGCTGTTCCAGCTTGTGTTGGCCTCGCTGGTGATCCCCTCGATCCTGGTGTCGCTTGGCGTGGGCCTGGTATTCACCCAGGCCGGGCTGCCGATCCACTGGGCGGGGTCGGGGTTCGGCGCGCAACTGACCTGGACGCTGCCCTTCGGCCTGCTGATCATGTTCGCGGTCTTCAACCGGTTCAACCCGGCCTATGAGGAGGCCGCACGCGATCAGGGGGCGACGCCGTGGCAGACGATCCGCCATGTGGTGCTGCCGATCATCGCGCCCTCGCTGATCGGGGTGGCGCTGTTCGGCTTTACCCTCAGCTATGACGAGTTTGCCCGCACGCTGCTGACCGCGGGCAGCTACAACACGCTGCCGCTGGAGATTTACGGCATGACGACCAATGTCACGACGCCGGTGATCTTTGCGCTTGGCACGCTGACCACGGTGTTCTCGTTCGTCGTGATCGGGGTCTGCCTTGCGGCGCTGTGGCTGACGAACCGCCGCCGCGCGCGGGCGGGGTCGGATGCGGGCAAGGGGATGGTGTGATGCGGCTGGCCGTGATCAACCCGAACTCCACCGCCTCGATGACCGCCAAGATCGCCGCCGCCGCGCAGGCCGCAGCACCGGGTGCGCAGATCGACGCGCGCACCTGCGACGGCGCGCCGCCCGCCATTCAGGGGCCGGAGGATGGCGCGGCCGCCCTGCCCTTTCTGCTGGCCGAGGTGCAGCGTGCCGAGGCCGAGGGTGCGGATGCCTGCATCATCGCCTGTTTCGATGACACCGGGCTGGCGCAGGCGCGCGCGCTGGTCGGCATTCCGGTCATCGGCATCGGCGAAGCGGGTTTTCACGCGGCCATGTTGCTGGGCCACCGCTATTCGGTGGTGACCACGCTTTCAGTCTCGGTTCCCGTCATCGCCGCCAATGTCGCGGCCTACGGCCTTGGCTCGCATTGCCTGGCCGTGCGCGCGAGCGAGGTGCCCGTGCTGGAGCTGGAGCGCCCCGGTTCCGACGCGCGGGCGCGGATCTCGGCCGAGATCGCCCGGGCGGTGGCCGAGGACGGGGCGGGGGCCATCGTGCTGGGCTGCGCGGGCATGGCCGATCTGGCGGCGGACCTGTCGCGGGTGCATGGTCTGCCGGTGATCGACGGGGTGGCAGCGGCCTGTGGCTTCGCAGTGGCGCTGGTGCGGCTGCGGGCCGCCTGAACAACAAGGGAGAAACGGCATGGCCAAGAACATCCTCTGCGCCTTTGGCACCGACATCGACTCGGTGGCCGGCTGGATCGGCAGCTATGGCGGCGGCGACAGCCCGTCCGACATCCAGCGCGGCATCTTCGCGACCGAGGTCGGCGTGCCGCGCCTGTTGCGGCTGTTCGACCGCTATGGGCTGAAGACCAGCTTCTTCATCCCCGGCCATACGATCGAAACCTTCCCGAAGGAAATGGAGATGATCGTCAAGGCCGGGCATGAGATCGGCGCGCATGGATACCTGCACGAGAACCCGGTGGCGATGACCCCCAGCCAAGAAGAAGATGTTCTGGTCAAGTCGGTGGACCTCATCAAAACGCTGACCGGGGCCGCGCCGCGCGGCTATGTGGCCCCCTGGTGGGAAATGTCGGCCTCGACCGCAGCACTGCTGCTGAAGCACGGCTTCACCTATGACCATTCGCAGGGCTACCGCGACTTCCAGCCCTTTTACGCCCGCGTCGGCGATAGCTGGAACACCATTGACTACAGCAAACAGGCGAAGGACTGGATGCACCCCTTGAAGCACGGGCACGAGATCGACCTCGTCGATATCGCGGCCAACTGGTATGTCGATGACCTGCCGCCGATGATGTTCATGAAGAAGGCCCCGAACAGCCATGGCTTCGTCAACCCCCGCCATATCGAAGAGATGTGGCGCGACCAGTTCGACTGGGTCTACCGCGAGATGGATTATGCCGTCTTCGCCTTTACCATCCACCCCGATGTGGCGGGTCGCCCGCAGGTCCTGCTGATGCTGGAACGGCTGATCGAGCATATCAGCCGCCATTCCGGCGTCGAATGGCTGCCGTTCGAGGCCATCGCCGCCGATTTCCGCGCGCGCTATCCCTTTGCCGGGGCAGCGCGGCCGCCGGTGATCTGAATGTGCAGCGCCTGCGGCTTTCCGGCCCGGCCCGGGCACTGGACCGACGCTGGCCTCGCCACCCCGCAGGACCGGCTGCGCGCCCGGTTCCACCGCGCGGCGATCCTGCGCCGGGTGCTGGCGGGGCGGGGGCTGACCGCGCATGACGACGGGGCGACGGGGCTGATGCTGTCCACCCTCGGCGGCGCGCATGTGCTGGTCGCGGATGCCGATGGGCTGTGGGACGCGGTCGCGCGGCTGACCGGGCGGCCCTTTGACCCGCTTGACCCGGCCTTTCTGGACCCGCCTGCGTGACCGGCGGGCAGATGCGGCTGACGCTGCTGGGCGGATATCTGGGGGCGGGCAAGACCACCTGGCTGCGCCATGCGCTGCACGGCGCCGCCCGCCCGCCCCATGTCATCGTGAACGAGGCGGCGGGGTTGTCGGTTGATGATCTGATGCTGCGCGGGGCGGCGGGGCTGACCGTACTGGCAGGCGGCTGCGCCTGCTGCACCGGGCGCGCGGCGCTGACCCTGTGCCTGCGCGGCCTGTCGGACGCGCACAGCCGGGGCGAGGGGCCGACCGAAATCGTGATGGAAACCAGCGGCCTTGCCGACCCCGGCGCGATTCTGGCGCTGATCCGCGATGATCCGGTGCTGGCGGCGCATGTCCGGGTGGCGGAAACGGTGGTGCTGGTCGATGCGCTGCACGGGCTGGCGCAACTGGCCGCCGATCCTCTGGGGCAGGCGCAGGTGGCCGTGGCCGACCGGCTGGTAGTGACCAAGACCGACCGTGCCGACCCGGTGGCGCTGGCCCGCCTGTTGGCGACGCTGCGCGCGGTGAACCCGCTGGCGCTGGTTGGGGCGGCCGAGCTTGGCCTGCCCGTCGCCCTGCCCGACCTGCCGCCGCAGCCGCCGCTGAGCCTGCCTGACCCCGCCGGGGCGCGTGCGCCCATCACCGCAGAGGTGCTGGACCTGCCCGCGCCGGTGGATTGGGCGGGCCTTGGCCTGTGGCTGTCGGCGCTGCTCCGGGCACGGGGGGATGACATCCAGCGCGTCAAGGGCGTGGTCCGCACCCCGGCGGGACGGCTTCTGATCCAGACCGTGCGCCGCGTGGTCCAGCCGCCCGAGGTGCTGCCCGACAGCCCCGCCGACGGCGACGATCGCCTCGTCTTTCTGGGTCAGGGCGCGCCCGCAGCGGCGCTCGCCCGGTCGTTGCACAGGTTCCTTGGGTAACGGTTCACACCCGCCACAGGACCGCCGTTCCTCCGGCCCGGGCATTTCTTCCCGGGTTGCCGCCGGTGGTCACCCAGAGGCGCGGAACGTCCTGTTCCGCGCCCCTGACCTGCCTTGTCAGCTACACCCGCTCGTGCCGCCGCAGGTGTTGCACTTCATGCAGGTGCCGTTGCGCACCAGCGTGTAGTTGCCGCATTCGCCGCAGGGGTCGCCCTCGTAGCCCTGCATCCTGGCCTTGGTGCGCAGGTCCATCCCCACGGTGCCGGTGGCAAGGGCCGTGGTTCCGAAGGTTTCCGGGATCAGCCGGTTCAGCGTGGCCACAGGGCTTTCGGCGAAGCCTGTCATCGCCGGGCCCTGGGCCATGCCGCCCTGATGCACCATCAACTCCTGCGGCAGGCGCTTGCGCAGATAGCCGGTGGAACTGATCTGGCGCAGCACTTCCAGCCCGCGCGAGGCGGCAAGGTCGGTCGGCTCGGCGATGTTGCGCTTGCCCTCTTCCTCGCCCCGGCCCAGATCGTCGAAGGACGCGCCCTGCGGTTTCACATGCGCAAGGTCGGTCCGGTCGAGGTACGACACAGCCAGTTCGCGGAAGATGTAGTCCAGGATCGAGGTCGCGTTCTTGATCGTCTCGTTGCCCTGCACCATGCCGGCGGGTTCAAACCGGGTGAAGGTGAAGGCTTCGACGAATTCCTCAAGCGGAACACCGTATTGCAGCCCGACGCTGACAGCGATGGCGAAGTTGTTCATCATCGCCCGGAAGCCCGCGCCTTCCTTGTGCATGTCGATGAAGATCTCGCCAAGCTGGCCGTCCTCATACTCGCCGGTGCGCAGATAGACCTTGTGGCCGCCGACGATGGCCTTCTGCGTATAGCCCTTGCGCCGTTCTGGCAGGCGTTCGCGGTTCGACCGGACGATTTCCTTGACGATCACCTTTTCGATGATCTTTTCGACCAGCACCTGTGCCTTGGCGGTGGGGGTGCCGGTGGCCAGAACTTCTTCGGCCTCTTCGTCATCGGCCACCAGCGCCGAAGCCAGCGGTTGGCTCAGCTTGGACCCGTCGCGGTAGAGCGCATTCGCCTTGATCCCCAAGGACCAGGACAGTTCATAGGCGGCCAGCGTCTCGGCGATGGTGGCCGAGTTCGGCATGTTGATGGTTTTCGAGATCGCGCCCGAGATGAAGGACTGCGCCGCCGCCATCATGTGGATGTGGCTGGCGACCGACAGATAGCGCGTGCCGGTCTTGCCGCAGGGGTTGGCGCAATCGAAGACCGGATAGTGCCGGGGCTTCAGATGCGGCGCGCCTTCCAGCGTCATCGTTCCGCAGACATGGGTGTTGGCGGCGTCGATCTGGTCGCGGGTAAAGCCCAGGTGCCGCAGCAGGTCAAAGGTCGGATCGGCCAGCTTTTCGGCGGGGATACCAAGGGTGCCCTTGCAGAAATCCTCGCCCAGGGTCCATTGGTTGAAGACAAAACGGATGTCGAAGGCGGTGGGCAGAGCGGCCTCGATCTTGTCCAGTTCGGCGGCCCCAAAGCCGTGGCCCAGCAGCGTGGTGTGGTTGATGCCGGGCGCATTGCCAAGCGACCCGTGGCCGACCGCATGGGCCACGATCTCGGCGATCTGCGACGGTGCATAGCCAAGCGTTTCCAGCGCCGCCGGAACCGACCGGTTGATGATCTTGAAATACCCGCCGCCGGCCAGCTTCTTGAACTTGACCAGCGCGAAATCGGGCTCGATCCCCGTGGTGTCGCAATCCATCACCAGCCCGATGGTGCCCGTGGGCGCCACGACCGAAACCTGCGCATTGCAGAAGCCGTGCGCCTCGCCCAGGGCCAGCGCCTCGTCCCAGGCCTCATGCGCCAGCGCCACCAGCGACTTCTCGGGGCAGTTGCCGAAGTCGAGCGGCACCGGGTTGACGTTCACGCCCTCATATTCGGCCCGGTCGCCATAGGCGGCGCGGCGGTGGTTGCGGATCACCCGCAGCATGTGGGCACGGTTGCGCCCGTAGCCGGGGAAGGCCCCCAACTCGCGCGCCATCTCGGCCGAAGTGGCATAGCTGACGCCGGTCATGATCGCCGACAGCGCCCCGCACAGCGCACGGCCCTCGGCGCTGTCATAGCCAAGGCCCATGGTCATCAGCAGACCGCCGATATTGGCATAGCCAAGGCCAAGCGTGCGGAAGTCATACGACCGCTGCGCGATTTCCTTCGACGGGAACTGCGCCATCATCACGCTGATTTCCAGCGTCACGGTCCACAGCCGGGTCGCGTGGATGTAGCCTTCGGCATCGAACCGCCCGGCCTTGTGGAAGGTCAGAAGGTTCATCGACGCCAGATTGCAGGCGGTATCGTCCAGGAACATGTATTCCGAACAGGGGTTCGACCCGCGGATCGCCCCGTCCTCGGGGCAGGTGTGCCAGGCATTCACGGTATCGTGGAACTGGATGCCGGGGTCGGCGCAGGCCCAGGCGGCATGGCCGATCTGGTCCCACAGGTCGCGCGCCTTCAGCGTCTTTGCCGCCTTGCCATCGGTGCGGCGGATCAGCGCCCAGTCGGCATCGTCTTTCACCGCCTGCAGGAAGGCATCCGTGACGCGGACCGAGTTGTTCGAGTTCTGGCCCGAGACCGAGGCATAGGCCTCGCTATCCCAATCCGTGTCATAGGTCGGGAATTCGATGCTGGTGAAGCCCTGGCGGGCATATTGCAGCACGCGGGCGACATAGGTTTCCGGGATCATCGCCTTCTTGGCCGACCGGATCGCGGCCTTCAGGCCCGCGTTCCTTGCCGGATCGGTGGCGGCCTCCTCGTTCGCGGGCTCTCTCGAACCGGTGGCGTTCGCCCGCTCACCGTCCCATGCCTTGATGGCCGCGAAGATCTCGTTCAGCTTCGCCTCGTGCATCTTTGACCCGGCGACGAGGCTCGCAACCTTCTGCTCCTCGATCACCTTCCAGTTGATGAAGGCCTCGATATCGGGGTGATCCATGTCGCAGATCACCATCTTGGCCGCCCGGCGCGTCGTGCCGCCCGACTTGATCGCGCCCGCCGCGCGGTCACCGATCTTGAGGAACCCCATCAGGCCCGACGACTTGCCGCCCCCCGACAGCCTTTCACCCTCGCCGCGCAGCGACGAGAAGTTTGTGCCCGTTCCCGAGCCGTACTTGAACAGCCGCGCCTCGCGCACCCAGAGGTCCATGATCCCGCCTTCGTTCACCAGATCGTCGCTGACCGACTGGATGAAGCAGGCATGCGGCTGCGGGTGTTCGTAGGCGCTTTCGGATTTGGTCAGTTTGCCGGTCTTGTGGTCGACATAAAAGTGCCCCTGCGACGGGCCATCGATGCCATAGGCCCAGTGCAGGCCGGTGTTGAACCACTGCGGACTGTTGGGGGCCGCCATCTGGCGGGCGAGCATATAGCGCATTTCGTCATAATAGGCGCGGGCATCGGCTTCGGTGGTGAAATAGCCGCCCTTCCAGCCCCAGTAGGCCCAGGCACCCGCCAGCCGGTCGAACACCTGCCGGGCGCTGGTCTCGCCCACATACCGCTCGGCCACCGGCAGCGCGTCCAGCGCGTCCGTATCGGCGACATGACGGCAGAGGAACTCGGGCACGCCCTTTTCGCGCACCGGCTTCAGACGGGCGGGAACCCCGGCCTTGCGGAAGTATTTCTGCGCCAGCACATCGCTGGCAACCTGGCTCCAGCCTTCGGGCACCTCGACGGCGTCGTTGCGGAAGACGACCGTGCCGTCGGGATTCCGGATTTCCGAAACCGTGGTCGCAAAGGCGATGGCACCGTAGGCACCGGTTTCCGCCGTGGTGAACTTCCGCTCGATCTTCATCTGCCCCGTCTCCCGTTTCTTGGCCTGCGCCCGGCTTTGCCGACCCGCATGACGCCCTGTCCCTTGCCCCCGGCAGCAAGGTGCCACCCTTCCGGACCCGCCCCGCCTTTGCGGAAGCGGGTTTCGGGCCCTTTCGGGCGCGGCTGCCGGTCTGTTCGACTTTCCCTTGCGGCGGCCACTACATCTTGTGGCTTGCCCGTCTGCTTCGTCAAACTGTCGTAATTCGTCTGCGCCTGCAAACGAAAAATCAGGCTGGAAGGAAAATCTTGGGCTTGACGAAACGGGCCATTAACGCACTGGACCGCCGGGTGATTCAGGGGGGCACGCCGGCAACGGCGGCGCGCCGTGCGAAGAAGCCGCGTGGCGACAGCCGGTTGACCGGAACCGTTCAGACCGGGCGTGAAATGTGACGGTGGCCCTGCCCGGCCCGGAACGCCGCGGCAGACGGAACCCAGGCAGCGCCGGGAAACGGCTAGCGTTGCACGGCTGCATCGGCAGGGCGGCGGTTGACCAGCAGGATTCCCGCAGCCACCAGCGCCCCGGCCCCAAGGGTGCCCGGACCGAGCGGTTCATCCAGCATCAGCCAGCCGAAACCAAGACCCAGGATCGGGGTCAGGAACGAGAAACTCGCCACCCCCGCCGCCGGATAGATGGACAGAAGCCACAGCCAGAACATGAACCCTGCCGCCACCACGACCACGCTTTGAAACAGCAGAAGCCACAGGTGCAGCGGCAAAAGGTCCCGGACCAGCGGACCGAAGGCGGGGGCAAGCAGCAGCAGGACCGGGGTCGAGATGGCAACCATCCACAAAAGCTGCATGTCGGGCCGTTCGCGCACCATCGCCGTGCCGCGCGCCACAAAGGCCGTACCCGCCCAGCAGATCGCGGCACCCAGGGCGCAGAGATCGCCTGCAAGGCTCGCCTCGCCTGCCCGGCTGCCGCTGTCGGCAATCGCCCAGGCGGTCCCGGCAAAGGCGCAGAGCAGCCCGACAGCCTTTCCCCGCGTGATCCGTTCGCCCGGCAGCCCGAAATGCGCCATCAGCGCCAGCCAGACCGGCATCGAATAGAAGATGATCGACGTGCGCACGACCGTCGTCAGGTCCAGCGCCAGAAACAGCAGCAGGAATTCGGTCGAAAAGATCAGGCCCATCACCACCGCCGCCCCGCGCGCCTCGGGGGCGACCATCAGAGGGCGGCCTTTCAGGCGGAA
>JAAFHX010000136.1 GCA_013297695.1 Rhodobacterales bacterium | reverse complement strand
GCGCTGCGGCTGGCGGGGGGCGTGACGCTCGGGGCCGCGCCCGAGGCCCCCGGTCTGGCCCCGCTGGCCGCGATCAGCGCCACGCTGACCCGGGCCGGGCTGCGCCCGCAGGACCTGAGCCTGTCGGAGATCATGGAGGCCTATGCCGTGCAGACCATCGCCTGCGTGCAGGGGGCGGGGCTGGACCCGGCCTGCGTCAACCCCGGCGGCGGTGCGCTGGCGCGCGGCCACCCCATCGGGGCCTCGGGCGCAGTGCTGGCGGTGCGGCTGTTCCACGACTTGCGCCAAGGCAGCGGTCTGGCCGCCATCGCCGCCGCAGGCGGCATCGGCAGCGCGCTGCTGCTTCAGGCCTGACCGCCCCTCAGTTCCGCGACAGAAGCGCCCCGGGCCGCACATTGGCCAGCCCCGCCGTGATCACGGCCGCCAGCCCCGCCTTGATCAGGTCGCCCGCGAGGAAGGGCGTGGCCAGCAGCGCCGCCTCGGGCAAGGTCTTGCCCAGCACCAGCGCCATTCCGGGAATGCCGAAGGCATAAAGCACCACGATCCCGCCCAGCACGGCACCCGCAAAGGCCGCCGGGCCGACCGGCACCCGCCAGCGTTCGACCACCAACCCTGCCACGAAGGCGGCGACCGGAAAGCCGATCAGGAAGCCCGCCGAAGGGCCCACAAAAACTCCCAGCCCGCCGCGCCCGCCTGCCAGCAGCGGCAGGCCCACCGCCACCAGCAGCAGGAACAGCAGCACCGCCAGCGCCCCGCGCCGCGCCCCCAGCACCGTGCCGCAGAGCATGATCCCCAGCGACTGCGCCGTGATCGGCACCCCCGCCATCAGGTCGATTTTCGGCACCAGCCCCAGCACCGCGATCAGCGCGGCGAACAGGGCAACATGGGTCACGGTCCGTTCCATCGGTTGGTCCTTCTTCTTCTTCCGTCTTCGTCTGTCACAAACCGCCGCGCGCGCGCAGCGCCTCGGCCACATGATCGGCATCGTCCAGCGCCAGCAGCACCGCAGGCAGAACGACCCGCCAGCCGGGTCGCCTTGCGCTGCGGGCGCGCCAGGCCTCCATCAACTGCCCGGTGCGCCAGAACAGCACGGGCGTGAACCGCAGCGCAAGGGCGATCGCCACCGCCATCACGCGCGGGTCCAGCCCCAGCCGTGCCAGCGGCCGCGCCAGCCGTTCGACCACCGCGATCAGGTCATCGAGCCGCGTCGTCATGGTCACCAGATTGGCCAGCGCCACGGCGGCGAGCATCTTGCCCGCGATCTCGGCCCCGCGCGCCCAATCGCCGGTCCAGCCGTGCCACAGCGCAAGCACCAGCAGGAACGGCCAGAGCGGGCGCAGCATCGCCAGCCCGTGCCGGGCAAACGCCGGGCCAAGCGCCAGATAGAGCACCACGACCCCCGCCAGCACGCCGCCCACGGCGGCACCGTGCATCTGCACCAGACCGGTCGTCGCCACCGCCAGTCCGGCCAGCTTCAGGCCCGCCGGAACCCGGTGCGCCCGGGTCTCAACCGGCGAGGTCAGTGTCAGCATCCGCCTCTCCCAGCCTGTCCATCTCGGCGCGGAAGGCGCGCAGCACCTGCGCCGCCGGTCCGTCCGCCACCAGCCGCCCGCCCTCCAGCCACAGCACCCGATCCATCCGCTCCAGCACGCGCGGATCGTGACTCACGATCACCACCTGCTGCGGCAGCCCGTCGAGCCGGCGCGCCAGCCGCGCCGCCGAAGGCAGGTCCAGCGCGGCAAAGGGCTCGTCCAGCAGGATCGTCGCCGGGTCCATCGCCAGCACCGCCATCAGGCACAGCCATTGCCGCTGCCCCTGGCTCAGCGTCTGCACCGCCGCGCCCGCCCAATGCGCCCGGCCCTGCCGCGCCAGAAGGTCGCGCGCCAGCGCCCGCGCCTCGGCCTCGGCGCGGCCCTGCTGGCGCAGGCCGAAGGCAAGCTCTTCCTCCACCGTGGGAAAGATGATCTGGTGATCGGGGTTCTGGAACAGGATGCCGATCCGCCCCAGCATCGCCTTGCGGTCGGCGGCCGGGTCCAGCCCGCCCACCCGCACGATCCCCGCCGTGGGCCGCACCAGCCCGGCCATCAGCCGCAGCAGGGTCGTCTTGCCCGACCCGTTCCGCCCGACAATCCCGATGCGGGGTTCGTCAAGGGTGAGGCTGATGTCCGACAGGACCGCCTTGCCCGCCGGCGCATAGCAGGCACCGGAAAGCCTGATCCCTGAAATGTCCATCTGCCGCCCCTCGTGCTGGCACCGCACATAGCGCGGCGGCACGGGCGACGCAAACAGCCGCGCCGGGGAATGCGCGGCTCCTGCGTCCGACCCGCTGTCAGCGGGCCGGAGGAATGTTCTGGTTGAACCGGAACAGGTTCGCAGGGTCAAAGACCGCCTTGATCGCAGCCAGCCTGTCAAAGGTGCCGCCCAGGGCATCCCGGGTCAGGTCTGCGCTGTCCTCGTCCTGACCGGCAAAGTTGAGGTACAGCCGACGGTCATGCGCATGGCGGCGAAAGCGGTCCCAGGCCGCGCGGGTCCAGCCCCGCACCCGGTCGTCGTCCTCGGCCCTCTCCCAGGCCGAATCGAGCGAATACATCCAGCCGAAATCGCGCGCCCCGAAGGCCGTTGCCCCGGCCGGCACCGCCGTCACCGCCCCGCCGAAGTTCCACAGCGAGGAAATCGAGTGGTCGGAGGGGTTGGCGAGGGCATTGGCCAGGGCCTCGTCGATCATCTCGTCGGTCAGGGTCTTCAGGAAATGGCTTTTCCAGTAGCAGCGGAACTTGCCCGCCGGATGCATCGCGTCAAACAGCTTCTGCAGGTCGCGGTAGGCGATCCGGCCCGAGAAATCGGCGGCTTTCGGCCCCAGGTTCCGCAGCGGCGCGATCAGCCGCTCGCCCTCGTCGGGGTCGCAGTTCGGCACGGCAGCCATCGCATAGCACCGCTGGCCCCAGAAGGCGGGGTCGTAATCCGGGCTTTCCGGAATCGTCTCGAAATCGATCAGCGAGGCGATCCTGTCGCCATGGGCCAGCATGTGGTCGCGCCAGACCCGGATCGGTCCGGCCCCGGCAGAGGCCAGATAGATCGGGGCGCAGAACATCACCTCGGGGCCGAAGGGGTGCAGGGCGAACAGAAACCGCACGACCACGCCGAAATTGCCGCCGCCCCCGCGCAGCGCCCAGAAGAGATCGGCGTTCTGCCGGGCATCGGCGCGGATCAGCGCGCCCTCGGCCGTCACCACATCGGCGGCCAGAAGGTTGTCGATGGTCAGCCCGGCCCTGGCCCGCAGCCAGCCGACCCCGCCCGACAGGGTCAGCCCCGCCACCCCGGTATCCGAGATCAGACCGCCCGGCACCGCCAGCCCATGCGCCTGCGTGGCCGCATCCACGTCCGCCCAGAGCGCCCCACCCTCCACCCGGGCCACGCGCGCGGCCGGATCGACCTCCACCCCGCGCAGGCCCGACAGGTCGAGCATCAGCGACCCTTCGCCCACCGCATGGCCCGCCACATTGTGCCCGCCCGCCTTGATGGACACGGGCAGGCCCTGCGCCACCGCCCAACGGACGCCCGCCTGCACATCGGCGGCACTGGCACAGCGCAGGATCGCCGCCGGTCGGCGGTCGATCATCGGGTTCCAGACCGCGCGGGCCGCGTCATAGGCCGCGCTCCCCGGCCGCAGAAGCCGGGTTTCGATATCGGCCGGGTGCAAGGTATCAGGCATGGTATCCTCCCTCGTTCAAGCTCAGCGTGACCGATCAGAGACCTTGTGTTGAGTGGGAAAGGCGACACAATCGGTCCAAACCGGTCAGGAGTCGCCATGCCCCGCCCCGTGATCGCCCTGCTTGTCGCCCCCAACTCGTCCGCCGGTATCCTCTACGGCCTGTATGACGTGCTCTATTCGGCGGGGGCGGTCTTTCCCGACTTGGTCATGGGGGTTCCGGGGCGCGAGATGCTGGATGTGCGGATCGTCGCGGCCGAGGGCGCGGCCTTCCGCTGTCCCGGCAATGTGCTGGTGGAACCGCAGGAAACGCTGGCCACCCTGCCCCGCTGTGACGCCGTGCTGGTCTGCGACATGTACACCCCGATCACCCGGGTGGAACGGCAGGATTTCGCGATCTACCGCGACTGGCTGCGGCAGCAGCACGCGCAGGGTGCGCTGATCGGTTCGGTCTGTTCGGGCGTGCTGGTTCTGGCCGAGGCGGGGCTGCTCGACGGGCGCGAGGTTGCCTCGCACTGGGCCTATTCCGAACTGTTCGCGCGCGAATATCCGAAGACGCGCCTGCGCCGCGACCGCATCCTGTGCCTCACGCACGAGGAGGATGGCATTGTCACCGCCGGCGGCATCACGTCGTGGCACGAGCTGGTGCTCTATGTCATCCGGCGGTTCTGCGGGGCCGACGTGGCCCGGCAGACGGCAAAGGTGCATCTGTTGTCGGGCCATGAGAGCGGCCAGTTGCCCTTTGCCGCGATGAACCGGGCCTCAGCCGATGATGCCGTCATCGCCGCCTGCCAGGTCTGGATCGCCGACAACTATGATGAGCCCAATCCGGTGCAGAGGATGGTGGACCTCTCCGGTCTGAACGCGCGCACCTTTGCCCGGAGATTCCGCGCCGCAACCGGACGCAGCGCCATCGACTATGTGGTGAGCCTGCGAATCGAAGAGGCCAAGCAGGCACTAGAACGTAGCGACGTTCCGGTCGATGACATCGCCGTTGACGTCGGCTACCAGGACCCGGCAGCCTTCCGCCGCCTGTTCCGCAAGCATGCGGGCATGACCCCGCAAGGCTACCGCCGGCGCTTTGCGGGAATCGGAGCGGGGGCCTAGCGGGCGGCAAGGGCCTCCCGTCGGGGAACACCTCCGGCGGCGGGCGGACCGGGATCGCCGGGCGACCAGCGCGCCGGGTTTGTTCCGGTGCAGGGGCCTCAGGCTGCGCGCGCTGCTGCGACCGACTCCTCCAGAATGTCCATCGCCTCGGCGAAATGGGCGTCGGGAATGGTGATCGGGGCCAGAAAGCGGATCACGTTGCCATAGACGCCGCAGGTCAGCAGGATCAGCCCGCGCTTCAGCGCCTCCATCCGCACGCGCCCCGTCAGGCCCGCGTCGGGTGCGTGGTTTGCGGGGTTGGCAAATTCCACCGCCACCATGAAGCCCGGGCCACGGATGTCGCTGATCTCGGGCGTGACCGACCGGATCGCCTCCAGCCGCTGCTTCAGCCGCCCGCCCAGTTCGTTGGCCCGCGCGCAGAGGTCTTCCTCCTCGATCACGTCCAGCACCGCGTTGGCCGCAGCGATTCCCAACGGGTTGCCGCCATAGGTGCCGCCCAGACCGCCGGGATGGGCGGCGTCCATCAGGCTGGCCTTGCCGGTCACGGCGGCCAGCGGCAGGCCGCCGGCCAGCCCCTTGGCCATGGTGGTCAGGTCGGCGGCCACGCCATAGGCTTCCATCGCGAACAGGGCGCCGGTGCGGGCAAAGCCGGTCTGCACCTCGTCGGCGATCATCACGATGCCATGCTCGTCACAAAGCTTGCGAATACCACGAACCAAATCCTTCGGCGCGGGGTAGAACCCGCCCTCGCCCTGCACCGGCTCGAAGATGATCGCAGCCACGCGGGCAGGGTCGAGGTCGGCCTTGAACAGCTTGGTCAGGCCCGCCATCGCGTCCTCGGTGGTGACGTCATGCACCTCCTGCGGGAAGGGCACATGCCAGACATCGGGCATCATCGCGCCGAACCCCTTCTTGTAGGGCTCGACCTTGCCGGTCAGCGACATGCCCATGAAGGTCCGGCCATGGAACGCCCCGCCAAAGGCGATCACGCCCGACCGCCCGGTGGCGATGCGCGCGATCTTCACCGCGTTCTCGCAGGCCTCGGCCCCGGTGGTGACAAACACCGTCTTCTTGGGAAATTCGCCCGGAACCAGCGCGTTCAGTCGTTCGGCAAGCCGGATGTAAGGCTCGTAGGGCAGCACCTGATGGCAGGTGTGGGTGAACTTCTGCATCTGCGCCGTCACTGCCGCCATCACCTTGGGGTGGCAATGCCCGGTGTTCACCACCGCGATCCCGGCGGCAAAGTCGATATAGCGGTTGCCCTCGATATCCCAGACTTCCGAGTTCAGCGCCCGGTCGGCGTAGATCTGGGTCATCATTCCGACGCCCCGCGAAATGGCATCGTCGCGGCGGCGGGCTACTTCGGCGTTCAGCATGTCTGGCTCCGTCCTGGCCCCGGACCTGAGGCGCGCGGGGCGCGCGCCCGCGGGGCGAATGTTCCTGCGCCAATATGATCAAATTCCACACCGGGTTCAATCGGGAACCTGGGCAGGTTCCCAAGGCGGCCGGTCGGCATCGCAAAGAAATGTCGGGTGCGGGTGCGGACGGCTGAAACCATTCACCTTGCATTAACTACCTCGCGCCTAGGTTGTCCTTGCGAATGAGGCGGGGCTGCGATGGCTGAAGGTCTGTTCTTTCTCCACCCACCCTTCACCCCACCCACCACGGAAGATGACAGATCGTCGTGGCTTCGTCTCATTCGTTCCCGCCGCGTGGGGGCGGTCACCTTTCACAGGCTTCTGGCCGAACACGGATCGGTCGCGGCGGCGCTGGCCGCCCTGCCCGGCATCGCCCGTGCCGCCGGGATCGAGAACTATGCGGTCTGCCCGATGGGCGTGGTGCAGCACGAACTGGCGCAGGCCCGGGCTGTCGGCGCGCGCCTGCTGTGCTTTGGCGATCCGGATTATCCCGCAAGCCTGATCGATCTGCCCGACGCGCCGCCGATCCTGTGGGCGCAGGGCGATGTGTCGCTGCTGAACCGCCCGATGGTGGCGCTGGTGGGCGCACGCAACGCCTCCAGCCTTGGCCTGCGGATGGCGCGGCAGCTGGCCGAATCGCTTGGTGCGGCAGGCCATGTGATCGTTTCGGGCCTTGCGCGCGGGATCGACGCCGAGGCGCATGCGGCGGCGCTGGCAACCGGGACTGTGGCGGTTCAGGCAGGCGGGGTCGATGTGATCTACCCCGAGGAAAACGCCGACCTTGCCGCCCGAATCGCCGCCGAAGGCTGTCGCATATCCGAGCAGCCCATCGGCACCGAACCCCAGGCCCGCCACTTTCCGTTGCGCAACCGCATCGTTTCGGGCCTGTCCCGCGCGGTTGTGGTGGTCGAGGCGGCAGCCCGGTCGGGCAGCCTGATCACTGCGCGCACCGCGCTGGATCAGGGGCGCGACGTGCTGGCGGTGCCGGGCCATCCGTTCGACGCCCGCGCGGCGGGCTGCAACCTTCTGATCCGTGACGGCGCGACACTGGTGCGCGGGGCCGAAGATGTGATCGAGGCGATCGGGGCCGTCGCGCGCCCCGCGCGCCCGGTCCGCCCGACCGCCGTCGTCACCCCCCTGCGGCGCGGCGATGTCCCGCCCCGGCCCGCCCCGGGCGACCTGCCCGCCCGCATCCTGGGTTGTCTCGGCCCCAGTCCGCTGGCCGAGGATCAACTGATCCGCGATCTGGGCCTTCCGCCCGCCGAAATCCTGCCGGAACTGCTGACGCTGGAGCTTGAGGGTCGCATCCGCCGCCAGCCGGGTGGCCTTGTCAGCCTGATCGACTGATCCGCACCTGCTGCGCGGGCATGGTCTTTCGCCACCCCGGCGCCCTGCGGCCGGCAGGCCGACGTCCGCTCCATTGACATTCCCCCGGTGCATCCCCCATCTGCATGCGCCATGGCCGGGCTGCGTCATGGCCGTATCTGAATGAGGTCCTGATGCCTGTCGTCGTTGTGGAATCCCCGGCCAAGGCCAAGACGATCAACAAGTATCTGGGCTCTGACTACACCGTTCTCGCCTCGTACGGCCATGTCCGCGACCTGCCGGCCAAGGACGGGTCGGTTGACCCCGAACATGACTTCGGCATGACCTGGGAAGTTGCCGCCGAATCGAAAAAGCACGTCCGCGCGATTGCCGAGGCGCTGAAGACCGATGATATCCTGATCCTCGCCACCGACCCCGACCGCGAGGGCGAAGCGATTTCCTGGCACCTGCAAGAGGCGCTGGCACCCAGCCTGAAGAAGGGCAAGACGGTCAGCCGCGTCACCTTCAACGCCATCACCAAGGCCGCCGTGACCGAGGCGATGAAGAACCCCCGTCAGGTCGACCAACCGCTGGTCGATGCCTATCTTGCCCGCCGCGCGCTGGATTACCTCGTGGGCTTCACCCTCTCTCCGGTGCTGTGGCGCAAGCTGCCCGGCGCGAAATCGGCGGGCCGCGTGCAGTCGGTCTGCCTGCGCCTGATCGTGGACCGCGAGATGGAGATCGAGGCCTTCCGCGCCCGCGAATTCTGGACCGTCTCGGCCACGCTGGCCACCCCGCGCGGGCAGGAATACGAGGCGCGCCTGACCGTTCTGGGCGGCAAGAAGCTGGACAAGTTCGATATTCCCACCGCGACGGACGCCGAAATTGCGGTGCAGGCTGTCACTTCCCGAACCTTGACGGTGAAATCGGTCGAGGCCAAGCCGGCCAGCCGCAACCCCTCGGCCCCGTTCATGACCTCCACCCTGCAGCAAGAGGCCAGCCGCAAATACGGCATGGGCGCCAAGCAGTGCATGTCCACCGCGCAGCGCCTGTACGAGGCGGGGCACATCACCTACATGCGGACCGACGGCATCGACATGGCCCCCGAGGCCGTGATGGCCGCGCGGGATGAGATCAAGCGCCGCTTCGGCCCCGCCTACATCCCCGACAGCCCGCGCATGTACAAGAACAAGGCCAAGAACGCGCAGGAAGCCCACGAATGCATCCGCCCGACCGACATGGCCGCCAACCCCGATGACCTGCGGCTGGAATCCGACCAGAAGAATATCTATGACCTGATCTGGAAGCGCACACTGGCCAGCCAGATGGCCGCCGCCCGGCTTGAACGCACCACCGTCGATGTGGCCAGCGCCGATGGCCAGGTCGAATTGCGCGCCACCGGGCAGGTCGTGCTGTTCGACGGGTTCCTGAAAATCTATTCCGAAGGCCGCGACGATACCGAATACCTCGCTGCCTCGGGCGACAAGGATGATGACGACGAAGGCCGCCTGCCGCAGATCATGCAGGGCGAACCCGCCGAAAAGCGCCGGGTCACACCGGAACAGCACCATACCCAGCCCCCGCCCCGCTATACCGAGGCGACGCTGGTCAAGCGCATGGAAGAGCTGGGCATCGGACGCCCCTCGACCTATGCCAGCATCCTGACCACGATCCAGGACCGCGAATATGTCCGCCGCGACAAGAACCGGCTGATTCCCGAAGACAAGGGGCGGTTGGTGACGGCGTTCCTGACCAACTACTTCCGCAAATATGTGGAATACGACTTTACCGCCGATCTGGAAGGCCAGCTTGACGACGTCTCGGCGGGGACGCGCGCCTACAAGGAAGTCCTTGCCCGATTCTGGCGCGATTTCTCGGCAGCCATCGCGGAAACCGCCGACCTGCGCATCGGCGAGGTTCTGACCCGGATCGACGACTTCCTTGCCCCGCACCTGTACCCAGCCCGCGCCGACGGGACCGATCCGCGCATCTGCCAGACCTGCGGCACCGGGCGGCTGCACCTGAAAACCGCGCGATCCGGCGGGGCCTTCATCGGCTGCGGCAACTACCCCGAATGCCGCTACACCCGGCCGATTTCGGGCGGCGAAGAGGGGGCGGCGGGCTTTGCCGACGGTCAGGTGCTGGGCCATGACGAGGCAGGGCTGCCCATCACCCTGCGCAATGGCCGCTTCGGCCCCTATGTCCAGCGCGGCGAGGCCACCGCCGAGGCCCCGAAACCCCCGCGCGCCAGCCTGCCCAAGGGCTGGGCACCGGAAAGCCTGACGCTGGAGCGTGCGCTTGACCTGTTGAACCTGCCGCGCCAGATCGGCCCCCACCCCGAGGACGGCCAGCCGATCGAGGCCGCCATCGGCCGCTTCGGCCCCTACGTCAAACATGGCACCACCTATGCCAACATCGCCGATGTCGAAGAGGTGTTCTCCATCGGCATGAACCGCGCGGTCGAGGTTCTGGCGCAAAAGGCGACCCGGGGCGGCCGCACCCGGGCTGCCGCCCAGCCGCTGCGCGAACTGGGGATGCACCCCGACGGCGGTGTGGTGCAGGTTATGCCCGGCCAGTACGGGCCCTACGTCAAATGGGAAAAGGTCAACGCGACCCTGCCGAAGGAACTGGCACCCGAAACCGTGACGCTGGACGAGGCGCTGGCCCTGATCGCCGAAAAGGCCGGCAAGGGTGGCAAGGGTCGCAGCACAAAGAAACCCTCTGCCGCGAAACCTGCCGCCAAGAAGGCGGCAGCGCCCAAGGCCGCGAAGCCCGCCGCCAAGAAGGCCGCCCCCGCCAAGGCCGCCACCGATCCGAAACCCGCCGCCAAGCCCCGTGCCGCACCGCGCAAGGCCACCGGCTGAGGCCCCCATGCTGCGGCGCGGCGATTGACTCGCGGGCGCGTTGCCCGCAAAACGGGGCAGGCAGTCTGGGGAGGTCCTGATGAAGAAGGTCTACGGCTCGGCGGCAGAGGCACTTGACGGCCTGCTGTTCGACGGCATGCTGATCGCGTCGGGCGGCTTCGGCCTTTGCGGCATTCCCGAACTGCTGATCGATGCGATCCGTCAGGCGGGCACCCGGGACCTGACCGTGGCGTCG
>JAAFHX010000135.1 GCA_013297695.1 Rhodobacterales bacterium | reverse complement strand
TCGATCGGCGAGACCCTGAAGGTTCAGGTCATCAAGATCAACAAGGAAACCCACCGCATCAGCCTTGGCAGGAAGCAGCTTCAGGCCGACCCGTGGGATGCCGTGGAAACCGCCTATCCGATCGGCTCGGTCCACAAGGGCCGCGTGACCAACATCACCGACTACGGTGCCTTCGTGGAGCTGGAGGCCGGTGTCGAAGGTCTGGTCCATGTCTCGGAAATGTCCTGGACCAAGAAGAACGTCCACCCCGGCAAGATCGTGTCCACCTCGCAGGAGGTCGAGGTCATGGTGCTGGAGATCGACAGCGCCAAGCGCCGCGTCAGCCTGGGGCTGAAGCAGACCATGCGCAACCCGTGGGAAGTCTTTGCCGAAACCCACCCGGTGGGGTCCACCATCGAGGGCGAGGTCAAGAACATCACCGAGTTCGGTCTTTTCGTGGGGCTGGACAACGACATCGACGGCATGGTGCACCTGTCGGACCTGTCCTTCGACCAGCGCGGCGAAGAGGCAATCCAGTCCTACCGCAAGGGCGACACGGTCAAGGCCGCCGTCACCGAAGTGGATGTGGAGAAGGAACGCATCTCGCTGTCGATCAAGGCGGCGGGCGACGACACCTTCACCGATGCGGTGGATGGCGTGAAGCGCGGCTCGATCGTCACCGTCACGGTGACGGCCATCGAGGAAGGCGGGGTCGAAGTGGAATACAACGGCGCGAAGTCGTTCATCCGCCGGTCGGACCTGTCGCGCGACCGCGCCGAACAGCGCCCCGAGCGGTTCCAGGTGGGTGACCATATCGACGTGCGTGTGACCAACATCGACCCCAAGACCCGGCGTCTGGGCCTGTCGATCAAGGCGCGCGAGATCGCGGAAGAGAAGGAAGCGGTGGAACAGTACGGGTCTTCCGATTCGGGCGCGTCGCTTGGCGACATTCTGGGTGCCGCGCTGAAGGGCACCGATCGGGGCTGAGCCCATCGCTTTCCGGTTGCACAAGGGGGCTCCGTCGCAAGGCGGGGCCCTTTTTCTGTGCCGCCCGGTCCGCCAAGATACCGCCCGGGCAGGGTTTTCCTGTTTGTGCCGCCTGAAATTATGCCTATAGTCCGGCGGAGCACAGGGCTCTGGTGCTTCGGCCCTGACGATGGGGAAGGACAAGACGGATGATCCGGTCGGAACTGATCCAGAAGATCGCGGACGAGAATCCGCACCTCACACAGCGCCATGTCGAGCGGATCGTGAACACGGTGTTCGAAGAGATCATCCAGGCACTGGCCAATGGTGACCGGGTGGAACTGCGCGGTTTCGGCGCATTCTCGGTCAAGGCGCGGGATGCACGGGTCGGGCGCAACCCGAGGACGGGCGAGGCAGTCGAGGTTGACCAGAAGAACGTGCCTTTCTTCAAGACGGGCAAGCTGCTCCGGGATCGTCTGAACGGGAAGTGACCCGTCCCGCCCGAGACGCCCGGTCAGGCCCTGAAATCCAAGGATTTTTGCGATGATGCGCTATCTGCGATATGCCCTGCTGTTTCTGCTGGCTGTCAGCCTCGTCACGGTCGCGATGGCGAACCGGACGGTCGTGCCGGTAAGCCTTCTGCCCGAGGGTCTGGCAACGCTGACCGGCTTTGGCTGGACGATGCAGATGCCGCTGTTCCTGGCCATCTTCGGCGGGATCGTTGCGGGCCTGCTGATCGGCTTTGTCTGGGAATGGTTCCGCGAATCGAAGCACCGCACGGCCGCCACCACGCATTCCCGCCAGGCCGCCCGGCTGGAGCGCGAGGTGAACCGCCTGCGCGAGGTCAAGGCCCAGCCGGAAGATGAGGTTCTGGCCCTGCTGGACAAGCGCAAGGCTGGTTGAGGCGCGTGGCGTCGGTCCGGGTCAAGATCTGCGGACTGCGGACCGAAGCCGATGTGCTCTCGGTCGCGCGGGCCGGTGCGGCTTATGCGGGCTTCGTGTTCTTTGCGCGGTCGCCGCGCCATCTGACCCTGGATCAGGCCCGGTCCGCCGCACTTGCCGCCCCGCCCGGTCTGGCCAAGGTGGCACTGACCGTTGATGCCGAAGATGCCGCGCTGGATGCCATCGTCGAGGGGGTGCCGCTGGACATGCTGCAACTGCATGGCCACGAAACGCCCGACCGTGTGGCGCAGGTGCGTGCCCGCTATGGCCTGCCGGTGATGAAGGCTGTGGGTGTGGCCGACGAGGGCGATTTGGCCGCGATTGTCGATTATCTCGCGGTGGCAGACCAGGTGCTGATCGACGCCAAACCACCGCGCGATGCCGCCCTGCCCGGCGGAAACGGGCTGGCCTTCGACTGGCGGCTGCTGGCCGGGCGGCGCTGGCCCAAGCCCTGGATGCTGGCCGGGGGCCTGACAGCGGCCAATGTGGCCGAGGCCCTCCGCCTGACCGGGGCGCGGCAGGTGGATGTGTCTTCGGGCGTTGAAAGCGCGCCCGGTGTCAAGGATGCGGCCCTGATCGCGGCATTTGTTGCTGCCCTTGACCGTTAACGTCCCGTTTACCATCCTGCGCCACATCTGGCGCATGTCCTTGCCGGTGCCCCTCAGCCCTGACCTTTGGTTGCGACAGATGTTCAGCGCCCAATCCGCACGCGACGGCGGAATTGTCCGCCGACAGGTCCGGGATGTCGAGGCGATCCTTGGTCGTGAGCGGTTCGAGCGTGAAATACGCCGTCGCGGCTATCGGGCGGTCGAAAATGGCGGCCAGTTCGTGATCTTCTGCAACCGCGCCCCGATCCGACTGATCGAGTGAGAACCGGCGGCGGGCGCAAATTCCTTTGAAGGAATTTGCCAAGAGTTTTCAGGAAAACTCTTGCGTGCGTCCGGTTCGAAGGCTGCGCTTTACCCTGCGGGCCCGGGGCGCTACATCCGCATAAACCCTGCCGGAGGATGCCATGCCCGAAGACCTGCCCAACAGCTACATGACCGGCCCCGACGAGGCGGGCCGTTTCGGCATCTTCGGCGGGCGCTTTGTCAGTGAAACCCTGATGCCGCTGATCCTGGAGCTTGAGGAACGCTATGAGTTCGCCAAGACCGACCCGAGTTTCTGGGCCGAGATGCAGGACCTGTGGACCCACTACGTCGGCCGCCCCTCGCCGCTGTATCACGCCGAACGGCTGACGCAGCATCTGGGCGGTGCGAAAATCTACATGAAGCGCGATGAGTTGAACCATACCGGCGCGCACAAGATCAACAATGTGCTGGGCCAGATCATCCTGGCGCGCCGCATGGGCAAGACGCGGATCATCGCCGAGACCGGCGCGGGCCAGCATGGCGTGGCCACCGCCACCGTATGCGCCAAGTTCGGGCTGAAATGCGTGGTCTACATGGGCGCGCATGACGTGGAACGGCAGGCCCCGAACGTCTTCCGCATGAAGCTTCTGGGGGCCGAGGTGATCCCGGTCACGAGCGGCAGAGGCACGCTGAAGGATGCGATGAACGACGCGCTGCGCGACTGGGTGACCAACGTGCGCGACACCTTCTACTGCATCGGCACCGTCGCCGGGCCGCACCCGTATCCGGCAATGGTGCGCGATTTCCAGTCGATCATCGGCAAGGAGGCCAAGGCCCAGATGCAGGAGCGTGAGGGCCGCCTGCCCGACACGATCATCGCGGCCATCGGTGGCGGATCGAACGCAATGGGGCTGTTCTTTCCCTTCCTCGACGACCCGTCGGTGAACATCATCGGGGTCGAGGCCGGCGGCAAGGGCGTTGATGACCGGATGGAGCATTGCGCCAGTCTGACCGGCGGGCGGCCCGGGGTGCTGCATGGCAACCGCACCTATCTGCTGCAGGATGCCGACGGGCAGATTCTGGAAGGCTATTCGATCAGCGCCGGCCTTGATTACCCCGGCATCGGGCCGGAGCATTCCTGGCTGCACGAGGTCGGCCGCGCGACATACGTCAGCATCACCGATGCCGAGGCGCTGGAGGCGTTCCAGCTTTGCTGCCAGTTGGAGGGAATCATCCCTGCGCTGGAGCCGGCGCATGCGCTGGCCCATGTGATGAAGATCGCGCCCGCGCTGCCCGCCGACCACCTGATTGTCATGAACATGTGCGGGCGTGGCGACAAGGACATCTTCACCGTGGCAAGGCATCTCGGCTTTGACATGAAGATCTGACCCGGCCTTCGGGCAAGCCCGGACGAAATGGCGGCAAGATACCCGTCGTCTGCCGCCGTTCCGGCCTGTTTCTGCCCGATTTTCCCGTCACCTCCGAAGGCCTGGGTCGGACAGGAGACGGTGATGAAGACGGGTCTTGGAGGGGCGGCTGCCCTTGCGTTGATGTTGGCAGCAGGGGCAGGGCAGGGGGCGGTGCTGCATGACGATGCGGCAACGGACTTTACCGGTGCGTATCGCGGCGTGGGCAGCTTTGATGTGGTGTTTTCCTCGGCGGCCGGGACGGCCCCGATAACGTTCGACATTTTCGGCGCGCGCAGCGTGGATGGCGACAACGGCTATGCCGATCTGTTTTCCATCGCGCTGAACGATGTGGTGGTGTTCACCGGGACCTTCAACATGAGCGGGGGCGGGGCCAACAAGGTGATTACCAACCTGTTCGGGTGGACCGCCAGCACGTTGACCAATCCTGGAGGATACTTTCAGGGCGGGGTGACAAGCGTCGCCGGGCTGGTCGACCTTACGGCAGGCCTGAACAAGCTGACCTTCGGCTTTTCGCCGATTCACGGGGGCAATCAGGGTACGGGCGATGAATCCTGGGCGATCAACCGTGTCGAGATCAGCCCGCCGCCCGCCGCTGTGCCCTTGCCCGCTGCTTTGCCGCTGCTGGCGCTGGCGACGGCGGCCCTGGGGCTTGCGGGCCTGCGCAGCCGACGGCACCGACGATCCGACGGCTGATTGGCCCGGATCAGGTTGCGCTGTCCAGCGCGTGGCGCTGCAACACGTCCAGCGGCACGATGTCCAGCGTCCGGGCATGGGTTGCGGCCAGATGAACCTTGGGCGCGGCCCCTTCCTCATGCGCCTGCAGAAAACGGGCGGCGCACAGGCACCAGCGATCGCCCGGCTTCAGCCCGGCGAAGCCGTACTCCGGGCGCGGTGTGGACAGATCGTTGCCCAGATACTTCGACAGCGCCAGAAACTCGGCCGTCATCACGGCGCAGACCGTATGCTGCCCGCGATCCATCGGCCCGGTGTCGCAGCAGCCATTGCGGAAAAAGCCGGTCACCGGCGCGGTCGAGCAGACTTCCAGCGCCCTGCCCAGAACATTGATCGACGGGTCTTGCATCACGGCCTCCTTACGGGATCACGGAAAACAGCAGGAACACGGCGAACAGCACCAGATGCACCGCCCCCTGCAAGACGGTCGTGCGGCCGGTTCCCAGGGTCAGGGTGCCGACGAACAGCGTCAGCACCAGCAGCACCGTGTTTTCATCCGACAGCCCCAGGGTCAGCGGACGGTCAAGCGCAATCGCCACCACGGCCACGGCAGGCAGGGTCAGCCCGATACTGGCCACAGCCGACCCGAGCGCCAGGTTGATGCTGCTTTGCAACCTGTTCGCCAGCGCCGCCTTGGCCGAGGCCATCCCTTCGGGCAGAAGCACCACCGCCGCGATCACCACACCGACCAGCGCATGCGGCAGACCGGCCAAGGTCACCGCACGGTCCAGCGGGGCCGACAGCACCTTGGCCAGCAGCACCACCGCCACCAGCGACACCAGCAGCAGCATCAGGCTTGCCCCCGCAACCCCGGCCGAAGGCACCTCGGACGGGTGCAGGGCCGCCTGCTCGTCAGGCTCCACATCCAGAAAATAGGCGCGGTGCCGCACGGTCTGCACAAAGACGAACACGGCATACAGGATCAGCGACACTGCCCCGACAACCATCAACTGGATGGGCGCATAGTTCGGGCCACGGGTCGCCACCGTGTAGTTCGGCATCACCAGCGCCAGCGTGGCCAGCGTACCCAGGACTGCCAGCGTGGCAGACGCGCCCTGCACCTGAAAGCTCTGCTCGCGATGCCGTCCGGCCCCGAGCACCAGGCACAGGCCCACCACCCCGTTCAGCACGATCATCACGGCGGCAAAGACCGTGTCACGCGCCACGGCATCGCTGCCCGCTGCCCCGCCGATCAGGATCGACACGATCAGCGCGACCTCGATCACCGTTACCGCCACCGCCAGCAGAATCGACCCGAACGGCTCGCCCAGCCGCAGCGCCAGCACCTCGGCATGGTGCACGGCGGCAAAGACCGCGCCCAGCAGCAGGACCGCCGCCGCCGCCAGCACGACGATGTTTTCGGCAGAAACGAGATGCGCGAATTTCAACGCCAGCAGTGCCGAGGCTGCCAGGGGGGCCGCCCAGGACCAAGCCGGGGTCGTCTCATGTGCCGGATGTGCCATGCTGCTCGATTCTTCCAGGGGCAAGGATAGCGGTGGTTCCGGCAAAGACGAGCGGCAGGTCCACCTGCCCGCACCAAACGCTACACGGCATGATAGTCCCGGTACCAATCCACGAACCGCGCCACACCGTCGCGGATGTCGGTTTGCGGCAACGGGCCGATCAGCGCTTCCAGCAGCGTGGCATCGGCCCAGGTCGCGGGCACGTCGCCCGGCTGCATCGGCAGGTAATTGCGCACCGCAGTCCGCCCCGTCGCGTGCTCGATTGCCTCGACGAATTCCATCAGCCGGATCGGCGCGCGGTTGCCGATGTTCACCACACGCCACGGGGCGACGGGCGACAGGCTGTCGAAGTCGCCCATCCGGGTGACGGGAAGGACCTCGGTCAGCCGCAGGATGCCCTCGATCAGGTCATCGACATAGGTAAAGTCGCGCAGCATGTCGCCGCGGTTATAGATGTCGATGGGCTGGCCCGCCAGAATCGCCCTGGTAAACTTGAACAGCGCCATGTCGGGGCGGCCCCAGGGGCCATAGACGGTAAAGAACCGGAACATCGTTGTCGGGATGCCGAAGAGATGCGCATAGGAATGGGCCATCGCCTCGGCGGCCTTCTTGGTGGCCGAGTAGAAGCTCATCTGATGCGCGGTCTTGTCGGTTTCGGCATAGGGCATCTTGGTGTTGGCCCCGTAGACCGACGAGGTCGAAGCCATCAGCAGGTGGCGCGGCGGGGTCGCGCGGGCGGCTTCCAGCACCTCGAAGCACCCCATCAGGTTGCCTTCCAGATAGGCGCGGGGGGATTCGATCGAATGGCGTACCCCCGCTTGGGCGGCCAGATGAAAGACCGCATCGGGGGTGTCGGCCATCAGGTCGGCAACCAGACCCGGCGTTTCGACCAGACCCTCGACCGCGTGGAATCCGGCGTGGTCGCGCAGCATCGCATGCCGCCGCTGCTTCAGCGCGATGTCGTAGTAGTCGCTGATGGCATCAAGCCCGATCACCTGCCAGCCGTTGGCCAGAAGACGCGCGGACAGGTGATATCCGATGAACCCCGCCGATCCGGTGACCAGCGCCCGCCGTGCCATGATGTCCGCCTCTTCCGTCCGACCCCGTGCATTTCGGGCGCAGCCGGGGTCGCCTGCTGTGCCTGCAGGGACGTTCTAAGTCAAAAGCGGGCCGGACGGTAGGGTGACAGCGCAATATCGGGCACCCGCCCGGCGACCAGCGCCGCCACGATCCGCGCCGTTGCCGGTGCCAGCGTGACGCCCAGGTGGCCGTGTCCGAAAGCGTGGATCACCTCGGCCCCGCCGCGCGACGGGCCGATCACCGGCAGGCTGTCGGGGACCGAGGGGCGCAGGCCCATCCAGTCGCGCGACGGGGGGCCGAGGTCGGGAAAGATCGCCCGCGCGCCGTCGACCAGCCGTGCGATGCGGTGCGGTGACGGCGGGGCGGTCAGGCCGCCCAGTTCCACCGTGCCCGCCACCCGCAGCCGCCCCGCCATCGGGCACAGATAGAACCCCCGCGCGGTCGGGCAGGCCGGGCGCGACAGGCGTGGCGCGGCCATGTCCCATTCGACGTGATAGCCGCGTTCAGTGTCCAGCGGCACGCGGTCGCCTGCCTGTGCGGCCAGTGCGCGGGAATGGGCGCCCGCCGCCAGCACCACGCGGCGGGCATGCAGCCGCAGGCCGGGGGCATGGACCGTCACGCCATCCACCTGCCGCTCCAGCCGGTCGGCGCGGACGGCCAGATGCTCGCCCCCGGCTGCCGATGTGGCTGCGGCGATCAGGGCCATCATCTTCCCCGGATCGTCCAGAAACACGGCATCGGGAAAAAAGGCCGCCCCGCCCGCGACAGACGGTAGGCCGGGTTCCATCGCGGCAAGCGCGTCAGGCGTCACCATCTCCACCCGCACGCCAAGGCTTCGGCGGCGGGTCATGTCGTCGGAGCCTGCGCGAAAGGTGGCGGGCGTTTCGTACAGGTAAAGACACCCGCGCCGTTGCAGGATCGTGCCGCCGCCGACTTCGGTGGCCAACGCCTCCCATCCCGCCCCGGCCCCGGCCAGCAGCGCCGCCAGCGCCCCGGCATTGCGCCGTGCCGGGCCGGGCAGCGACTGGCGTGCGAACCGCGCGAGCCAGGGCATCAGCGCGGGCAGGGCCGCGCGACGGATCGCCAGCGGCGAGTTCCGGTCAAGCAGCAGCGACGGCAGCGACCGCAGCACCTCCGGCGTGCCCACCGGCATCACCGCGTAATCCGCGATGGTGCCCGCATTACCGTAAGATGCGCCGGACCCCGGCGTGCCGGGGTCCAGCAGAACGACCTGCCGCCCGTCCTTCGCCAGCCGCAGCGCCACGGTCAGCCCGATGACGCCAGCGCCGATGACGGCAATCTCGGTCGTGACGTGCCGCACCCTTGCGCCTTACATGCAGGCTTCGAACAGCGCGCGGGTGTTCTCGCGCGTCATCTTCACCGGGTTGCCGTCGCAGGAGGGGTCTTCCAGCGCCATGTCGGTCAATTCGTCAAGCCGGGCATATTCCACCCCCATCGCCGACAGGTTTTCGGGGATGTTCAACTGCGCCCGCAGGTCCATCACCATCGCATGAAAGCCCGCGAACCCGCCCGCGATGCCCAGATAGGCGGCGGCACGGTCGATCCGGTCCACGATCGCGGCGCGGTTGAATTCCAGCACCATCGGCATGACCACGGCATTGGTCGTGCCGTGATGCGTGCCATAGACCGCGCCGATGGGGTGGCTGAGCGAATGGATCGCCCCCAGCCCCTTCTGGAAGGCCACCGCCCCCATCGCCGCCGCCGCCATCATCTGCGCGCGGGCCTCAAGGTCGTCCGGCGTCGCATAGACCTTCGGCAAGTTTTCCAGCACCAGCCGCATGCCTTCCAGCGCGATGCCCTGGCTCATCGGGTGGAAGAACGGGCTGGAATAGGCCTCCAGGCAATGCGCGAAGGCGTCCATCCCCGTGCCTGCGGTGATGAAGCGTGGCATGCCCACGGTCAGTTCCGGGTCGCAGATGGTGACCGCCGGAAGCAGCTTCGGGTGGAAGATGACCTTCTTCTTGTGGGTCTTCGAGTTGGTCAGCACGCCCGCGCGGCCCACTTCCGACCCCGTTCCGGCTGTGGTCGGCACCGCCACGATGGGGGCGATCTTCGACGCATCCGCCCGCGTCCACCAGTCGCCGATATCCTCCAACTCCCAGACGCTCACCTTCTGATCCGCCATCAGCGCGATTATCTTGCCAAGGTCCAGCGCCGAGCCGCCGCCGAAGCACACCACCCCGTCATGCCCGCCCGCGCGATAGACGGCGAGGCCCGCCTCCATGTTGCCTTCGTTCGGGTTCGGATCGACCTGCGAGAAGACCGCCCGGCCAAGGCCGCCCGTTTCAAGAATGTCCAGCGCCCGCGCCGTGATCGGCAGGCTTGCCAGCGCCTTGTCGGTCACCAGCAGCGGGTTCTTCAGCCCCGCCGCCTTGCAGTGGTCGGCCAGTTCCGCAATGCGGCCCGCGCCGAATTTCACCAGGGTCGGATAGGACCAGTTGCCGCGCAGCTTCATTTGAGTGCCTTCCTCAGGTGGTAGGATTTCGCCCGCGTGACCGCATGGAACCCCAGATACGACAGGCTCGTGCCGCGCCCGGTGTCCTTGACGCCCGTCCAGGTCAGCGCCGGGTCTAGGTAGTCGCAGCGGTTCATGAAGACGGTCCCGGTCTCGATTTGCGCGCCCAGATGCGCGGCCCGGTCGGCGTCGCGGGTCCAGATGCTGGCGGTCAGGCCATAGGGGCTGTCGTTGGCAAGCGCCACCGCCTCGGCCTCGGTCTTGTAGGGAATGATCCCGACCACGGGGCCAAAGCTTTCCTCGCGCATGACGCGCATCGAATGATCGACATTCACCAGCACCTGCGGGGCCAGATAGGCGCCGCCATCGTCGGCAGGCTGGCTGGCGGGGTCGATCAGCGCGCGGGCACCTGCGGCAATGGCCTCGGCGGTCTGGGCGCGCACGGTCGCGGCAAAGCGGCGGTTCGCCATGGGGCCAAGCGTGGTGGCGGCATCGAAGGGATTGCCCAGACGCAACTGCCCGACCCAGGCGACCGATTTCTCGACGAAACTGTCATACAGGCTTTCATGCACATAGATGCGCTCGATCCCGCAGCAGCATTGGCCCGCGTTATACATCGCGCCGTCCATCAGCCCGTCTACCGCCAGATCGAGGTCGGCATCGGGCAGCACGATCCCGGGGTCCTTGCCGCCGAGTTCAAGTCCAAGGCCGGTGAAGGTCCCCGCCGCCGCCCGCTCGATGGCCGCGCCGCCGCCGACCGATCCGGTGAAGTTGAC
>JAAFHX010000134.1 GCA_013297695.1 Rhodobacterales bacterium | reverse complement strand
TGCGGTCTTCGCCCATTTCGGTCGCAAGCGCCGCAACAAGCTGCGTCTTGCTCATCGGTTTCGACATGTCCTGTCCCTTTTATTCCGCCCGGCAGCGGGCTTTCATGGTCGCGCCTCGCGGCGCAATGCCGCCCGTTCGACAGGTTTTTCTGCCGCAGATCAAGCGGTTTCCACGTCTTTTCTCCAGATTTTGCGAAACCCCGCGACTGCTACAGAAAGGCTGTTTCCTCAAAGCTGCGCAACTTGCGGCTGTGGATGCGCTCCAACGGCGTGGCGCGCAAAAGCTCCATCGCGCGGATGCCGATCTTCAGGTGGCTGGCAACCTGCGTGCGGTAGAAATCCGTGGCCATCCCCGGCAGCTTCAACTCGCCGTGCAGCGGCTTGTCGGACACGCACAAAAGCGTGCCATAGGGCACCCTGAACCGGAACCCGTTGGCCGCGATGGTGGCGCTTTCCATGTCCAGCGCGATGGCACGGCTCTGGCTGAGGCGTTTCACAGGGCCGGACTGGTCGCGCAGTTCCCAGTTGCGGTTGTCGATCGTGGCCACCGTGCCGGTGCGCATGACCCGCTTCAGCTCATACCCTTCAAGCTGCGTCACCTCGGCCACCGCCGTCTGCAGCGCAATCTGAATCTCGGCCAGCGCCGGGATCGGCACCCAGATCGGCAGGTCGTCGTCCAGCACATGATCCTCGCGCAGATAGGCATGGGCCAGCACGAAATCACCAAGGCTCTGGCTGTTGCGCAGCCCCGCGCAATGCCCGACCATCAGCCAGGCATGCGGACGCAGCACGGCAATGTGGTCGGTCGCGGTCTTGGCGTTCGACGGGCCGACGCCGATGTTCACCAGCGTGATCCCCTGCCCATCGGCCCGTTTCAGATGATAGGCGGGCATCTGCGGCAGCTTGGTCAGCAGCCCGATGGGCGCCTCGGCCGACAGGATTTCCTGGTTTCCGGGGGCGACAAAGCTGGTGTATCCCGATTCCGGCTGCGCCAGCATCTCGCGCGCATAGGCCTCGAACTCGTCCACATAGAACTGGTAGTTGGTGAACAGCACATGGTTCTGGAAATGCCGCGCCTCGGTTGCGGTGTAATGCGACAGGCGGGCCAGCGAGTAATCCACCCGCTGTGCCGTGAACGGGGCCAGCGGCACCGATCCGTCGGCGTTCTTCAGCCGCGTGCCATTCACGATGTCATCATTGGTCGTGGCAAGGTCCGGCACGTCGAACACGTCCCGCAACGAGAAATCCAGCACGCCTTCCTGCGGGACCGTGACCGCCGGATTGCCTGCCACCGCGAAATGCACCGGAATCGGTGTGTCGGACGCGCCGATGACCACGGGCACCTGATGGTTCTGCACCAGAAGCCCGATCTGCTGATGCAGATAGTTGCGGAACAGGTCCGGGCGGGTGATCGTGGTGGCATAGGTGCCGGGTCCCGAAACGTGGCCAAAGCTCAGGCGGCTGTCGGTCTTGACATGGCTGGTCGTGGTCAGCCGGATTTCGGGGTAGAAGGCGCGCACCCGCGCCTCGGGCTTGCCCTCGGTCACTGCGGCGCTGAAATGGCGCGACAGGAACTCGGTCGCGGTGGCATACAGCGCTTCCAGCCGCGCCACGGCAGCGACGGGATCGGTGAAGACTTCGGGTCCGGCATGGGGCGGCGTGCGGACCGGCAAGGCCATATCGTCGTGCATCGGGCAAATCCTGAAATGATCCGGTATCTATCACGAAACCGGTGGCACCCCGCAAGGGCCACCCCTTCCCTGCACCGCGCGCATGTCAGCCGGGTGACGGGCCGGGTCAGGCCTTGCGGAAATGCACCAACTGGCTGTGATCCGCCGCATGGGCGGGGTCTTTCGCGGCGGCGGCAGCCCCGTAGATCGCCACCGGGGTCAGCGTCACCGCACCGATCCGCGCGCCGAACGCCGCCAGCGTCGTCTCGAAACCGGCGGTCCGGTACAGCACCGGGTTGATCGCCAGCAGGAACACGGCCCCGGGTGCGGCGACCGTCATCAGCCGGTCCAGCGCCTCCGGCCCGACATGCCCGTGGGTGAACACGCCGGAACTCACGAACCCGGCATAGGGGCCGGCCACCGGCAGCGGGCGCGTCACGTCTGCGGTCACCAGATCATCATAGATGCCCTTCGCCCGCGCCCGTTCGAGCATTTCCGGCGTCAGGTCGATCCCGTCCAGCCGCCCGGCAAAGCCCCGGTCGCGCAGGGCCTGCCCCAGCAGCCCCGTCCCCGCTCCGACGTCCAGCACCGGACCCGTGCCGCCCGCCGCCAGAAACGCCTCTGCCACATGGACGGGCAGGGCAAACTGCATCTCGGCCGCCCAGACCGTGTCATAGGTCGCCGCCCAGTCGCGATACAGCCGCAGAACATCCTCCGGCGACCGCAGGGCATAGGCGGCATCGACATCGGGTCCTTCGGGGGGCTTTTCGGCAGGCATGTCGGACTACAGCACGCCACCCTCCCGCTTGCAACTCTGCTTGCGCCCTGCCGCGCTGCCGCAGATAGTTTCGCCCATGTCAGGCACCCTTCTGTCCCTCGGCCACGGCTATTCCGCGCAGGCTCTTGCCCGGCGGCTGCTGCCGCAGGGCTGGCGCGTCATCGGCACCACCCGGCTCCCGGGCCGCGCCGAGGCTTTCCGCTCCGGGGGGGTCGAGCCGCTGCTCTGGCCCGCCGATCTTGCGCCGCTGCTGCCGCAGGTCACCCATATCCTTGCCTCTGCCGCGCCCGATGCAGGCGGCGATCCGTTCCTCGCCAGCCATGGCGCGCAGCTTGCCGCTGCCCGGCCTGTCTGGGTCGGCTATCTCTCCACCACCGGCGTCTATGGCGATCATCAGGGGGGGTGGGTGGACGAGGATACCCCCCTGACTCCCATCTCCGACCGGGGACGCCACCGCGTGCTGGCCGAGACCCAGTGGCGCGCCACCGGCCTGCCCGTCCACATCTTTCGCCTTGCCGGCATCTACGGCCCCGGGCGCGGCCCGTTCGAAAAGGTGCGCGAAGGCACCGCCCGGCGCATCCTGAAGCCGGTGCAGGTGTTCAGCCGCATCCATGTGGACGACATCGCACAGGTGCTGGCCGCGTCCATCGCCGCGCCTGCACCCGGCACGGCCTACAACGTCTGCGACGACGATCCGGCCCCGCCCGAAGACGTGCTGTCGCATGCCGCCGCCCTGCTCGGCCTGCCCGAGCCGCCGGGCATTCCCTGGGATCAGGCCGACCTGACCCCGATGGCCCGCAGCTTCTACGCCGAATCCAAGCGCGTCCGGAACGACCGGATCAAGCACGACCTCGGCGTGCGCCTGCTTCACCCCGATTACCGCACAGGCCTTGCCAGCCTGCTGGCTGCCGAACGCAGGGGCGACCTCGGGTCCTGACATCCGCTCCCATTTACCAATTAATTCCCCTGTTAACTTTTATTGCGAAATGGATTGTTTCTTTTCAGGGTTGCAATTCTGTTTGGCAGAAGGTGCTATTTCGATTTATTAAAATGCACGTTCAAATTTTTCAGGAGTCACAAGATGCGCCACTTCCTCATTTCTGCCGTTGTCCTCGCTGCCCTGTCGGCAACTGCCGCAACGGCGGGAACCGTGCCGACGCCGCCCGCCGGCACCGAAGGCCTCAAGATCTTCACGACCGGCGGCCAGGTCATCGCCACCTTCGAGGGCCGCGATGCCGGCTACAGCCACATCCTGTTTCTTGACAATGGCGACGCCGATTTTGGCAACGACCTGAAACTGTTCGACAGCGCGTCGGCAATCACCGGCAGCACCGCCGTGGTCGGAACCTTTGCGCCGGGCAGCGAGCTTCTGTTCCGCTTGCTGGTGTCCGACGGAAACAACTATTTCTCGGGTCCGGCCGCGCGCAACTACGACACCTTCGCCCATGCCAGCGTGCAGTCGAACTGGAAGCCGGGGACAACGCTGGTCGGCTTCGAGGATCTGCCCTACGGCGGCGACCGGGATTACAACGATCTGGCCTTCAGCTTCACCAATACGGTCGCTCCGGTGCCGCTGCCCGCGTCGTTGCCGCTGCTGGCTGCGGGGCTTGCCGGCTTTGCCGCGCTGCGTCGGCGCAAGACCGCCTGATGCCCGCCTGACGCCAGACGAAAGGCCCGGCATGCCGCCGGGCCTTTGCGTTTTTCGGTCGCCTGTCCTCGTCTTCCGCAACCGCGTTTCCCGGGGAACAGCGAATCAGGGCGCTGCGGGTAAAGGTTGAATCACGATCCAACCAACCTTCAGGAGACCAGAAATGACCCACTTCCAGTCGCCCTTCGCCGAAATGTTCTTTCAGGCAGCCTCCACCCGCCAGTCAGACACCGCCTTGGTGACCGATGCCTTTGCCCGCACCGGTCGCCCCGCCGCCCTGAGGACCGGGCGCAAGGGCAGCCGCCGGACCTCGGCCCGCCGCCAGGCCGCCAAGGTCCGCAAGACGTCCCGCGCTGCCTGAGCCGGGTCCGGTGCGCCCGCAGCCGCAAGCCCCACCAGCCCCACCAGTCCCGCCGCCCGAACCTGATGCCGCCGCGCCACGCTGCCCGGCGGCATCACTTTTTCGCGAACGTTCCCCTTGCCGGGATGCACCTGCTGCCCCATCTGCACCCACGCGGACCGGGCCCCTCTGACGGCATTTTGTCGTGATGTCGGACCGCATCGAGCGTGATCGATGAAACTCCCCGTCGGGGTCCTTTGTCGTTCATATGTCCGAAATGTCAAAAAGGGGTCCCGCCCATGGATTTTCTTCTCGCCGAGTTCCTCAGCAAGCCGCTCTGGATGTGGCTTATGTTCCTGACCATCGTCGTCGCGCTCATGGTGTTCGACCTGGGCGTGCTGAACAAGGATGACCACGAGCTTGGCGTCGCCGACAGCCTGAAGCTGTCGGCCTTCTACATCGCCATCGCGATCACCTTCGGCGGCTACATCTGGTGGGCCTGGTCGAACGGGACGCTGGTGACCACGGACGGCACCAACCCGGTCGCGTCATACTTCCAGGGCTATCTGATCGAGAAGGTCCTCTCGATCGACAACGTCTTCGTCATCTCACTGATTTTCGGCTACTTCGCGATCCCGCGGAAATACCAGTACCGGGCGCTTGTCTGGGGCATCATCGGCGTCATCGTGCTGCGCGGCATCATGATCGCCATCGGCGCCGAACTGATCGAGAACTACAAGTGGATGACCCTGGTGTTCGCGGCCTTCCTGGTCTTCACCGGCATCAAGATGCTCACGACCCAAGGCGGCGAGACCGACGTGTCGCAGAACCCGATCGTCCGGCTCGTGTCGAAATACATGAACGTGACCAAGGAATTGCACGGGCAGAAGTTTTTCGTGCACCAGCGTCATCCGGTGAAGAACAAGACGGTGCTGTTCGCCACGCCGCTGTTCGTGGCGCTGTTGGTGATCAACTTCGCCGACGTGATCTTTGCGGTCGATTCGGTTCCCGCGATCTTCCTGATCACCACCGACACCTTCATCGTCTACACCGCGAACATCATGGCCATCCTTGGCCTTCGCGCGCTCTACTTCGCGCTGGCGGCGCTGATCCACCGCTTCCACTACCTGCACTATGCGCTGGCCATCGTGCTGGTGTTCATCGGCTTCAAGGGCTTCTACAGCTACTTCTTCGGCAAGTTCGACCCCTACCTGTCGCTGGGGATCACCTTCTCGATCATCGCGGCGGGCATTTTCTACTCGCTGTGGAAGACGCGGAACGACCCGCCGGAGACAACCCAGCCCGAGGCAAAGGTGGCCGAGTGACCGCCTGTCCCTGACTTCGAACGCCCGGACCGCAAGGCCCGGGCGTTTTCACCCGCAGTCTCAGCCCTCGGCCTCGGCAAAGTAATCCTCGTCCACCGACCGCACCACATAGGTCTTGCGCGCCCGCACCCCCACCTCGTGCCGGATCATCAACTGCGCCAGCCGCTCGCCGTTGATCAGGACAATACGGTGCTGCACCTTGTTCAGGTATTCCTTCGCCTCCTTCGAGAAATCCGACGGCGTCACGAACACCCCCTTGTTCGCCCCCTCGCCGGTCAGCGACCCGACAAAGGCTAAGCCATTCGTTTTACCTGGTCCGATCATTCAGGTGGAGACCTCCACGCGGTCACAAGTGATCGTGCAACGCTCAGAACGGGCACGCCCACGATGGCAACGCCAACCTGCCAAGGAGCGCCCAAGTATGAAGAAACAACAGCAAGAACCAAAGCCAGAGCGGATATTGTTGCTCCCAGCCACTGCCCTCGCGCACCCATTCGTTCGTTTGCAGGAACGATGATTTGCTCCAAACTTATGCGGTGCGCCTGCTCTCTTTCCGCCATTCGAAGTATGCGTTCGGGTGCATCAGGGACGATCTCCGCATACTTTGCGAAGTCTTGAGGATGTGGCAATGCGCCTGTCCAAGACCTCTCAGCCCGAAGCTCTACTGCTTCTCGACTTCCGTCTGGATGTACGATTTCCGCTCGCTGCGCTACTCGCTCGGCGTGGCTCGGAAGTTCACCTCTCTTTGGAGAGTGATCCGGCAAACTTGGACTCGGCTCGTTCGACATCTTTTCGCAGAGCGTCCCCATCAGTTCTAAGGCCTACAAAGATGTCACTGTTCAAGCGAATGAAGCGCACATCGAAAGAATCGTCTGTAGACGCCATGCCACGCTTCACACCATCCCAAAACCCACGTACCTCGGGGCTGATCGACAGCTTTCTCAGTGCAGACACCGACATTTTCTTAGCCTCTCCAGAGTCTTTGTTGTACCCTTGACATACTTAGGAAAAACACGACCCACAGAAAACTGTGGAACAGTAAAGATAGTGTTACCCCCACGCATCTTACGCGGTTTCCCGAAGCATCGCCCCCAAGATCCACACCTGCCCTCGAATCGCATAATAGCACCTAACACATCTACTGACATCAGGAATGCGGGCACGACGTCGCATCCGTCGGTGATTTAAAGTCTTTTTTTACCAATGTGTTAGGACTTCTCTGCGGAGAACCGGAAAGGACTCACGCCCGCTTCCCCACAACCGCCACCCCCAGCACCTCCAGCACCTTGCCTTCGATCCGTGCCGCACTCAGCCCCGCGACCTCGTACATCGCCTCGGGGCTGGCCTGGTCGATGAAAGTATCCGGCAGCACCATCGACCGGAACTTCAGGCCCCGGTCGAACACGCCCGCCTCGGCCAGACACTGCGCCACATGCGACCCGAAACCGCCGATGGCGCCTTCCTCGACCGTGATCAGCACCTCATGCCCGGCGGCCAGCCGCAGGATCAGGTCGCGGTCCAGCGGCTTGGCAAAGCGGGCATCGGCGACCGTTGGGGCCAGCCCGCGCGCGGCCAGCGCCTCGGCGGCCACCAGCACCTCGGCCAGCCGCGTGCCGAAACTCAGGATCGCCACGCGCGCGCCGTCGCGGATCACCCGGCCCCGGCCGATCTCCAGCGGCTGACCTCGCGCGGGCATCTCCACCCCGGTGCCCTCGCCGCGCGGAAAGCGGAAGCTGATCGGCCCCTCGTCCCAGGCCGCCGCCGTGGCGACCATATGCACCAGCTCCGCCTCGTCCGCCGCCGCCATCACCACGAAGCCGGGCAGGTTGGCCAGAAAGGCCACGTCGAAGGCCCCGGCATGGGTCGCGCCATCGGCCCCGACCAGCCCGGCCCGGTCGATCGCAAACCGCACCGGCAGCCGCTGGATCGCCACGTCATGCACGACCTGATCGTACCCGCGCTGCAGGAAGGTGGAATAGAGCGCGCAGAACGGCTTCAGCCCCCCCGCCGCCATGCCGGCGCTGAAGGTCACGGCATGCTGCTCGGCAATCCCCACGTCGAAACAGCGTTTCGGAAAGCGTTCGGCAAACAGGTTCAGCCCGGTGCCGTCCGGCATCGCCGCCGTCACGGCGACGATCTTCTCGTCCGCCTCTGCCGCGCGGATCAGGGCTTGCGCAAAGACGCGGGTATAACTCGGCGCATTCGATGCGGCCTTCGCCTGCGCCCCCGTCGCCACATCGAATTTCGCCGTCGCGTGGCCCCGGTCGCGCGCCGCCTCGGCGGGGGCATAGCCCTTGCCCTTCTTCGTCAGCACATGGATCAGCACCGGCCCCGTGGCCCGCGCCTTCACCGTGCGCAGCACCGGCAGCATCTGGTCCAGATCATGCCCGTCTATGGGCCCGATATAGGAAAACCCCAGTTCCTCGAACAGGGTGCCGCCCACGGCCATGCCCTTGAGCAGTTCCTTGGCCCGCCGCGCGCCTTCCTGAAACGGTTCCGGCAGCAGGCTGACCGCCCCCTTTGCCGCCGCCTTCAGTTCCTGAAACGGGCCTTCGGTGTAAAGCCGCGTCAGATAGGCCGACATCGCGCCGACCGGGGGGGCGATGCTCATCTCGTTGTCGTTCAGGATGACGATCAGCCGCTTCTTCAGGGCACCTGCGTTGTTCATCGCCTCATAGGCCATGCCCGCACTCATCGACCCGTCGCCGATCACGGCAATAGCATCGCCGCCGCCCGCACCCAGATCGCGCGCCACCGCGAACCCCAGCGCGGCGGAGATCGAGGTTGACGAATGCGCCGCCCCGAACGGGTCATAGGGGCTTTCCGACCGCTTGGTGAACCCCGACAGCCCGCCCTCCATCCGCAGCGTGCGGATGCGGTCGCGCCGCCCGGTGAGAATCTTGTGCGGATAGCACTGGTGGCCCACGTCCCAGATGATCCGGTCGCGCGGCGCGTCGAAGACGGCATGCAGCGCCACGGTCAGTTCCACCACGCCCAGCCCCGCCCCCAGATGGCCCCCGGTGACCGACACGGCAGAGATTGTCTCGGCCCGCAATTCGTCGGCCAACTGCCGCAACTCGCGGTCGCCGAGGCTCTTGAGGTCGGCGGGCAGGTGCACCCGGTCCAGCACCGGGGTCTTGGGTCGGTCGGTCATTCTCTCTCCGGAACTCACTTGTCGCGCGCGATGATATAGCGCGCGGCGGCAACCAGATTGGCGGCCCGGTCGCCATAGGGGGCCAGCGCCGCTTCGGCCCCGGCCACCAGATCGCGCGCCCGCGCCCGCGCCCCCTCCAGCCCCAGCAAGGACACGAAGGTTGCCTTGCCCGCCGCCGCATCCTTGCGCAGCGCCTTGCCCGCCGTGCCGGCATCGCCCGTCACATCCAGGATGTCATCGGCAATCTGGAACGCGAGGCCCAGCGCCGCCGCATAGCGGTCCAGCGGTGCCTGGTCCGCCCCGGCAATCACCGCCCCCGCCGTGCCCGCCCAGCGGATCAGCGCGCCGGTCTTGCCCGCCTGCAATTCGGTGATCTCGGCCAGCGTCAGCGGCCGGGCGGCGGTCTCGGCGGCAATGTCCAGCGCCTGCCCCAGCACCATCCCTTCGGCCCCCGAGGCCCGCGCCAGCCCCGCCACCAGCGCAATCCGCACCTCGGCCGGCCCGAGCGCGGGGTCGCAGAGCAGCTCGAACGCCAGCGTCTGCAAGGCATCGCCCGCCAGAATCGCCGTCGCCTCATCCCATTTCACATGCACCGTCGGCTGGCCGCGCCGCAGGTCGTCGTCGTCCATGGCCGGAAGGTCGTCATGCACCAGGGAATAGGCGTGCAGCGCCTCGACCGCCGCCGCCGCGCTGACGGCCCGGGCCGCGTCCACCCCCAGCATCCGTGCGCCTTCCAGCACCAGAAAGCCCCGCAGCCGCTTGCCGCCCTGCACCGCGTGGCGCATCGCATGGATCACCGGCTGATCGGCCCGGCCCGCCAGCGCAGCCTCCAGCCGCGCCTGCACCAGGCCCGCCGCCCCGGTCAGGGCCGCGTCAAAGCTCACAACCCCTCCACCGGCACCGTGCCGACGGCGCGGCCCTCGGCGGCGCGGATCAGCTCCACCTTCTCCTCGGCCTCGCGCAGCTTGCCCGCGCAATGCGCCTTCAGCGCCGCCCCGCGTTCATAAAGCGCAATCGAGGCTTCCAGCGCCACGTCGCCCCGCTCCAGCGTGCCCACGACGGCCTCCAGCGCGGCCATCGCCTCTTCGAAACTCATCTCGGCAATCGGCTTCTCGCTCATGCCCCCCGCTCCCTCAGCACGCCCACATGCGCGGCCACACTGGCCTCCAGCGCCGCCAGATCATAGCCCCCCTCCAGCGCCGACACCACCCGGCCCCCCGCATGCGCATCCGCCAGATCGCAAAGCCGCCCGGTCAGCCAGGCATAATCCGCCTCGACCCACATCAGCTGTGCCAGCGGGTCGCGCGCATGGGCATCGAAGCCGGCGGAAATCAGGATCAGTTCGGGCCGGAACGCCGCCAGCCGGGGGAAGACCTGCGCCTCATAGGCCGCCCGCATCACCGCCCCGTCCGATCCGGGCGGCAGCGGCACGTTCAGCACCTGCCCATGCGCGCCCCGTTTCGACGGATCGCCCGTGCCGGGCCAGAGCGGCATCTGCTGGCTGGTGACGAACAGCGCCCGCGCCTCGTCCCAGAGCAGCGCCTGCGTGCCGTTGCCATGATGCACGTCGAAATCCACCACCGCCACCCGCGACAGCCCGTGATGGTCCAGCGCCCGCCTTGCCCCGATGGCGACATTGCCGAACAGGCAGAACCCCATCGGCAGCGCCGCCTCGGCATGATGCCCCGGCGGGCGGCAGGCGACAAAGGCATTGGCCACCCCGCCTGTCAGCACCAGATCGACCGCCGCGCAGACCCCGCCCGCCCCCCGCAGCGCCGCCTCCAGCGAGCCCGCCGACATCCAGGTATCGGCGTCCAGCTGCACCACGCCCGCCTGCGGGGATACCGCCCGCAGCCGCGCCAGATAGTCCGCCGGATGACAGCGCAGCAGATCGGCCTCCTCCGCCAGCGGTGCCACCGCCGGTCC
>JAAFHX010000133.1 GCA_013297695.1 Rhodobacterales bacterium | reverse complement strand
CGCGTCGAGGGGCATAGGCCGGAAGAGGTCGAGGCCCTGATTTCCGAGCAGTTGCAACAAGGCCGCAACGTGACGTTGAAGATGGTGCGGAATGGGCCGGTCCTGCAGATCCGTGCCGAAGCGCAGAAACCGCTGAACAGTCCGGTGCGCGTGCAACTAGTGCGCTATCGCCCGTCGCAGACGGTCGAAATCGAAAGGGGCGAGAATGCCGGGCGGACGGTGACCTACCACAATATCGTCACCGCCTGGCAACCTCTGGGCGACTGGTCCGGGGTCGAGCCGCTGTCGGTCGATGCTGAGGTTCCGGGACCGGATGCAGCCGTCGTGATTCTTCAGGCACCGGGGCCTGCGGCGATTCTGGCTGCGGCACGGGTGGACTGAAGCACCGGATTTGCCCGCAGTTCAGGGTTTCCAGCGGCGGTGAATCCAGAACCACTGTTCGGGGTGCTGGCGCACCAGAGCCTCCAGACTGTCGTTCAGCGCCTGGGTCATCGCCTCGGGTGTGCCAGGCGGGATCGGTGCCTCGACAAGAATGTCGAAATCCAGACCGTTCTTCTGGCGGATCGCATAGACCGGCAGCAGAAGGGCGTCATACTTCAGGGCAAGTTCGGCGGCCGACAGCGCGGTAAGCGCCTCGTGCCCGAAGAACGACAGCTTGGCCCCCTGCTGCATGCGCTGGTCGATCAGCAGGCCCAGCTTGCCGCCGCCCCGCAGGAACTTTACCATTTCCCCCATGCCGCGACGGCCCCGGGCGAACATCGGCTTGCCGATCCCCTCCATCGCGGCGACGTAATGTTCGTTGAACCACGGATTGTCGAGCGGGCGGTACAGACCGCCGATGACATGGCCGCGCGCGATCAGGGCCGCCCGCGCCGCGTTGTAATTGCCGAAATGCCCGGTGACGATGATGATCGGACGCCCCGCATCCGATGCCGCCTGCAGCGCCTGAAGGCCCGCCCCGGTCGGAGCATGTGTGGCGGCGCGGGCGATGAATTCGGGGCCGGAATACATCTCGATCATGGTACGGCCGACGTTGTCCGGCACTGCACGTTCGATCCGGCGTACCTCCTGCGGCGGCAGGTCTGGAAGGATCTGCGCAAGGTTCTCGCGCACGCGGCGGTCATAGCCGGCGATGGGGGCCACGATGCGGCTGGAAATCCAGCCGAACATCGGCACGCGCCAGCGGTAGGGCAGGCGCAGCAGCAGCCACAGGATGATCCGCAACGCCCGATCCCACAGCCAGTAATCCAGCCGGAAGGCTTGGCTATCGTTCATTGCGCCCCTGTTTCACGCCAAGCCGCGCGTGGCCCTTGTTTCCCGGTGCCAGACATAAAGCCCGGCCGCAACGATCACAAGCGCACCCACAAGGGTCGGTGCATCGGGGTATTCGCCAAAGACGACGATGCCCCAGAAGATCGCAAACAGGATGCCGGCATAGGCAAAGGGGGCCACGACCGACGCTTCGGCGACCGAAAAGGACCGCACGATGCACAGTTGCGCGCCGGTGCCGAGGACGCCGATCAGCAGGAAAAGCGGCAGGTCCCGCAGGGCAATCGGCTGCCAGACCGGCACTGTCATCACGAAGGCCGCCAACGTGCCAAAGGCGGCGGCATAGATCATCGATGTCCAGGCGCTTTCCTGCACCCCGACCCTGCGCGTGATCAGGGCAAAGCCTGCATAACAGACCGCCGCCCCGATGGGCAGCAGCGCCGCCGGGGTGAACACCGCCATCCCCGGCCGGATCACGATCAGCGCCCCGACCATCGCGGCCACCACGCCCAGCACCCGGCGCGGCCCCAGCCGTTCCCCCAGGAACAGCGCCGCGCCAAGCGTGATCAGGATCGGGCTGATGTCGGCCAGCGCCTGCGCCTCGGCCAGCCCGATATGGCTCAGCGACAGGAAGAACAGTCCCGCCGTTCCGAACTGCAGCGCCGCCCGCAGCAGGTGCAGACGGGGAAAGCGCGTGCGCAGTGCAGGGCGCACCCCGCCCCGGACGGCCAGCACCAGCAGAACGATCACGAATTGCCCGAAGAAGCGTGCCCAGATCACCTGAATCGTGGGATAGCTGGTGACCAGTCCCTTCACCACCGCGTCCATCGCTGTGAAAAGCACCGTCGCGAGCAGCATCAGAAGGATGCCGCGTGCGGTTTTGCCCGCGACGGCGGGAGCGGTGATGGCGGTCATCCGGGGGATATCCGATCAGGCGGGACGCAGTTGCGGCGACCCTAGGCACCGTCCCGCCCGCTGGCAAGGGCCGCAGGCAATGAGTTCAATCCTCTGCCTGGACAAGGGCCAGATCGCCCGATGCCTCAAGCTGGCGGATGGCGGTGACCACGGCGGCCATCGCCTCTTCTGCGTCTTTCTCCTTGACGCGGCCACGCTCGGCCACCTCGTCGCGCAGGCCCTGCGCCATGCGCTGCGAGACATTGCCAAGCAGGAATTCCCCCACCGCCGCATCCGGCCCCTGCGCGGCAGCCGCAAGCGCGGTCACCAGCACTGCAGGATCGACCAGGCGCAGCACCTTGGCCACATCGCGCGGCGACAGGCGGGCCGGAATGTGGACAAAGGTGAAGATCGCGCGGCGCACATGTTCGGCAAACGCCGCGTCGGTCTGCTCCAGCCCGCGCAGCACATCTTCCCGCGTTGCGGCCGGCGAGACGTTCAGGATCGCGCCAACCCGTTCCACCGGCCCCGCCTCGAAAGCGCGCACCGGCAGGTTGTCAAGTTGCGTGGCCAGCGAGATGCCGATGCGCCGCACCGTTTCGGGATCGACATTGCCGGTCAGCGAGATCGCATAGGCCACCCGCCGCGCCTTTTCGCCGGGCAGGCGGCCCAGAAGGTCGGCTGCCTTCGGGATCGGCAGTTTTGACAGCATGACGGCGGCCACCTCGGTGCTTTCCTCTTCCAGCACCGGAAGCAGGCGCTCCGGCGCCAGCCCGATCAGACGGTCCCACGGGTCGGCCTTGGAGGATGCACCTGCAAGCCTGCGCAGGCGGTTCGCCGCACTGGGGCTGATGTGCCCGTCCATCATCGACAGCGCACCCTCGATCCCGCCGGGAAAGGACAGGCCAACCTGTTCAAGTTCCGTCAGGAATTCCTCGACCACATCGGCCAGGGTCGTGCGGTCCACCAGCCGCATCTGCCCGATCTGTTCGGCCAGCGCCGCCTGCATGTGTTCGGGCAGGGCCGACAGCGACATCGGCGCACCTTCGGCCAGAAGAAGGCGCACGATCACAGCCGCCTTTTCGCGCCCGGTCAGCCCCCGCCCCGCCGTAGAAACGTCGCCCGCGCGGCGGACCGGTTTGATCTGGGCAAGAGGCTGCATGCATGTCTCCGGAAAGGTCACCGGAAGGTAGCTTGCCGTGCGGGAGTTAAGGCACCTTTACCGACCCTGCGGCGACCGGGCAAATACCAGCCGCCGCAGGGGGGTTCCGCCTTGGATCAGCTATTGGCAGGGGTGACGCAGCTTTGGGTCGCCGCGTCGAACACCTGTCCGATCGCACATTGCGACGCGGACTCCATCCTGGCTTTTCCGAACGCACATCCCCCTTCGGCCAGCGCCAGCGAGGGCGCAAGGGTCAGGGCGATCACGGCAAGGGTCGTCTTGATCTTCATGGCTCATCTCCGGGTTGCGTGGCGGAAATGATATGCCAGAAGCGATTCGCGGCAAGGCCCGCGTGGCTCCGCGCCCCCCGATCACGGATTTGTCATCAGTACCCGAAGGTATCGCCCGTTCGGATCGCAGTCGCCAAAGCCGTTTCGGCCCAGGTGCCGACCCCGCCGCGCGCGCGGATTTCCGACAGTTGCACGGCCGCAAGGTCAATCTCGTTCATCTCGACCAGTGCCTGCCCCAGATAGGAACGGGCAAGGATGTTGTCGGGGTTCTGTGCAAGCGCGCGGTCATAAAGGGCAAGGCCCAGTTCCAGTCGCCCGGCCTTGCGGTTGGCAAAGCCCAGATAGGTCAGCACCCGGTCGCTGTCGCCCTCCTGCATGGCGGCAAGCACCACCAGCGCCGCTTCGGGCTGCCCGGCCCAGGCCAGTTCGCGCGCCGCGCGAAACCGGGTGTCGTCGTCCAGTTGCCCGCTTTGGGCATCAACGCAGGCTTTCGTCTTTTCGTCCCAGACCTGCGCCTTGGTGCATTGCGTGCTGGTGGGGGTCGGTTCGGGCGGAGTGGGCTGTTCGTCTCCGACGGCCAGCGCGGCAGAGGGAAAGGCAGCAAGCACAAGAGCGGCGAGCAGACGCATGGGCAGACTCCGGTACGGGCACCGCTTCAAGGTAGCCGCGATCCTGCCCGCCCGATGTCACGAAGCCGTGACGCCTTCGGCCTCGGTCGGTCCGAAGACGCGGGCAAAGATCGTGTCCACATGTTTCAGGTGATAGCCAAGATCGAACTTCTCGTTGATCTCGGCAGGTGTCAGCGCCGCCGTCACTTCGGGGTCGGCCAGAAGCTCGGTGCGGAAATCCGCGCCCTGTTCCCACACCCGCATCGCGTTGCGCTGGACCAGACGATAGGCATCCTCGCGGCTGACCCCTGCCTGGGTCAGCGCCAGCAGCACGCGCTGGCTCATCACCAGACCGCGAAAGCGGTTCAGGTTGGCCAGCATGTTCGCCGGATAGATCACCAGCTTTTCCACCACCCCGGCAAGGCGATGCAGCGCGAAGTCCAGCGTGATGGTCGCATCCGGCCCGATGGCACGTTCGACCGAGGAATGGCTGATGTCGCGCTCGTGCCACAGCGCCACATTCTCCAGCGCCGGGGTCACCGCCATGCGGACCAGCCGCGCCAGCCCGGTCAGGTTTTCGGTCAGCACCGGGTTGCGCTTGTGCGGCATCGCCGAAGACCCCTTCTGGCCGGGGCTGAAGAATTCCTCCGCCTCCAGAACCTCGGTGCGCTGCATGTGGCGAATCTCGATGGCGATGTTCTCGATGCTGCTGGCGATCACGCCAAGCGTGGCAAAGAACATCGCGTGGCGGTCGCGGGGGATGACCTGCGTGCTGATCGGCTCGGGGGTCAGGCCCAGCATCTTGCAGACATGTTCCTCGACCGCCGGGTCGATGTTGGCAAACGTGCCGACGGCACCGGAAATCGCGCCGGTAGCGATTTCCGAACGGGCGTTCACAAGGCGCGCCCGGTTGCGCGCCATCTCGGCGTAGAACCGGGCAAAGGTCAGGCCCATCGTGGTCGGTTCCGCATGGATGCCGTGGCTGCGCCCGATCCGGGGGGTCATCTTGTGTTCCATCGCGCGGGATTTCAGGGCTGCCAGCACCCGGTCCAGCCCCGCGAGCAAAAGGTCGCTGGCGCGGACAAGCTGGATGTTCAGCGTGGTGTCCAGCACGTCGGAACTGGTCATGCCCTGATGCACGAACCGCGCCTCGTCGGCGCCGATGATCTCGGCCAGGTGGGTCAGAAAGGCGATGACGTCGTGCTTTGTCACCGCCTCGATCTCGTCGATCCGGGCCACGTCAAAGGGAACGTCGCGCGCCCGCCAGACCGCCTGTGCATGCTCGGGCGGAATCACGCCCAGGGCGGCCTGCGCGTCGCAGGCATGGGCCTCGATCTCGAACCAGATGCGGAACTTCGTCTCGGGCGACCACAGGGCAACCATTTCGGGGCGGGAATAGCGCGGGATCATCGGGCGGCCTTTCGGTTGCGAGGGCGGGCGCGGCTGGCATAGACTGGGTCTGTCACAGGCACAAGGACAGGGAGCCGACCGTTGCGCCGACCGATGTTTGCCCTTGCCGCCGCCGCAACCGCAGCCGTCTTGGCGCAGTCCGCCCGGGCGGAGGCGTGGCGGCAACTGTCCGGCCCCGAGATTTCCGCAGCACTCTCCTCGCGCACGCTTGGCTATCCGGACGGCACGATGCAAGATTTCAGGCCGGACGGCAGCACCCTCGCGGGCCAGAGTGCGGGTTCCTGGCGGGTCGATGGCGACCATTACTGCTCGAAATGGCCCCCTTCTGACACCTGGTCCTGCTATGCCGTCGCCGCGCAGGGCCTCGACATCCGGTTCACCGCCGGGGATGGTGGCGTGACGGTCGGGCGCTATGCCGATCTGAACTAGGCAAGGGAGAAACCTGAAGATGGCATCTGTCGTGACGGGGCGCGAGGTGACGGTCACCTTCGACGGCAAGCGCTGCATCCATTCGCGCAACTGCGTGCTGGGGCACCCCGAGGTGTTCGTGCCTAACGTCAAGGGCGAGTGGATTTTTCCCGATGCCGCCCCGCCCGAGACGGTGCTGCAGATCGGGCGCAACTGCCCGTCGGGGGCGATCCGCGTGGCGCGCAACGACCAGGCGGCGACCAGCGACGAGGTTCCGGTGGTGAATACCCTGCGCCTGCGCGAGAACGGCCCGCTGGCCATCGAGGCCGAGTTGCAGATCGCCGGTGTCGCGCAGGACAGCCCGCGCGCCACGCTGTGCCGCTGCGGCATGTCGCAGACCAAGCCGTTCTGCGACGGCAGCCACACGGCTGCGGGCTTTGTCGCGACGGGCGAGCCCGAGGCGAAACCGTCCGAGGCGATTGCGGCGCGGGGCGGGCCGGTCAACCTGCAGCCTACGCCCAACGGGTCGCTGAAGGTGACGGGAAATCTGGAAATCGTCAGCGGTACCGGGCGCACGGTCAACCGGGTGACGCAGACGTTCCTGTGCCGCTGCGGCCAGTCCAAGAACAAGCCCTATTGCGACGGCAGCCACAAGGCAGCGGGCTTCGTCGCCGACTGACCGTCATTCCATCGGCGCGGGCGCGATATCCGCCCGCGCGCCCGCCGGGGCATGACCCGGGGCGAGGGTTGTTTCCACCCGCGCCCCGGCCTGCAGCGTGCGATGGACAGGGCATTTGTCGGCGATGGCCAGCAGTTTCGCGCGCTGGTCGCTGTCCAGCGGTCCCTCCAGCCGGATCGTCCGGCGAAACAGGTCAAGACCCTTGCCGTCAGCGGCGGCATCGACGCCATGCACCTTGTCATGGTCCACATCCACGCTGACCAGGGTCAGCGGCAGGCCCTTGCGCCGCGCATACATCCGCAGCGTCATGGCGGTGCAGGCCCCGAGTGCTGCCGCCAGCAGGCCATAGGGCGACGGCCCCCGGTCGGTGCCGCCCACGCTTGCAGGCTCATCCGCCAGCAGGTGATGGCGCGGCCCGGCCATGACATGCTGAAGATAACCGGCCGGATCGGCCTCGGTCACGCGCACGGTGCCTTCGGGTGCGCCGGGCAGGGGGGCCGGTGCGGACAGGCCCAGATAGCGCGCCGACCACGCCGCGATGACCTCGGCGGCGTATTCGGCATCGGCGGGGCGTGACAGCAGGTGGTCGGCGTCATCCAGCGTGACAAAGCTTTTCGGGTGCCGCGCCGCCACGAAGATGCGGGTTGCATTGTCGATCCCCACGACAGCATCCAGCGGCGCGTGCATGACCAGAAGCGCGCGGTCCAGATGGCCGATATCTCCGGCCAGATCCTGCCCGCCGACATCCTCGACAAACCCCTGACCGATGCGGATCGGGCGGCCTGCCAGGGTCACTTCGGCTTCGCCCTGTTCGGCGATGCGGGGCAGGGCCTCGGTAAAGCTGTGCAGCACATGGCCGGGGTCGTAGGGCGCGCCAATGGTGACCACGGCGCGGGCGCCTGCGATCTGCCGTGCCGCCTTCAGCACCGCCGCCCCGCCAAGCGAATGCCCGATCAGCAGCGCAGGGGCCATGCCCCGGTCGGCCAGTGCCGCCGCCGCCGCGACCAGATCGGCCACGTTGCTGGTGAACCCGGTGGCCGCAAAATCGCCTTCGGACGCGCCAAGGCCCGTGAAGTCGAACCGCAGCACCGCAATCCCCATCACCGCCAGCCGCCGCGCGATGCGTCGTGCCGCGATCACATCCTTGCCGCAGGTAAAGCAATGCGCGAACAGTGCGGTTGCGCGGGGCGCGCCCTCGGGCAGGTCAAGGCGCGCGTCAAGACGGTGGCCCGAAGCTCCGTTGAAGCCGAAGGTTTCGGTGGGCATGGGCGCTGTCTCCCGGTTAGGTCTGGCGGACCATGCCCGGCGGCACAGAGCCGGGCAAGCAACCCAACGGCGAAGTGATCGCGTGTTTCAGCCCTGTCCCATCAGGCGCGGATCAAAGGGATAGGTTGTCAGGTTCTCGAACCCCGTTTCGGTGATCAGAACCTGATCCTCCAGCTTGATCGAGAAATCGCCGCCCTCGGGGCTGACCAGCGCCTCGACGCACAGCACCATCCCGGGTTCAAGATGATAGTCGAAGGCCCCCGGCACCCAGGCATCGGGATAGGCGATCAGCGGCCATTCATCGCAAAGGCCCACCCCGTGCATCTTGCAGCCGTATTTCTGCCGCTGATACTGCGGGGCAAGGTGATGGCCCAGATGCGTCAGGTCGTGAAAGCTGACGCCGGGTTTCAGAAGCGCCATGTTGGTCTGGATATGCTCATGCGCGTGGCGCATGGCGGCGATCATGTCGGGGCGCGGGTCGGCATCGCCGATCCACCAGGTGCGGCTGATGTCGATGCAGATGCCGTAGCTGCCGATCAGGTCGGTATCAAAGGCGAGGATCTCGTTGTTGCGCAGAATGCGCGGGCCGCATTCCTGAAACCACGGGTTGGTGCGCGGACCGGTCGCCAGCAGGCGCGTCTCGATCCATTCGCCGCCGCGCCGGATGTTCTCGGCATGCAGCACGGCCCAGATGTCATCCTCGGACAGGCCGGGTGCGGCGGCGGCCTGCATCGCGGCCACGGCCTGTTCGCAGGCGTGATGGGCGCAGCGCATCGCCGCGATCTCATCCACGCCCTTGATCGCGCGGGTCTTTTCGGTGACCTCCTCGCCTTCCATCACGGTGAAGCCCTGCGCCTCCAGCGCGCGCAGCCCGTGAACCATGATCTTGTCCACCGCCAGACGCATGTTCCCGCCGCCATGGGCCGCGATCAGATCGGCCACCTCGGCGGCAAAGGCGCGGGCCACGTCGCCCGCCCGGTCGCCCCGGTCGAAATAGAAGAAATCCGCGCCCGACCGCTGTTCGCGCACCAGCGGGTTGAAAGTGGAAAGGAACGGCGAGTTCTTGTAGTCCCAGATCACCATGTAGCCATCGGCACACAGCAGCAGCGCGCGAAAGGCGTTGTGGGTATTCCACAACTGCATGTTGGTGCTGTCGGTCGCATAGCGGATGTTCAGCGGGTCGAACATCAAGAGCCCGCCATAGTCGCGCGCGACGACCGCCTGCGTCAGCCGCCGCCAGCGCAATTCCCGCATCCGCTCCAGGTTCGGGATTGTCAGACCCGCCGCCTGCCATTCGGCAAAGGCCAGTTGCGTCGGCCCGATCTCGACCCGGTCATTGTCGTTCGGGCTGCCGTCGGCCAGAACCTCGCCGCGCGAGGGGTCGATCTTGCGGCGGTCGGCGTAATGCTGGTTCATGGCGCGGCTCCCGTTTTGATCAAGTGTCCGGGGGCGGGGCAGTGTCGGCTTGCCCTGCGGCGACGGTTCGGTGTCGGTTTTGCGCTGCCTTGTTCCGGGCCAGGTGCGGCCCTAGGCTGGCCCCGACCTTGCCGGAGACCGACATGCCCCTCTTGCTGCGCGCCGCCCTGTTGGCCTTCTGCCTGCTGCCGCTGGCCCCCGCCGCACCGCTGGCCCGCGACCGCGACGCCCGCATGGTGACCGAGGCCGAGGCCCCGATCTATCGCGCCGTCGGGCGGCTGAACGTGGCTGGCAACCGCCATTGCACGGCGACCCTCATCACCGACCGTCTGGTGCTGACGGCGGCACATTGCCTGTTCAATGCGCGTACCGGAGCCGAAGCGCGCCCACAGAACATCCTGTTCGTGGCCGGCCAGCGGGGCGACACCTATGCCGCGCTGCGCAAGGTCGATGCGGTGGCAAAGCTGCCGGGCTACACCTTTCGCCGCCTGCCCTTCGCCCGGGATGCCGAAACCGACCTTGCCTTGCTGCACCTTGAGGCCCCCGTTGCGCCCGACGAGGCCCATCCCCTTTCAGTGGGTGTCTGGGACCGCATCGGCACCGTGTCGATGGTGGCCTTCGGCCGTGACCGCGCCTACATCGCCTCGCTGCGCGAAGGGTGCGCCGTGCAAAGTCAGGCCGCTGCGCTTGTCGTCCTGGATTGCCCGGTGGTACCCGGCGTCTCGGGTGCGCCGGTCCTGCGGCAGGGGCCGGAGGGGCCGGTGGTGGTCGGCGTCGTTTCTGCGGCCGAGCAGGACAGCGGCTTTGCCGTTACCATCCCCGTGTCGCCCGAGGTGATCGAGGTTCTGAAGGTCGTGATGTTCGGGGATGCGATCTGACGAAACGCAAAGGGGCGCACCGTGCGGCACGCCCCCGTGTCTGGTTCCACCTGCCGGATCAGCAGGAGTAGTACATCAGGTACTCGATCGGGTGCGGCGTATGCTCGTAGGCGTACACCTCTTCCCATTTCAGCGCGATGTAGCCTTCAAGCTGGTCCTTGGTGAACACGTCGCCCGACAGCAGGAAGTCGTGGTCCTTCTCCAGCTCTTCCAGCGCCTCGCGAAGCGAGCCGCAGACGGTGGGGATGGCGGCCAGTTCTTCCGGCGGCAGATCGTACAGGTCCTTGTCCGAGGCCGGGCCGGGGTCGATCTTGTGCTTGATCCCGTCCAGGCCCGCCATCAGCAGCGCGGCGAAGGCGAGGTAGGGGTTGGCCGAGGGGTCGGGAAAGCGGGCCTCGACGCGCTTGGCCTTGGGGCTTTCGGTCCACGGAATGCGCACGCAGCCCGACCGGTTGCGGGCCGAATAGGCGCGCAGCACCGGGGCCTCGAAGCCCGGGATCAGGCGCTTGTAGCTGTTGGTCCCGGGGTTCGTCAGCGCGTTCAGCGCCTTGGCATGCTTCAGGATGCCGCCGATGAACCACAGCGCCTCCTGGCTGAGGTCGGCATATTTGTCACC
>JAAFHX010000132.1 GCA_013297695.1 Rhodobacterales bacterium | reverse complement strand
GACCAAGCGGTACGGCCCCTCGCCGGTCGCCTTCGTGATCCTGCCGCTGGTCTCGGCCTTCTTCGTCGATCTGGCCAATGCCGCCGTGATCCAGCTTTTCCTTGCCTTCTAGGATACCCCGATGCCCGATCTGCTGATCGAACTCTTTTCCGAGGAAATTCCCGCACGCATGCAGGCCCGCGCCCGCGACGACCTGCGGCGGCTGGTGACCGAGGGGCTGGTGGGCGCGGGGCTGACCTATGCCTCTGCCGGGGCCTTCTCCACCCCCCGCCGCCTTGTGCTGGCCATCGAGGGGCTGGATGCCGCCAGCCGCCCGGTGCGCGAGGAGCGGAAAGGCCCGCGCACCGATGCCCCCCCGGCGGCGGTCGAGGGGTTCTTGCGGTCCACCGGGCTGACGCTGGACCAGCTTGAACGGCGCGATGAAAAGAAGGGGCAGGCCTTCTTCGCCGTGATCGAGAAACCGGGCCGCCCCGCCGCCGAGATCGTGGCCGAGGTGCTGGAGGCCACGATCCGCGCCTTCCCCTGGCCCAAGTCGATGCGCTGGGGGTCGGGCAGCTTGCGCTGGGTGCGCCCGCTGCAGTCGATCCTGTGCCTGCTGTCGGATGAGTCCGGGGCGACGGTCGTGCCGCTGTCGGTGGACGGGATCGAAGCCGGGGCCACCACCGCAGGCCACCGCTTCATGGCCCCCGCGCGCTTTGCGGTTTCGGGCTTTGACGACTACCGCGCCAAGCTGAAACGCGCCTTCGTGATGCTGGATTCTGCCGAACGCGAGGCGCAGATCTGGCACGATGCCACCACCGCCGCCTTCGCCCTGGGGCTGGAGGTGGTGCCGGACGCCGCCCTGCTGACCGAGGTGGCCGGGCTGGTCGAATGGCCCGTGGTGCTGATGGGGACCATCGGCGCGGATTTCCTCGGCCTGCCGCCCGAAGTGCTGCAAACCTCGATGCGCGAGCATCAGAAGTTCTTTTCCGTCAGGAACCCCCGTACCAGCCGGATCGAACGCTTCATCACCGTCGCCAACCGCGAAACGGCGGATCAGGGTGCTACGATCCTTGCGGGCAACCAGAAGGTGCTGTCCGCCCGCCTGTCGGATGCCAAATTCTTCTGGGAAAACGACCTGCGCACCGTGGCAACCGTGGGCCTGCAAGGCATGGCCGCAGGCCTCGCCAACGTCACCTTCCACAACAAGCTCGGCTCGCAGGCCGACCGCGTGAAGCGGATCGAGGCGCTGGCCCGCGAACTCGCCCCCCTCGTCGGCGCCGACCCTGATCAGGCTGCCCTCGCCGCAAGCATCGCCAAGGCCGACCTGCAATCCGCCATGGTCGGCGAATTCCCCGAGTTGCAAGGCACCATGGGCAGCTACTACGCCAAGGCAGCCGGCCTGCCCGACGCTGTCGCCGCCGCCTGCAAATCCCACTACGCCCCCCTCGGCCCCTCCGACGCCGTCCCGACCGATCCGGTAAGCGTCGCCGTGGCGCTGGCCGACAAAATCGACACTCTGACCGGGTTCTGGGCGATTGACGAGAAGCCGACGGGGAGCAAGGACCCCTTTGCGTTGCGGCGAGCGGCTTTGGGGGTGATTAGGTTGCTCTTGGGTGGCAAGGTTCGCGCCCCACTTGCACAAGCCTTCTTTTCAAGCGGCATCCATTACTTTGTGCAGAGCAACGCAAATCTCGCAGTCCTGGAGCGACAGGAAAAGCTAGACGGTTGGGATTTCAGAAAAGAATTCGGCAAGTGGCGTGTGCTGGGGCATGCGCTTGAATCCTATGGTATCGACCTGGGTCAATATGGATATTGGATCGAGGAGAATGCCTTTAATCCGCCAGATCGAGAAGAATTTGTTGAACACTACAGTACTCATGTCTACAGTTTGCGTGCCGATGATCCAGACCGCGAATATGCCGTGTCAAAAGCATTTGAAGAGTACGAACGGTTCGCAAGAATGCTGCAACTGAGCCGCGATGTGGAAGTCCTTAAAGGACACATCGACCCAGATTCAGGAGTAAGTTACAGCCAGTTCAAAGACTCGTTCGTCGGCCCTGAAATGAAAGCGTATATCGTCGATCGAACGAACGACCTCCTCGCCTTCCTCCACGACCGCCTGAAGGTCTACCTCCGAGATCAGGGCATCCGCCACGACGTCATTGATGCCTGCCTTTCCATGCCCGGCAACGACGACCTCACCCTGCTGGTGAAACGCGCCGAGGCCCTCTCGGCCTTTCTCGCCTCCGACGACGGCGCGAACCTGCTTGCGGGGTTCCGCCGCGCCAACAACATCCTGACCCAGGCCGAGGCGAAGGACGGCGTCGAATACTCCTACGGGGCCGACCTCAAGTTCGCCGAGGCCCCCGAGGAACACGCCCTCTTCACAGCCCTCGACGCCGCCGAAGCCGCCATCGCCCCCGCCCTCGCCCGGGAAGATTTCGCCGCCGCCATGACGGCGCTGGCCGCCCTGCGCGCGCCCGTAGATGCCTTCTTCACCGCCGTTCAGGTCAACGCCGACAACCCCATCATCCGCCGCAACCGCCTGAACCTGCTGCACCGCATCCGCGCCCTTTGCGCGCAGGTGGCAGACCTGACCCGGATCGAAGGCTAACCCCTTTCATCTTGGCGAAAATATCCCGGGGGTGCGGGGGCTGGCCCCCGCTTCTGCCCGCAACGCTTGCGCCACGGTGCAGGAAGCGTATGCTGCGCCGCAAGCCGGAGCGCCGCAGTGCAGAAACACGACCCCATCCTCGATTTCACCGAGGTCACGCCGCAGGCGCGGCTGTCGGCCTCCACCCATGGCTGGCGGGCGAAATGCCTGCAGCGGCTGGTGCGGCTGGACCTGCCGGTGCCGCGCACGGTGGCGCTGCCGTTCCATACAGTTCGCGCCATAGCGCAGGGCGCACTGGTGGATTGCGACGCGATGCTGGACATCTTCGGCCCGGACCCGCTGATCTCGGTCCGCCCCAGTCCGGAAAATCCCGACTGGGGCGGGCCGGGCACGATCCTGAACATCGGGCTGAACGATGCGCGCCATGCCATGCTGGCGCAGACCAACGGGCAGGCGGCGGCGGATGCGCTGTACCTGCGCTTCATCCGCAGCTTCGCCACCCATGTCGCGCGGCTGGACCCCGACATGTTCGATGCGGCCGTCCCTTCGGCCCAGGCGATCCGCGACGCCCTGACCACCTTCGAGACCGAGATGGACGAGCCCTTTCCGCAGGACCCCGCCCGGCAACTGGCCGAGGTGCTGCGGTCGATGGCGCGCGCCTGGGAAGGCACCAGCGCCCGCCTGCTGCGTCAGGCCAAGGGTGCGCCGGAAAACGGCGGGCTGGGGCTGGTCGTGCAGGCGATGGCGCAGGGCATCGGCAAGGGCATTTCCGGATCGGGCGTGATCCAGTTCGTCGATCCGGTGACGGGCGGGCCGCAGGTGACCGGGCGCTATCTGGGCCAGAGCCAGGAGCGCGACGCCCTGCAGGCAGGCGGCGCGATCTACCTGACGCGCGACGCGCGCGGCCCGTCGCTGGAAGACCTGGCACCCGAGGCCTTTGCCCGGCTGATCGCGCATGGCGCGGTCTGCCGTGCCCGCCTGCGCGAAGAGATGCAGATCGAATTCACGCTTGAGGACGGGCGGCTGGCGGTGCTGGATGCCGTCAGGGTCGTGCGGTCGTCGCGCGCCAGCCTGCGCATCGCGGTGGCGCTGGCCGATGACGGGATCATCAGTCAGAACGAAGCGGTGCTGCGGGTGGAACCGCGCACCCTGTCGGAACTCCTGCACCCGCAGGTCGATCCGCGCGGCCCGCGCGACCGGCTGGTGCGCGGCATCGCCGCCTCGCCCGGTGCGGCGACGGGGCGGATCGTGTTCTCGTCGGACGCTGCTCAGGCCAGTGCCGCGCGGGGCGAACCCTGCATCCTTGTCCGTCGCGAAACCTCGCCCGAGGATATCCGGGGCATGCATTCCTCGGCCGGCGTGCTGACCGAACGCGGCGGCGTGACCAGCCATGCGGCGGTGATCGCGCGCGGTCTGGGCGTGCCCTGCATCGTCGGTGCCTCCGACCTTCGGCTGGACGGGCGCGACCGCAAGCTGACAGCCCCCGATGGCCGGGTGTTCCGCGAAGGCGACATCCTCACCGTGGACGGCACGGCCGGCGAGGTGCTGGCAGGCGCCGCCGACATGCTGGCTCCGGCGCTGGACGATACCTTCCGCCGGCTTCTGTCCTGGGCCGATGCCGTGCGCGACATCGGCGTGCGCGCCAATGCCGACACCCCCGCCGATGCCCAGACCGCCCGGATGTTCGAGGCGCAGGGGATCGGGCTGTGCCGCACCGAACACATGTTCTTCGAGGAAGATCGCCTGGTCGTCATGCGCGAGATGATCTTTGCCGATACGTCCAAGGACCGCGCGGCGGCGCTGGCCCGCCTGCTGCCGATGCAACGGGCAGACTTCGTTCAGTTGTTCGACATCATGAAGGGCCTGCCGGTCTGCATCCGCCTGTTCGACCCGCCCCTGCACGAATTCCTGCCGCAGGGTCGCGAAGGCCTGCGCGACCTGGCCGAGGCGCTGGATCGGCCCCTGTCCGAGGTGATCCGGCGCGCCGAGGCGCTGACCGAGGTGAACCCCATGCTGGGCATGCGCGGCGTGCGCCTTGGGGTGGTTCTGCCGGAAATCTACGACATGCAGGTGCAGGCGATCTTCGAGGCAACGGTCGAGGTCGGTCGTCGCGGCCCGGCCGTGGTGCCCGAGGTGATGATCCCGCTGGTCTCGGCCCGGCGCGAGGTCGAACTGGTCAAGGCGCGGATCGATGCGGTGGCCGCCCATGTGCGCGCCCGCACCGGGGTCGATTTCGCCTTCAAGCTGGGGGTGATGGTGGAAACCCCGCGCGCCGCCCTGCGCGCGGGCGAGATCGCGCAGCACGCAAGCTTCCTGTCCTTCGGCACCAATGACCTGACGCAGATGACCTATGGCCTGTCGCGCGACGACGCGGGGCGGTTCATGAACACCTATGTCCAGCAGGGGGTGTTCCCCGAGGATCCGTTTCACATCCTTGATGTCGACGGGGTCGGCGAACTGCTGCTGATCGGGTCCGAACGCGGACGGCGCACCCGGCCCGACCTGACCGTGTCGATCTGCGGCGAACATGGCGGCAACCCGGAATCCATCGCCTTCTGCCGCAGGGCCGGATTCGACTATGTCTCATGTTCGCCCTACCGGGTCCCCCTGGCCAGGCTCGCGGCAGCCCACCTCGCCTTGCAGGACAGCGCTGCGCCGCGCGCCGCCTGACCGCCCCCGGCGGCAGGGCAAGGCCGCAACACCCTTGCCGCGCCTCCCCCGTCCGGGCTAAGTGACCATGACTGTTGCCCCCGCCCCCTTCATCTTGGCGGAAATATCCCACGGGGGTCCGGGGGTGTGAAACCCCCGGTTTCGGGACGATGAGCAGGCCGGAGACAGACCGCAGTGACGACCGATATCCGCCTTGCCTTCGCCCATCCCGCAGAGCGGGCCGAGGCCTCTGCCCCCGCCGATCCGCGCGACCGCATCAGCCTGCGCGACCATGTGGTCGAGGTCGAAATCGGGGCTTTCCAGCAGGAGCGTGGGCAGCGCCAGCGTGTCCGGTTCAACGTGGTGGTCGAGGTGCGTCCGCACCCCGCCCCGCTGCAGGATGATGTGGACCGCATCCTGTCCTATGACCGGATCACCGAGGCGATTGCGGCGGAACTCGCCTCGGAACGTCTGAACCTGCTGGAAACCCTAGCCGAACGGGTGGCCGAGCGGATTCTCGCGGAACCGCAGGCGATGCGCACCTTCGTGCGGGTGGAAAAGCTGGATCGCGGGCCGGGCGCGCTTGGTGTGGAAATCGCGCGGTCGCGGGCCGAGGTGCCGCAGGCGGTGGAGGACACGGCGGCGGGGCTGGCACCGCGCGTGGTCCATCTGGACAACGCCGGCATCGTGGCGGCCGATCTGGGCGCGTCTCTCGACCGGCTGCAGGCCATGGGCGTGCCGGTCGTGCTGACCGTGGGCCTTCCCGACCATCCCCGCCCGCAGACCGGGCATGGCCCGACGCAGCGGCGGATCGACCTTCTGGCCATCGAGCAGAACGCCTGGGTCCTCGCGGCCCGCGACCCGCGTTGTGTGGTGGTGGCGACGCGGACCGAGATCGACTGGGCGCTGAAGAACGGCCGCATGATCGTCTGGGCCCCGTCGAAACTGGTGCTGGACGCGGTCGACGGGCCGAAGGGGCGCGATCCGGTCGCCCTGTCGCTGTGGCTTGCGGAACTGCTGGGGGCGGCGGAACTGGTCGTTCACGGGCCTGTTGCGGTTCCGGCAGGAAGCCGCGTGCCAGTCTCGCGCGGCTGAGGGGCCGTCTTGCGCCCCGGCGCGCAATCGGGGAAAGCAGGGGCATGATCTGTCACCGTCCCGTTGCTATGACCGATGCCGCCCGCCCTGCGGATGCGCTGCCGCTCTGCGGGGGGCGGTGCTGGTTCACCTTGGTCGAGGTGCTGGAGCGGGGCCGCCCGCCCGTCCTGGTGCCCGCCCGCGACCTGCCCCCCGAGGTGCAGGACCGCCTTTCCCGCCCGCGCGCCCCGCTGGCCGGGCTGGCGCTGGACCGGCCGCGCATCATGGGCATCCTGAACATCACGCCCGACAGCTTTTCCGACGGCGGGCTGTTTCTCGCCCCCGGCGCGGCGCAGGCGCAGGGGCGGCGGATGGCGGCGGAGGGGGCCGACCTGATCGACATCGGGGGCGAAAGCACCCGGCCCGGTGCGACCGAGGTGCCCGAGGCCAAAGAGCAGGCGCGCACCGCGCCGGTGATCGGCGCGCTGCGCGGGCTGGGGGTGCCGCTGTCGATCGATACGCGCAAGGCGGGGGTGGCACGCGCCGCGCTGGAGGCCGGGGCGGCCATTGTGAACGACGTTGCGGCCCTGGGCCATGATCCGGCGCTTGCCGGGGTTGTGGCGCGGGCCGGGGTCCCGGTGATCCTGATGCATGCGCAGGGCACGCCGGCCACCATGCAGGACGACCCGCGCTATGACGACGTGCTGCTGGATGTCTTCGAGTTTCTTGCGGCGCGCGTTGCCGCCGCCGAGGCGGCGGGCATTCCGCGCGACCGGATCGTCGTCGATCCCGGGATAGGTTTCGGCAAGACGGTTGCGCATAACCTGACGCTGCTGCGCGGCCTGTCGGCATTCCATGATCTTGGCTGCGCGGTGCTGCTGGGGGCCTCGCGCAAGGGGTTCATCGGCAAGGTCGGTGGGGCCGCGCGGGCCGAAGACCGGCTGGCGGGGTCGATTGCCGTGGCGCTTGCGGCGGCGGCGCAGGGGGTGCAGATGCTGCGGGTGCATGATGTGGCACAAACCCGGCAGGCGCTGGCACTGTGGCGCGCCGTGGTGTGGGGAGACGAGGCATGAGCCGGAAACTGTTCGGAACCGATGGCGTGCGCGGCACGGCCAATACCTACCCGATGACCGCCGAAATGGCGCTGCGCCTGGGTGCCGCTGCCGGGCGCTATTTTCGCCGCGATGGCGGCAGCCCCGTGCACCGCGTGGTGATCGGCAAGGACACGCGGCTGTCGGGCTACATGCTGGAAAACGCGCTGACTGCCGGGCTGACGTCCACCGGCATGAATGTGCTGCTGGTGGGGCCGGTCCCGACCCCGGGCGTGGGGTTCCTGACCCGGTCGATGCGGGCGGACCTTGGCGTGATGATCTCGGCCAGCCACAACCCGCACGAGGACAACGGGATCAAGTTCTTCGGCCCCGACGGGTTCAAGCTGTCGGACGAGGCCGAGGCCGAGATCGAGGCCCTCGTCGCCGCCGATATCCTGCTGGTGCCGCCCGCCAGGATCGGGCGCGCGAAGCGGATCGAGGATGGTCGGGGCCGCTATCAGGAATATGCCAAGACGACCTTCCCCGCCGGGCTGCGGCTGGACGGGCTGAAGGTGGTGATCGACTGCGCCAACGGCGCCGCCTACCGGGCCGCCCCCGAGGTGCTGTGGGAACTGGGGGCCGAAGTCATCCCGGTGGGGGTCAGCCCGAACGGCACCAACATCAACCTGAACTGCGGGTCGACCCATCCGCAGACGGCGGCCGAGGCGGTGGTGGCCCATGGGGCGGATGTGGGCATCTGCCTGGACGGTGACGCCGACCGGGTGATGATCCTGGACCAGACCGGGCGGGTGGCCGACGGCGATCAGATCATGGCGCTGTTTGCGGCCCGGTGGGCCGAAGAGGGGCGGTTGAACCACGGCACGCTGGTGGCCTCGGTGATGTCGAACCTGGGGCTGGAACGGTTCCTGGCCGCGCGGGGGCTGCGGCTGGAACGTACGCCCGTCGGCGACCGCTATGTCGTCGAGGCGATGCGGCGCGGCGGGTGGAACCTGGGCGGCGAACAGTCGGGCCACATCGTGATGACCGACTATGCCACCACCGGCGACGGGCTGATCGCGGGCCTGCATTTCCTGGCCGAGATGGCACGGCGCGCCGAACCCGCCTCGGCGCTGGTGCAAAGCTTTGCCACCGTGCCGCAGATGCTCAGGAACGTGCGCTACGGCGCCGGGGCCGAGCCGCTGAAGGCCGCCGCCGTTCAGGCGGCGATCACCGATGCCGAGGCGCGGCTGACCGGCAAGGGGCGGCTGCTGATCCGCAAGTCGGGCACCGAACCCCTGATCCGCGTGATGGCGGAATGCGAGGACGAGGCGATGCTGGCCGAGGTCGTGGACGGGATCGTGACGGCAGTGAAGGCCGCCGTCTGAACCGCAGATTTTTCGCAGAAAAATCGTCCGGGGCGCGCGCGATTTTTCTGCGAAAAATCGGGGGCGGGCGCGGCCGTCCGCCCCCCTTGTGGCAGATGAGGGTCAGTTCCGCGCGCGGTCGACCATCTTGCCCTTGGAAATCCACGGCATCATGGCGCGCAGCTTTTCGCCGACCTGTTCGATCTGGTGTTCGTCGTTGCGCCGACGGGTGGCCTTGAAGAAGGGCTGGCCGACGGCGTTTTCCTGCATGAACTCGGACACGAACTTGCCGGTCTGGATGTCGGTCAGAACTTCTTTCATCCGGGCCTTGGTTTCGGCATAGGGCAGGATGCGCGGGCCGCTGACGTATTCGCCATATTCGGCGGTGTTGCTGATCGAATAGTTCATGTTGGCGATGCCGCCTTCGTAGATCAGGTCCACGATCAGCTTCACCTCGTGCAGGCATTCGAAATAGGCCATCTCGGGTTCATAGCCCGCCTCGACCAGGGTCTCGAACCCCATGCGGATCAGCTCCACCAGCCCGCCGCAGAGCACGGCCTGTTCGCCGAACAGGTCGGTTTCGCATTCCTGGCGGAAGTTGGTCTCGATGATGCCCGACCGCCCGCCGCCGATGGCCGAGCAGTAGGACAGGCCGAGTTCCATGGCCTTTCCGCTCGCGTCGTTGTGCACCGCCACCAGGCAGGGCACGCCGCCGCCCTTGACATATTCGCCGCGGACCGTGTGGCCGGGGCCTTTCGGGGCCATCATGATGACATCGACACCGGGCTTCGGCTCGATCAGGCCGAAATGGACGTTCAGGCCATGGGCGAAGGCAATGGCAGAGCCTTCGCGCAGGTTGTCATGCACATGGGCCTTGTAGGTGGCGGCCTGCAACTCGTCGGGCATGGTGAACATGATCAGGTCGCACCACTTCGCGGCCTCGGCGATGTCCATGACCTTGAGGCCCTCGGCCTCGGCCTTCCTCGCACTGGGCGAGCCGGGGCGCAGGGCGACGACAAGGTTCTTGGCCCCCGAGTCGCGCAGGTTCAGCGCATGGGCATGGCCCTGGCTGCCGTAGCCGAGGATGGCGACACGTCTGTCCTTGATCAGGTTGATGTCGCAGTCACGGTCGTAATAGACGCGCATGGGGCGTTCCTTTCCGGGTGATGAATTGCCCGGCAGCATAGGCGCTGCGCCCGGAATTGCCGTGCAAAGTTTGACGCAATTCGATTTTTCTGCGAAAAATCATTCGCGATCTGGCAGAATGACGGATGAATGATGCTTGATGATACCGACCGGCGCATTCTGCGGCAGTTGCTCGCGGACCCCGGACTGCCCACGGCCGAACTTGCCGAGCGGGCCGGGGTGACCACGGCGACCTGTTGGCGGCGGCTGGAACGGATGGAGGCCTCGGGCGTGATCGGCGCGCGGCAGGCGGTGGTCGACTGGCGGCGGCTGGGCTACGAGGTCGAGGTCAGCCTGCGCTTCACGCTGGACAAGACCGACCCGCGCGCCTTTGACGACTTCATCGCCGGGGCGCGGGCGGTGCCGGAGGTGCTGATGATCGAGACCTTCCTGGGCCGCGTCGATGTGCGCCTGACCGTCATCGCGCGCGACATGGCGCAGTATCAGGACATCTACCGCCGCCGCATCCTGACCCTGCCGCATATTGCCGACATCGAGGCGCTGATGCTGGTGGCGACGATCAAGGACGAAGGGACGCTGCCGCTGTGACAGACCTGGACGAGACCGACCGGGCGATCCTGCGGGTGCTGGCCGAGGATGGTACCATGAGTACCGGTGCGGTGGGCCGCCGCCTGGGGCTGAGCCAGCCCGCCGCCTGGCGTCGGGTGCGGCGGCTGGAGCAGGCGGGAATCCTGGCCGGACAGCGGGTGGTGGTGGACCGCGCGGCGCTCGGGTTCGGGGTGACGGTGTTCCTGGGGGTCAAGCTGGCCACCAAGGGGCGGGTGAGCCTGGAGGATTTCGAGCGCGCGGTGACGGCGATTCCCGAGGTGCAGGTGGTGCAGCATGTGCTGGGGCTGTTCGACTATCGCCTGCGCGTCGTGGCCCGCGACATCGCGGATTTCGAGCGGGTGCTGAGGCGGCGGATCATGACGCTGCCGGGGGTGGGGCAGGTGGAGGCGAATGTGCTTCTGAGCGAGGAGCGGCGGCCGGGGCCTTTGGGGTAGGGCGGG
>JAAFHX010000131.1:6539-11024 GCA_013297695.1 Rhodobacterales bacterium | reverse complement strand
GCAAGCACGGCGAATCCAAGGTGCTGCGCGCCTGCACCCTGCCCCTGACCGGCAAGGGTGTGGTCGACCGCATCATCACCAACCTTGGCGTGCTCGACGTGGTGCCGGGCGGCCTGCGCATCGTCGAATGCGCGACCGGCGTCACCGAAGCCGACCTGCGCGCCGCAACCGAGGCGACCATCGTTGACTGATTTCATCATCGAACGCGAGGTAACCGGTTCAAAGGGCCGGTATGTCATCCGACAGGACGGCGATGAGGCGGAACTGACCTGGTCGGCCACCTCTCCCACGCTGGTCATCGCCGACCATACCGGCGTGCCCGACAGCTTTCGCGGCACCGGCGCGGGGCTGGCGCTGGTCACGCGCATGGTCGCGGATGCCCGGGCCGAGGGGTTCCGGATCATGCCGCTTTGCCCCTTTGTCAACGCGCAGCGCAAGCGCCACCCGGAATGGGCGGATGCTTTTGCCGTCTGACCTTGGCCCGGCAAGGTTCCGCCGCTGAGGAGTGTCGCGGAAATTATTGATTGTTGTATGAAATGTCATCTTGCGGCATGATGACATCACCAGCAGGCAATCAAGACCCGCGGTGCGGCGTGATCACAGAGGCAGATCACATGAGCAGTTCCACAGCCCGACTTGTCGGGACCCTTCTGTTTTCAGGCATTTGCCTCGGCCCAGCCCCCGGCCTGGCCGAGGTCGTGGCCCCTGAGCAGGGCACCATTGCTTCGGCCTATTCGCAATCCCGGGACGCCGGCCTTGCGGCCCGGGTCCGCGACCGCCTGAAGCAGATGATGCCGGACGAGGCGATCCAGGTCCGGACGGCCAATGCCGGTCTGGTCCTGTCGGGCCTGATCGCAGACCCCGCAAACCTGCCGCGTGCGCTGGCCGTGGCCGAGGAACATGCGCCCGGTCGGGTGTCGAACCTGATGACGGTCGGCCACCTGCCCCGGATCGACCTGAGCCTTCAACTCGCCGAAATGCCGAAAGACGTCGCCCGAAACCTTTCGGCCTCGATGGGAATGTTCACGCCCGCAGAGCCGGGCCTGGCCGGGGCCTTGCCGGGGTACATAGCCGCGCTGGAGGCAAAGGGCGTGCTGCGCCCCATCGCACAGGCGACGCTGGCCGCCACCGCCGGCCGGGTGACGCATCTGCCCGACGGCAGCGGCTGCGCCAACCTGACGGGCGGCGGCATCGGCATGGACGTGACGCCGACGCTGGCCGAAGACGGGGCCATAGAGGTGACGCTGCGGACGTGCCTGCCGGGCAAGTCGGCCAGGGTAAACGCCCGAACGGTGACGATCCGGCTGCAGGATGGCCAGACCTTTGCCGTGGCCGACGTGCTGCCCGATACGTTGCGCGATCCGGGGGCCTACAACCGCGCGCTGGCGCAAGAGCCCACGCTTGGGCCGGTTCTGTCCAGCGCGGATTACCGGGCCGGTCTGACCGAAGTCATGATCCTCATCACCGCAAGGATAGATACCACCGGCCCGATCCTGTCAGCGGGCAACCCGCCCCTCCCGTCAGGGGCCGGCGTGCTTCTGGTCAGCGATCCCAAGGCGCACGGCACATCGCCGGGGGGCGCGACCGAGGCGTTCACCGTCTCGCGTCCGCTGCTCAAGTGACCTGATCTGCGTTTCCGGGGTATTGCCGCCGCGCGGCAGGCCCTACCATCCGCCGCATGGCACAGCTTCCCCCTTCGCTTGCAGACTGGTTCCACGCGCGCGGCTGGACACTGCATCCGCATCAGCAGGACATGCTGAACCGTGCCGCCGCCCCGGCGCTGCTTCTGATCGCACCAACCGGGGGCGGCAAGACCCTCGCGGGGTTTCTGCCCACGCTGGCCGAGCTGGCCGAGGGGCGGCACAAGGGGCTGCATACGCTGTATATCTCGCCGCTCAAGGCGCTGGCCGCAGACATCCGGCGCAACCTGCGCACGCCCGTCGAGGGCGCAGGCCTGCCGATCCGGATCGAAGACCGCACCGGCGATACCAGCTACACCCAACGCCGCCGCCAGCGCGCCGACCCGCCGCATATCCTGCTGACCACGCCGGAAAGCCTGGGGCTGCTGCTGTCCTACGAGGATGCACCGCGCATCTTCGCCGGGCTGCAACGGGTGATCGTGGACGAGATCCACGCACTGGCCGAAAGCAAGCGGGGCGATCAGTTGATGCTGGGCCTGTCACGGCTTGAGGCGCTGGCGCCGGGGCTGCGCCGTGTCGGCCTGTCGGCCACGGTCGAGGACCCGCCGGCGCTCGCCCGCTTTCTGGCGCGCCACCCGGCCCCCTGCCCGGTCCTTCTGGCCGATCCGGGCCCCGAGCCCGACATCGCCATGCTGGAGACCGAAGAGGCTCCGCCCTGGGCGGGCGGCGGCGGCCGCTATGCCATTGCCGCGATCCTGGATCAGGTGCGCCGCCACCGTACGACCTTGATCTTTCACAACACGCGGGCGCAGGCAGAACTGTTCTTTCATGCGCTCTGGTTGCAGAATTCCGACAATCTGCCCATCGGCATCCATCATGGCAGCCTGTCGCGCGAACAGCGCGAGCGGGTCGAGGCGGCGATGGTCGCGGGCCAGTTGCGGGCGATTGTCTGCACCGGCAGCCTTGATCTGGGCATCGACTGGGGCGATGTCGATCTGGTGATCCAGGTCGGCGCGCCCAAGAACGTCAAGCGGCTGGTGCAACGCATCGGGCGCGCGAACCACCGCTACAACGCGCCCTCCAAGGCGCTGCTGGTGCCCGCCAACCGCTTCGAAGTCGTCGAATGCCGCGCCGCGCTGGAAGCCGCCCGCGACCACGACCTTGACGGCGAGCCGCGCGGGCCGGGACCGCGCGACGTGCTGTGCCAGCATATCCTCGCCACCGCCTGCGCCGGTCCCTTCACGGCCGACACGCTCTTTGCCGAGGTGACCGGCGCCGGCCCCTATGCCACGCTGACCCGGCCCCAGTTCGACGCCTGCCTCGATTTCGTCGCAACCGGCGGCTATGCGCTGCGCGCTTATGACCGCTGGCAGCGGCTGATGCAGACCGATGGCCGCTGGCACCTGCGCGACCCGCGCGCCGCCGCCGCCATCCGCATGAACCTTGGCACCATCATGGACATCGAAACCCTCAAGGTCCGCCTGCAGGGCCGGTTCGGCGGCCAGCCCCTGGGCGAGGTCGAAGAGGACTTCGCCGCCACCCTGACCCCCGGCGACACCTTCCTGATCGGCGGCGAGGTGGTGCGCTACGAAGGCCTGCGCGAGATGACGGTTGAAGTCACACGCCAGCCTGGACGCGAGCCCAAGGTCGCCGTCTTCAACGGCACCAAGTTCGCCACCTCGACTCTTTTGACTGCGCGTATTCTCGATATGTTTGCACAAAAAGACTGGCCCGACCTGCCCGCCCATACCGCCCGCTGGCTGTCCCTGCAGCGCGAGGTGTCGCGCCTGCCGCAGGCCGACCGGCTGCTGGTGGAAAGCTTTCCCCATGACGGGCGCGAACACCTCTGCGTTTACGGCTTTGCGGGCCGCAACGGGCAGCAGACGCTTGGGCTGCTTCTGACCAAACGGATGGAAGAGGAAGGGCTGAACCCGCTCGGCTTTGTCGCAACCGACTATGCCACCCTGATCTGGGGGCTGACCCCGGTCACCGACGCCGCCCCGCTGTTCGATCTGGCCCGGATACGGGCAGGGCTGGAGGGGTGGCTGCAGGGCAACGCGGTGATGAAGCGCACCTTCCGCGCCTCGGCCGTCATCGCGGGGCTGATCGAACGCACGCATCAGGGCCGCCGCAAGTCGGGCCGGCAGGCGACATTTTCGTCCGACATCCTGTATGACACACTGCGCCGCCATGACCCCGGCCACCTGCTGCTGGCGATCACCCGCGAAGAGGCGCTGCGCGGCATGGTCGATTTCGGCCGCATCGAAGAGATGTTTGCCCGCATAGACGGGCGGATCGACATGGCCCGCCTGCCCCGTGTCACACCGCTGGCGGCCCCGCTGTTTCTGGAACCCGGCCGCATTCCGATTCAAGGCACGGGGCGCGAACGTCTGGCGGCCGAAGCCGCGGCACGGCTGATGGCCGAGGCGGGGCTTGCGTGACAACACGGGATCGGGCATCGAACGAAGCATGAACGACTACGCCTTCACCCTGGCCGGCGTCGCCCTGCGCGCCCTGCCCTCCGGTGCGCTGCACTGGCCGGATCGCGGCCTTCTGGTCGTATCCGACCTGCATTTCGGCAAATCCGAACGTCTGGCGCGGCGCGGCGGAACGCTGTTGCCCCCCTATGAAACGCGCGAGACGCTGGCGCGGCTGGACGCCGATCTGTCGGTCACCGCGGCGCGCCGGATGATCTGCCTGGGCGACAGTTTCGACGATGCCGCCGCGGCAGCGGCCCTGGGCGAGGACGAGGCGCTGTGGCTGGCGCGCATGATAGCCGGGCGCGACTGGACCTGGATCGCAGGCAACCATGACCCGGCGCCGCTGACGCTTGGCGGCACCCACC
>JAAFHX010000131.1:0-6529 GCA_013297695.1 Rhodobacterales bacterium | reverse complement strand
CCCTGACCTTCCGCCACATCGCCGAACCGCAGGCGGAGGGCGAGGTTTCAGGCCACTTCCACCCAAAGGCCAGCCTTGCCGGGCGCAGCCGCCCCTGTTTCCTGCTGAACCGGTCGCGCCTGGTCCTGCCCGCCTATGGCGCCTATACCGGCGGCCTGCGCTGCACCGACCCGGCGCTGGCCGACCTGATGGGGCCGGGCGCGCTGGCGATCCTGACCGGCACGCGGGCGCTGGCTTTTCCGATGCCGCGCTGACCCCTTGCCATCTTCCGTTTGAAAATATCCTCGGAGGAGGTGCAGGAGGAGGCAGACAGCCTCCTCCTGCCGGGGGGAATTGGCCGCAAGGCCAAGGGGGGCAGCGCCCCTGACCCCCCGCTCAGGCCGTCAGCCCCTCGGGCTCCGGAAGCCCCTTCGCGCGGCAGCAGGCGGTCAGCGTGTTGGCCAGAAGGCAGGCGATGGTCATCGGCCCCACCCCGCCCGGCACCGGGGTGATCGCGCCCGCCACGGCGGCGCAACCGGCGTAATCCACGTCGCCGACCAGCCGCATCTTGCCGTCGCGCTCCACCCGGTTGATGCCCACGTCGACCACCGTCGCGCCGGGTTTCACCCAGTCGCCGGGGATCATCTCGGGCCGGCCCACGGCGGCCACCAGGATATCCGCCCCCCGGCAAACCGCCGCCAGATCGCGGGTGCGCGAATGGGCGATGGTCACGGTGCAACTGTCGCCCAGCAGCAGTTGCGCCATCGGCTTGCCGACGATGTTGGACCGCCCCACCACCACAGCGTTCATTCCCGCAATCGACCCATGATGGTCGCGCAGCATCATCAGACAGCCAAGCGGCGTGCAGGGCACCATCGACTTCTGCCCCGTGCCCAGCAGCCCGACGTTCGAGATATGGAACCCGTCCACATCCTTGGCCGGGTCGATGCTGTTGATGACCAGATCGCTGTCCAGATGTTTCGGCAGCGGAAGCTGCACCAGAATGCCATGCACTGCCGGGCTGGCGTTCAGCCGCGCAATCAGCGCCAGCAGGTCGGCCTCGGAGGTATCGGCGGGCAGCCTGTGCTCGAAACTCGCCATCCCCGCCTCGGCGGTCTGGGTGCCCTTGTTGCGCACATAGACCTGGCTTGCGGGATCCTCGCCCACCAGCACCACGGCCAGACCGGGCTGCAGCCCGTGTTCCTCGCGCAGGCGCGCCACATGGGCGGCGACCTGCCCACGCACGCGGGCCGCAAAGGCCTTGCCGTCGATCACCACAGCCGTCATGTCACTTTTCCTCTCGAAGCGAATCCGGCCCCAGCACGGATTCCTCGCGGGCAATCGACCAGTCGATCAGCCGCCGCCACAGTTTTTCCACCAGTTCCGGCGGCAACCCCTGCGCCACGGCATGGCGGCGCACGTTCGCCACCACCTCCTCGACCCGCGAAGTGATGCGCGCGGGCAGGCCGACGGTCGCCTTGATCTCGCCCGCGCGGTCGATATAGGCCGCGCGGGCCGCGAACAGCGCGACGAGTTCCTTGTCGACGCGGTCGATCTCGGCCCGGATGTCGGTCATCGTTGCGCAGTCTGCGGGGGTCTTCATGGCAGGGCACTCCGGCGTTCAGGTCTGCCCGCGACATAGGGCGCGGACCCGCGCCCTGCAACGCGTCACCCTGTCAGAACAGCCCTTCCACATGGCCCTGATCGTTCAGCCGGATCACCTCGGCCGAAGGCACCTTGGGCAGGCCCGGCATCGTCATGATCTCGCCGCAGATCGCCACGATGAACCCGGCCCCTGCCGAAAGGCGCACCTCGCGCACCGGAATGGTGAACCCGGTCGGTGCGCCGCGCATGTTCGGGTCGGTGGTAAAGGAATACTGCGTCTTGGCCACGCAGATCGGCAGATGGCCATACCCGGCGGCTTCCCAGGTTTTCAACTGGTCGCGGATCGACCGGTCGGCCTCCACCCCGTCAGCGCGGTAGATGCCTTTCGCAATCGCCTCGATCTTCTGGAACAGGCCCATCTCGTCGGGGTAAAGCGGCTTGAAATCGGCGGTGCCGCCTTCGGCCAGCGCCACGACCTTGTGCGCCAGTTCCTCGATCCCCGCACTGCCTTGCGCCCAATGCTTGCACAGGATCGCTTCGGCCCCCTGTTCGGCGACATAGGCCTTGACGGCGGCCACCTCGGCATCGGTGTCGCTGTAGAAGTGGTTGATCGCCACCACCACCGGCACGCCGAACCCCTTCACGTTGGCGATATGACGGCCCAGGTTGGCGCAGCCGTTCTGCACGGCGGCCACATTCTCGGTGCCCAGGTCGGCCTTGGCGACGCCGCCGTTCATCTTCATCGCGCGCACGGTGGCCACGATCACGGCGGCCGAAGGCTTCAGCCCGGCCTTGCGGCATTTGATGTCAAAGAACTTTTCGGCCCCCAGGTCGGCGCCGAACCCGGCTTCGGTCACCACATATTCGCCCAGCCGCAGCGCCGTGGTGGTCGCGATGACCGAGTTGCAGCCATGCGCGATGTTGGCAAACGGCCCGCCATGCACGAAGGCCGGGTTGTTTTCCAGCGTCTGCACCAGGTTCGGCTGCATCGCGTCCTTCAGCAGGACCGTCATCGCACCATCGGCCTTGATGTCGCGGCAGTAGACCGGCTTTTTCTCGCGGGTATAGGCCACGACGATATCGCCCAGCCGCTTTTCCAGATCGGCCAGGTCCTTCGACAGGCACAGGATCGCCATGACTTCCGAGGCCACGGTGATGTCGAACCCGGTCTGGCGCGGAAAGCCGTTCGACACGCCGCCAAGCGACACCACGATATCGCGCAGCGCGCGGTCGTTCATGTCCATCACGCGCCGCCAGACGATGCGACGCTCGTCGATGTCGAGGGTATTGCCCCAGTAGATGTGGTTGTCGATCATCGCCGACAGCAGGTTGTGGGCGCTGGTAATGGCGTGGAAGTCGCCGGTGAAATGCAGGTTCATCTCTTCCATCGGCACGACCTGGGCATAGCCGCCGCCCGCCGCCCCGCCCTTCATCCCAAAGTTCGGGCCAAGGCTGGCCTCGCGGATGCAGACCACGGCCTTCTTGCCGATGCGGTTCAGCCCGTCGCCCAGACCCACGGTGGTCGTGGTCTTGCCCTCGCCCGCCGGGGTGGGGTTGATCGCCGTCACCAGGATAAGCTTGCCCATCGGGCGGCTTTCCAGACCCTTGATGAACTCTTGCCCGATCTTGGCCTTGTCATGACCATAGGGCAGCAGATGCTCGGACGGGATGCCCAGCTTGGCCCCGATGTCCAGGATCGGCTTTTTCTGCGCCTCGCGTGCAATCTCGATATCGGTCTTGACGGCCATGATCTTTCCCTCGCGCTAGGGGCACGGCCCCGGTTGCGTCCCTGTTAGCGACAAGCGGCGGCGGCGGAAGGCGGGTTTCCGACCCATCCGGCACGAAATTCGCCAGACCGGGTTTCCGATCGGAAACATCGGCGCGTTGGCAGAAAATCGTGGCGAGGCGATGTCAGCCGCGCCGGGCGGTGTCCAGATGCGCCCAGACGGGTTGGTCGGGAACATGCAGGCGCACCGTTTCGCCAAGGGTCAAGGTGCCTTCGCGTTCCACCCAGGCCGTGACGCCGCGCCGCCCGGCGGCGGCGGGTTTGAAGGCACGGCCCTTGCCGGGAAGGGCGGCGTCGATGGGCTTGGCAGGCAGGGTGCAGGGGCGGTTTTCCATGTCGACGACCAGCGTCGCGCCGCCTTCTGCCTGCAGGCGCGACGACGGCGGTATGTGGCTGAAATCGGGTATCCCTTCGATCACCATCGAGGCACCGACAAGCCCCGGGTTCAACCGCTCGATGCCCATCGCGGCGGCGATGGCCGCAAGGTCCCCGGCGTCCAGCACCGAAAGCTGGCGCACGTTCCGGATCACGGTGTTCTTCGGATACTGCGCCGTCACCCGGCTGCATGACAGGCGCGTCAGCCCGCCATGGGTTTCGCCCGCCGGTCCGTCGAACCGCACCTCCATGCTGTTCACCGCCTGCGCAACCAGCCCTTGGCTGCGGTCGGGGACCAGCCCCAGCCAGGTGATGCGGCCGGTAAACGTCGTGGGGATCAGCGCGGGCATCTCAGACCTTCAGGGTGAAGAACAGGCGGCGGAACGGGAACAGGGCCGCGCCATCGGGCAGCAGCGGATAGGCCGCGCCAAGGGCGGCCTCATAGGCATGGATGAAGTCCTGCGCCTCGTCGGGCCTCAGCCGGTCAAGGATCGGGCGCATCGCGGTGCTTTGGGTGAAAAACCGCACCGGGTGGCCTTCGGGCGCAGGGTCCAGCCGCTGGATGTACTCGGTTTCCCAGGCGGTCACCGCGCCAAAGGGCGACAGCATCCGCCAGTAGGTTTCGGCACGCTTCACCTCTGGCACCGTCGGCGTGCCGTCGAACCGGTCGGGGAACATCGACGCCGCAATGTCGCGCAGGAACCGGTGCGACGGCGCGCCGGTCTGGCGCGGCATCTGCACCGCCAGCACCCCGCCGGGCACCAGCAGGCCCGCAAGCCGTGGCATCAGGTGGTCATGGTCGGGCACCCAGTGCAGGGCGGCATTGGAAAAGATCAGCGCCACGGGCCGGTCAGGTCGCCACAGGGCGGCGTCATCCTTGACCAGCGCCGTATAGATGCCGTCTTCGACCGCCGCCAGCATGGCCGCGGAGGAATCGACGCCGATCACCTCGTGCCCTGCAAACCGCGCGGCCAGTGCCGCCCCCGCCGCCCCGTCGCCACAGCCCAGATCGACCACCGCCCCCGCAGGCAGTGGCCCGACCTGCGCCATCAGGTCCAGCGCCGGGCGCAAACGCAAACCCCGAAACCTGGCATAGGTTTCGGGGTTCCAGTCCTGCTGCATCGGGATCAGGACGCTCAGGCCGAGGGTTCCGGTTCCAGCCCGGGTTCGGGGCGCACGACCTTGGGCTTGGTCTTGGGGATCGACAGCAGGCTGGGTGTGCCGCCGCCCGACGACGGGGTATCCTCGTCCGGGCTGTCCAGCGCCTCGCCCGCAACCACCTTGCGGATCTGGTCGCCGGTCAGCGTTTCATACTCCAGCAGGCCCTTGGCAAGCCGCTCGAAATCTTCGGCCTTTTCGGTCAGCACGCGATAGGCGGTGTCATAGCCCTCGTCGATCAAGCGCTTTACCTCGGACTCGATCAGCGTCTTGGTATCGGCCGATACGCTGAAGCCGGCGGTATTGCCCTGATAGCCTTCATGCGCCTCGGCATAGTCGATGTTGCCGACCGCATCCGACATGCCCCACCGCATCACCATCGCCCGAGCCAGCGCCGACGCCTGCTGGATATCGCCCGCAGGCCCCGACGACACGCCTTCGGCCCCGTACTTGATGATCTCGGCCGCCTTGCCGGCCATGGTCATGGCGATCTTCTGCTTGCCTTCGTCCTTGTGCATGTTCAGCCGGTCCATCTCGGGCAGGCTGACCACCATGCCCAGGGCACCGCCGCGCGGGATGATCGTGGCTTTGTACACCGGATCACACTTCGGCATGTTCATGCCGACGATGGCGTGGCCGGCCTCGTGATAGGCGGTCTTTTCCTTCTGGTCGGCGGTCAGCACCATGCTGCGGCGTTCCGCCCCCATCATCACCTTGTCCTTGGCATTCTCGAAATCGTCCATCGTGACGAACCGACGGCCCACGCGGGCGGCCAGCAGCGCCGCCTCGTTCACCAGGTTCATCAGGTCGGCCCCCGAAAAGCCGGGCGTGCCGCGCGCGATCAGCCGCAGGTCCACGTCCGGCCCAAGCGGGGTCTTGCGGGCATGCACGTTCAGAATCTTCTCGCGGCCCTTGATGTCGGGGTTGGGCACATGGATGGTCCGGTCGAACCGGCCCGGGCGCAGCAGCGCGGGGTCGAGCACGTCCTTGCGGTTGGTCGCGGCCACGATGATGACGCCCTCGTTGGCCTCGAACCCGTCCATTTCCACCAGAAGCTGGTTCAGCGTCTGTTCGCGTTCGTCATTGCCGCCGCCGATGCCCACGCCGCGCGCCCGGCCCACGGCGTCGATCTCGTCGATGAAGACGATGCAGGGCGCGTTCTTCTTGGCCTGTTCGAACATGTCGCGCACACGGGATGCGCCCACGCCCACGAACATTTCCACGAAATCGGAACCCGAGATGGTGAAGAACGGCACGCCGGCCTCGCCCGCGATGGCGCGCGCCAGCAGGGTTTTCCCGGTGCCGGGCGGGCCGACCAGCAGCGCGCCTTTCGGAATTTTTCCGCCCAAGCGGCTGAATTTCTGCGGGTTGCGCAGGAATTCGACGATCTCCTCAAGCTCTTCCTTGGCCTCGTCGATGCCGGCCACGTCGTCAAACGTCACGCGGCCCTGCTTTTCGGTCAGCAGCTTGGCGCGCGACTTGCCAAAGCCCATGGCCCCGCCGCGCCCGCCGCCCTGCATCCGGTTCATGAAGAAAATCCAGATGCCGATCAGCACGAGGAAGGGCAGCCACAGCGACACCAGCGACAGGATGCCCGACTGTTCCTGCGGTTCGACCCGCACTTCG
>JAAFHX010000130.1 GCA_013297695.1 Rhodobacterales bacterium | reverse complement strand
GCTCCGGAAGAGCGGGCGCGGGGGATCACGATCTCGACCGCGCATGTGGAATACGAATCGGCGACGCGGCACTATGCGCATGTCGACTGCCCCGGCCACGCCGACTATGTGAAGAACATGATCACCGGTGCCGCGCAGATGGACGGCGCGATCCTGGTGGTGAACGCGGCCGACGGCCCGATGCCCCAGACGCGCGAGCATATCCTGCTGGGCCGTCAGGTCGGCATTCCCTTCATGGTCGTCTACCTGAACAAGGTCGACCAGGTTGATGACGAGGAACTGCTGGAACTGGTCGAGATGGAGGTGCGCGAGCTTCTGTCCTCCTACGACTATCCCGGCGACGACATTCCGATCGTCAAGGGCAGCGCGCTGCACGCGATGAACGGCACCCGTCCGGAAATCGGCGAGACGTCGATCCGCGAGCTGATCGCGGCGGTGGATGCCTATATCCCGACGCCCGCGCGGGCGGTGGACCAGCCCTTCCTGATGCCGGTCGAAGACGTGTTCTCGATCTCGGGTCGCGGCACGGTGGCCACGGGCCGGATCGAGCGCGGCGTGGTCAAGGTCGGCGAGGAGGTCGAGATCGTCGGCCTGCGCCCGAACAAGAAGACCGTCTGCACCGGGGTCGAGATGTTCCGCAAGCTTCTGGATCAGGGCGAGGCGGGCGACAACGTGGGCCTTCTGCTGCGCGGCGTGGAACGTGACGGGATCGAGCGCGGCCAGGTGCTGTGCAAGCCCGGCTCGGTCAAGCCGCACACCAAGTTCGAGGCGGAAGCCTATATCCTGACGAAGGAAGAGGGCGGGCGGCACACGCCGTTCTTCGCCAACTACCGGCCGCAGTTCTACTTCCGCACGACCGACGTGACCGGCACGGTCCAGTTGCCCGAAGGCACCGAGATGGTGATGCCGGGCGACAACCTGAAGTTCAACGTCGAACTGATCGCCCCCATCGCGATGGAAGAAAAACTCCGCTTCGCCATCCGCGAAGGCGGCCGCACCGTCGGCGCAGGCGTCGTGTCGAAGATCATCGCCTGAGTGCCGGGCGGTGCGTGCAAGCACGCACCCTACGGGCAGGGCCGTCCCGGAAGGGGCGGCCTTTTTTGATAGCGCGACCTGATCGAAGCCTGTACGGCGGAAGAAGGAGGCCGGTTCGTTCCTGGCCAGGGCGGTGCGGGGACAGACGCCGGATCGTGCCGAGGGTGCAGGCGCGCGGCGGGCGGTGCGTGCAAGCACGCACCCTACGGTCGTGGCGCAAGCGGCGGCCCTTTGCGTGGCACCCCTACCCGGGCGCCGGGGCCGATACATGCCGGGCCGCGGCATCCGAAGCAATCGCTGCGGCGTCGCACAGCGGGCTCCCCCGTGCCAGTGCAGCCGCCAGCGTGCCCGTGAAGGCATCGCCCGCGCCGTGGCTGCTGACCACGGCAACCCTGCGGGCAGGCAGGGTGAACTGATCCCCCATGGACGTGCAGGCTGCCAGCCCCTGTGCGCCGGCAGTCACGATCACGCTTGCAAACCCGGCGGACAGCCGACGCGCGCCCTCCAGCGCCGAGGCCAGATCGGTCACCGGGGCGCTGCCCATCATCTCGGCCTCGACCGCGTTGACGATCAGCAGATCGACCAGCCCCCGCAACTCGGGGTGCAGGGGCCGGGCAGGGGCGGCGTTCAGCAGGGTGCGGATACCGCGCCGGCGCGCCTGGGCGGCGGCGGCAAGGTTCACCGCCTCGGGCACCTCGTTCTGCAGGACCAGCACGGCCGCGCCCGACCACGGTCGGTCATCGGCCAGAAGTGCCGGGTCGATCCGCAGGTTCGCCCCCGACACGATGGTGGCGGCATAGTCGCCGCCCGCGTCCTGCACGGCCACGCTCATCCCCGAGCCTGCACCGTCGATTTCCACGACAAACCTGCGGTCAACCCGCCCTGCGTCCAGCGCCGCCAGCAGAAAGGTTCCGAACCCGTCGCGCCCGACCGCGCCGCACATCCGCGCGGTCACCCCGGCCCGCGCGGCGGCCACTGCCTGATTGCCGCCCTTGCCGCCGAATTTGGGATACCAGCGGCGGCCCACTGCCGTCTCATCCCGGCGGGGCAGGTGGTCGGCTTCGATCAGGATATCGTGGTGCAGGCTGCCCACAACCAGCACGACCGGTTCGCCAAGCGGATCGGGCATCGCCGGTCAGTCCCCGGTCCGCTGCCCGGTCAGGGCCGCCCCGGCGATCTGCAGTGCGGCAACCGGGTCCTGCCGCGCCTGCGCCTCGGCCAGGCGGTTGTCGCGGTCCAACGCATCCACGGCCTGCAGCATCTGCCGCACGGTGCGGATGTTGGCCGCGCATTCCGCCACCGGATCAAGGCCCGAGGCATCGGGAAAGGTGTCGAAATAGATCGCGCCGTCATACCCGCCACGATGCACCTCGTGCAGCAGTTCCAGCGTGGCCTGAGGATGGACCGCGCCCACCATCAGCCCGTCGTCGCGCTTGGCGTAGCCGTCGTTCAGATGCAGCCCCAGCAGGCGCGACCGGCGCTGGATCATCGCGGCGGCACAGGCGGGCTGTTCATCGGCATAGAGGGAATGGGCGAAGTCCAGCGTCACGCCCAGATTGGCAGCCCCCACCTCGTCGATGGCGATCAGCGTGGTCGCGGCATCCTTCAGCAGGCTGTAGGCCCTGGGTTCGTTGGGCTTGTATTCGATGCTGACCAGGCAATCGGGGTCATGCGCGGCGACCTCGGCGATGCCTGCGATCTCGTCCGCCCAGAGCCGGGCATAATCGCATTGAAAGGCATAGTCGTACCCGTCCTGCCCAAGCCACAGGGTCATCATCGGCGCACCCATCGCGCGGGCAGCATCGATGCCGTGCCTTGTCAGGTCGATCGCCTCGCGACGCACGGCGGCGTCCGGGTTGGTGAAGGCCCCGCGCTTGAAGGCCGGGTTGGTGTAATAGCGCATCGCCAATCCGTTCAGCGCCAGTCCGCAATCGGCCACCAGCGCCGCCACCTCGGCGGGGTTGCCCGAGGCATGATCGGGATAGTTCAGGTCCAGTTCGCTCAGACCCGGCACGGTCGCTGCGCGGCGGATCATCTGGGCAAGCGAGGGCTTGCCCGCCAGCCCGGGCCAGTAGCCTGCGGCATCCGACGCGAACGAGTTGATCCGGGTGGCAAAGCGCTGTCCGAACATCGGCGATCCTTTCTTGACGCGCGAACATCCGGCATTGCCGACTTGCCTTCAAGTGCCATCTTCGCGGTGGTCGCCGGACGCAGGTCTTGCAGCGTTCCTGCAGTTCGCGGAAGACACGGGGAAAACCGGGGGAGGGGAAAGCGATGTCCGACATCATCACCGGGTTGCGCGACGCCATCGACCAGGCGTGGCATGGGCCACTTGCCTTTCGGCTGATCCTTCAGCCGGTCGTGGCTGCGGTGCTGGGCATCCGCGCCGGGTTGCAGGATGCGGCTGCGGGCCGCACGCCCGCGTTCCGCCGCGCGCTGTCTGGCGGGCCGGTGGCGCGCCGCCAGCTTTTGCGCGAAGGCTGGGCTGATGTGGGGCGGCTGTTCCTGATCGCGGTGGCGGCGGACCTGATTTACCAAGGCATCGCGCTGCACCAGGTGCACCTGCTTCATGCGCTGTTCTTCGCGCTGATCCTGGCTTTGCCGGCCTATCTGGTGACGCGCGGCCTGACGAACCGCGTCGCGCGGCGCGACTGACCGGGCCCCCGTCGGCCCTGACCGGTCCGTGGGGCGTGTCGAACGTCACCGGCCCGTCGCCTGGTCCGTCGCCGACGAGGTTCAGCGCCGGCAGGGTCAAGATCGGGAGCATGGCCGGAAGGCCCTTTGAAGTGCCCGATCCGGTATGGAAAATCGGGTGCGGGTCCGACGCCTGCAGCGGTCCCGTCCGACAGGGTTCTGGCGGCGGATGCAGCGGGTGGCGCATATCGCCAGGCATCCCCAGGCCTGTACAGAACGGGTTCCGGCTGTGTCGGATCGCGCGCGTTGCAGCGACCATGTGCGGTCGGAAGGATGCCGGCAAGGCAGGTTTCGCGGCAATGGCCGATTGTTCCCGGCCATGCGGGCGCGCCCCCGGTCTTCCGGCGTCAGCGACCGTCCAGATAGGCGGCGCAGCCTTTGGCCAGGTGGTCGAACACAGCCCGGACGCGCGGAACCCTGCGCAGGTCCTCGTGCGTCACCAGCCAGACCGGCAGCGCCGCGTGAAAGGCGGGCAAAACCCGGACAAGGCCCTGCCGCAGCGCAAGCGGCACCTGACATACCCCGATGCCCGCGCCCGCGCGCAACAGGGCCAGTTGCACCGCATCGTTGTCGCTGCGGACCGCAAAGCGCAGCGCCCTGGCATCGATGCCTGCCGCAGCCAATGCCGCGTCGAACGCCTGACCCCGGTCCTCGCCGATCAGGGCATGTCCCCGCAGAGCTGCCGGTGTTTCGGGCAGGCCCCGTGCCCGCGCATAGCCTTCGCTTGCGTAGAGCCCCAACTCCGCCTCGCCCAGCTTGCGCGCCACCAGCCCGTCCTGCACCGGCCGGGTGACCCGCAGGGCGATATCGGCATCGCGGCGGCGCAGGTTTTCAACGGCGTTGGTCGCCGACAGCTCGACCGTCAGGCCGGGGTGGCTTTCGGCCAGCCCGGCGATGATCGGTGGCAGGACTTCGGCGCTCATCACGAGGCTGGCCGTCACACGCACGCGGCCCGCCACCGGACCGGCCTGTGCCGACAGGCTGCGTTCCAGCGCGCGGGCGCTCGCCTGCATCTCTTCGGCCAGGGGCAGGGCGGCGCGGGCGGCATCGGTGGGCAGCAGGCCGGTGGCCGAGCGGGTGAACAGCACCGCGCCAAGCGCCTGTTCCAGCGCCTCGACATGCCGCCGCGCGGTGGGCTGCGACAGGCCCAGATCGCGCGCCGCCGCCGACAGGCTGCCCGTGCGCAGCACGGCAAGGAAGGTCTGGTACATGTCCCAGGAGGGGCGGGGCGGGTTCATCCATTTCTTATGAGCCGATGGACGGCTTTGGACAATCGTTTCATGCCGCGCGCCGCGTTATGGTCCTTTTACATCTTGGGAAAGGGATCAGGACCATGCAGACCAATACCGTCATCGGCGCGCCGCGCGCGATCCTGCGGCTGGAAGGGCTGGCGATGCTGGCCGCCGCCATGGCAGCCTATGCGCAGACCGGGAAAGGCTGGTGGCTTTTCGCCGCGCTGCTGCTGGTGCCCGATCTGGTCATGCTGGGGTATCTGGCGGGGCCGCGCATCGGCGCGGCGCTCTACAACCTTGGCCACAGCTATGCCCTGCCCGCCGTGCTCGGGGCCGCCGCCTTCTGGCTGGCTTCGCCTTTGGGGGCGGCCCTCGCGTTCATCTGGCTGGCCCATATCGGGATGGACCGGGCCGTGGGCTACGGGCTCAAATACCCGGACGCCTTCCACCACACCCATCTGGGCGGGAAAGGGTCAGCGAGGTGACCAGTGCACCCCGGCGGCAGGCACGGTGATGCCTCGATGCGTCACAGGCTCGGCCCCGTAGTTGAAGTAGAACCTGACGCCCCCCGCATCGCGGCGGCGCAGGGGGCCGTTCATCGTCTCGGTGGGAACCCCTGCGTCATCGCAGGCGGCTGCCAGCAGGCGATAGCGCGCCGCGTCATCCGGCCAGCCGCCAAGGTAGCGGATGGAACCTGCCGCCATCACCGCAGGCACGCCGTCCCGGGCGCGTTCAAGAACATCATTCCCTTCCAGCTTTTCGCGCCAGTGCAGGAAGGCCCCGCCACCGTCCAGCGGGACCGGCACGTCCGGCGGCAGGCTTTCCACCCGCGCCACGGTGCAGTCGAGCCCCGGAAGGTTCGGCGGCAAGGGCACCGGCGTCGCGAAATCGGCGGTCTTGGAGTTGCTGCGCGGGCCGATCAGGGCGATGCCCCCGAACCGCTCCAGCGCCGCCAGGAAGGCGGGCGGCAGCGTGGCGACGCCGGGGGCAACGACCACCTTCCAAGGGCTGAGGTCGGCGGTATCCGGCGGGATGATGTCGACCGACAGGCCCAGTTCCCGCAGCCCCCTGTAGAAGTGGAAGACCAGCCGGAAATAGTCGAAATCGCGGCCCTGCGGTTGCGTGGCCCAAGCCCAGGCCGATGCATAGTCGAACACCAGCGCCACCGGGGCCGCCGTGCCCGCCACATCGGGCATCGCGGCCAGTTCGCGCGCCACCTGCGCCGCCTCGTCAAAGGCCGGGGCGGGCGCAGAGTCCGGGCGCAACAGGCCCGCATGCATCTGTTCCTGCGCAAAGGGGGCCTGCCGCCAGCGGAAATAGCACACCGCCTCGGCCCCATGGGCAAAGGCCTCCCAGGCCCAGAGCCGCGCCATCCCGGGCAGCGGGTCGGGGTTGTAGGGGGCCCAGTTCACCGGCCCCGGCTGCTGTTCCATGATCCACCAGCGGCCCCTCCCGACAGCCCGGTAGAGGTCATGGTGAAACGCCTGGAAATCCGGGTCGCCCTGCCGCACGAAGGCGCGCTTGTGCTCTGCGCTCGCCTCCAGCCGGTCGGAGAGAAAGCCGAGCGGATAGCTGTCCCAGCTTGCGATATCGAGGTCTGCCCCGGTGGCGAAATGGTCGAACTCGGTGATCCGCCCCATGTAGTTGTGTGCGATGGGGGCGGCGGAATGGCGGCGGATGATGTCGGTCTGCAGGCGGTTGAACCCTGCCACCTCGTCACTGGCAAAGCGGCGGAAATCCATCACGTGGCTCGGGTTGGCTTCCGTCACCGTCAGGTTCGGCAGGCCGATCTCGTCGAAACCGGCATAGTCCATCGACCAGAACACATTGCCCCAGGCCCGGTTCAGCGCCTGCGGGCTTTGGTACTTCTGCGCCAGCCAGTCGCGGAAGGCCGCCGCCGCCGCCGGGGAATAGCTGAGCACGGTGTCATGGCAGCCGTATTCGTTGTCGGTCTGCCAGGCGGCCACATGCGGGTTGCCGCCATAGCGTTCGGCCATCAGTGTGACGATGCGGGCGCATTCGGCACGATAGCCGCGATGGCTGAAGCAATAGTGGCGGCGCGAGCCGAAGCCGCGCGGGCGGCCTTGCGCATCCATCGCCAGCATGTCGGGGTGGCGCGTCAGCATCCAGCGCGGCGGCGTGGCGGTCGGCGTGCCCAGCACCACCTTCAGCCCCGCTGCGCCAAGGATGGCAATCGCGCGATCCAGCCAGCCCCAGTCCATCCGCCCCGGTTCGGGTTCCATCCGGCTCCAGGCGAACTCGGCGATCCGGACCCAGGTCAGGCCGAGTGCCGCCATCCGGGCCGCATCCTTGGCCCATTGTGCGTCGGGCCAGTGTTCAGGGTAATAGCAGACGCCAAGGGTGCGTTTCATGTCAGGGATGTCCTGCGCGGAAGGGGAGGGTGTTTCGGCAGAGAGGCGGGGGTTTCACACCCCCGCGCCCCCGTGGGATATTTGGCCCAAGATGAAGAAGGGGAGGGCACGGGGCGGCAAGGGTCAGGCGCAAGCCCCGTCGTAGGCGGCGACGATGGTGGCTGCGCGGCCGGCGACTTCGGCCACAGACAGGCCGGGGGTGTAAAGGGCGGTGCCGATGCCGAAGCCGTCGGCCCCTGCGGCGCGCCACTGCGCGAAGTTGGACGGACCTGCCCCGCCCACGGCGTAAACCCGTGTGCCGGGCGGCAGGACGGCGCGGATCGCCTTGACGCCTTCGGGGCCGATCAGCGAGGCAGGAAAGATTTTCAGGCCATCGGCCCCGGCGGCGAGGGCCGCGAAACATTCGGTCGGGGTCATCACGCCGGGCCAGCTTTGCATCGCGGCGGCCCTGGTGGCGGCGATCACCCGCGGGTCGCAGTTCGGCGAGACGATCAGCGTGCCACCCGCGTTGCGCACGGCCTGCACCTGATCCAAGGTCAGCACCGTGCCCGCGCCGATGGTGGCGCGGCCTTCGAAGCCGCGCGCCATGGCGGCGATGGAGCGCAACGGATCGGGCGAGTTCAGCGGCACCTCGATGCTGGTGATCCCGGCCGCGATCAGCGCCTCGGTCACCGGCAGCGCCTCGGGCGGCGTGATGCCGCGCAGGATGGCGATCAGGGGGCGGGTCATGGGCTGGTCTCCAGCATGCGGGTGCGGGCGGCGGCAAGACCGGCCAGCACGGTTTCGGTCGCAGAGAGCTGCCGGGTGGCCACGCCCTGCGCCGCAAGCGCGCGGGAATACAGCGCCGACAGCCGGGCCGCGCCCACGATCAGCACGGGCTGACCCAGCCAGTAGGCCCGCGACCCCGCCAGTTCCAGCCCGATCAGCAGGCCCGACAGCCGCGCCCTTGCCACACCCGGGGCCAGTCCGGCGATCAGCCCTTCGGCGCGCAGGCCGAACAGCCGCGCACCGATCCGTTCCGGGCGCGACAGGGTTTCCGACAGCGCCGCATCGAAGGCGGCATCGTCCCAGCCCGGTTCGGTCATCCCGTGGCGCAGGACCGACTGTTCGGACAGCAGCGCGAACATCTCGCCGGTCATGAAGGTCTGGAAGCTGACGACCTCGGCTGCCGAAACCTGCGCCCATTTGGAATGCGTGCCGGGCAGGCAGAGCACACCGTCAAAGCCCGGGTTCAGCGCAAGGGCACCCGCGATCTGCGTTTCCTCGCCCCGCATCACGTCGGGGGGCGAGATCTGGTTCAGACCCGGCACGATCCGCACGGTCAGGCGCGGGTCGGTCACCGGCACCTGGACCATGCCGCCCGCATCCAGGGCCGGGCAGGGAACGGTGCGGTAGGGGGCCTCGAACCAGCCCTGACGGCTGCCGACCATGCCGCAGGCGACCACCGGGATGACGCGGTCGGGGTCGAGCCAGCCGCCCACCAGCCGCAAGAGTGCCGGTTCGAAGGCCTCGCGCGCCAGTCGGCCCATGCCGTCGTCCGACACGGCCTCGGCCAGCGGTGTTGCGGCGCTGCCCATGGCGAAGGCGCGCAGATGGGTTGTGCCCCAATCGACGGCGATCCAGTCGGGGCGGATCATGGCTGTGCTGCGATCTGGCGGGTCATGTCCGGCCCTGGGTTCTGGCGGAGGGGTGGGGAGCCTCCGGCGGGGATACTTGTGCCAAGATGAACGGGGGGGGTCAGGCCGCCTTGCGGGGGGCCAGCCAGTCAGGCAGCCAGTCGCCATGGGCGGCGATCAGGTCGTCGACCAGGGCGCGGATCTGGCGCAGGTCAAGTTCTGCCGCCGTATGGGGATCGAGCATGGCGGCGTGATAGATGTGGTCGCGGTTCTGGTCCATCAGGGCGGCGACGGTCAGTTCCTGCACATTCAGGTTGGTGCGCATGAGCGCGATCAGTTGTGGCGGAATGCCGGTGACGGTGCTGGGCTGGATGCCGTTCGCATCGACAAGGCAGGGCACCTCGACCGCTGCCCCGCCGGGAAGTTGCGGGATGTAGCCCTTGTTGGTGACATTGCCGTAGATCACGGCAGGTTCACCGGTGACGACTGCATCCATGATCGTCGCCGCGTATTCATGGCTGGGCTTCACCTCGATGGTGGCCGCCGTGCGATAGCTTTCCGCCTGCGCCGCCCACCGCGCGATCTGCTCCTCGCAGCGCACCGGGTATTCGTCCAGCGGGATGCGGAACTGTTCGATCAGGTCGGCGCGACCTTCCTTGATGAACCACGGCACATATTCGGCGAAGTGCTCGCTGCTTTCGGTGACGAAATAGCCCAGATGCATCATCGCCTCATACCGCACCAGGTTGGGGCAGCGCGGGTTCCAGTCGCTTTCCAGCGGGATGCGTCCGGCGCGGTAGCCCTCGCGCAGGGCGGGGTAAAGGTCGCGGTAGCTGCCGTCGGGGTTCTTCGCCTCGAAGTTCAGGTAAAACGCCATGTGGTTGATGCCCGCCGCCTTGTAGCGCAGGTCGGACACCGGGATGTTCAGATCGCGCGCGAGTTCCGCAGCGGTGCCCTGTACCGAATGGCAGAGGCCGACCTGCCGCAGGTCAGGGTAGCGCGCGGTCAGCGCCCAGGTGTTGATCGCCATCGGGTTCACGTATTGCAGCATCAGCGCATCGGGGCAGACGGCCGCCATGTCTTCGGCGATCTTCCACAGATGCGGAACGGTGCGCAGGCCGCGCATGATGCCCCCCACCCCGAGAGTATCGGCGATGGTCTGGCGCAGTCCATAGGCTTTCGGGACCTCGAAATCCGTGACGGTGCAGGGTTTGTAGCCGCCGATCTGGAAGGCCACGATCACGAAATCGGCCCCGTCCAGCGCCGCGCGCTGGTTTTGGTGGGTTTCCACCTTGGCAGGCACACCAAGCGAGGCCACCAGCTTGCGTGCCACCAGCGCGCTTTCGTCCAGCCGTTTCGCGTCGATGTCCATCAGCGCGATGGTGGCATCCCGCAGGGCGGGCTTGTGCAGCACGTCGCCGACGATGTTCTTCATGAACACCGTCGATCCGGCCCCGATGAAGGCGATTTTCGTCATTTCACAGCTCCGAGAGTAAGGCCCGCGATGAAGTGCTTCTGCATCAGGAAGAACATCGCGACGGGGGGAAGGGCAGCCAGGATCGACCCGGCCGAAACGAGGTGCCACTGTGCGATCCACTGGCCGTTCAGGCTGGACAGCCCCGCCGTGATCGGCTGGCTGTCCACCCCTTGGGTCAGCACGGTGGCCCAGAAGAAATCGTTCCAGATGAAGGTGAAGACCAGCACCGACAGGGCCGCGATGGCCGGGCGCATCAGGGGCAGCACGATGAACCAGAAGATGCGCCATTCGGCGACGCCTTCGACGCGCGCGGCCTCGATCAGCTCGAACGGCAGGGCCTTGATGAAGTTGCGCATGAACAGGGTGCAGAAGCCGGTCTGGAAGGCGATGTGGAACAGCGCCAGGCCATACCAGGTGTCATACATCCCCAGTTGCAGCGTCATGTCGCGCACCGGCACCATCAGGATCTGGAACGGAACGAAGTTGCCCGCGACGAACATGAAGAAGATCAGGATGTTGCCGCGAAACCCGTAGACCGCCAGGGCAAAGCCGGTCATCAGCGACAGGCCCACGGCACCGATCACGGTCGGGATCGTCACCCAAAGCGAGTTGATCATGTACTGCCCGATGGGCGTTTCGGTGAAGATGTAGACATAGTTCTGCCAGGCGATCCCCGAGGGCATGCCGAAGTAGTTGCCCTGGGCAAGGTCAGACGCCGGGCGCAGCGACGTCAGG